>PLZN01000315.1 GCA_003152195.1 Acidobacteriaceae bacterium
AATTTCAGCCGTTCCGGCATTGCCGGGACTCTTAATTATCTATGATCCGTGCTGAGGTCAGAAAGCTATGCGCCGAGGCTTTTCAAGCGGAACAACGCCGCGATCAAAGCATCGATATCTTCGAAGCTGTTGTAAAGCGCCAGCGACGGGCGCACCGTGGTTTCGACGCCGAACCGGCGCAGCGTGGGCTGCGCGCAGTGGTGGCCCGAGCGGACGGCGATCCCTTCGCGGTTGAGAGCGGCGCCCACTTCCTCGGTCCGGAAACCCTCCAGCACAAACGAGAGCACACCCGCCTTTTCTTTGGCCGTGCCGATGATGCGCAGGCCGGGAACCCGCAAGAGGCCCTGGGTCGCGTAGACCAGGAGTTCGTGCTCGTAGCGCGCAATATTCGGCATACCGATGTGGTCCAGGTAATCGATGGCCGCACCCAGCCCAACCGCGTCTGCGATGTTGCCCGTGCCCGCTTCAAAGCGTCCTGGAGGAGGCTGGTACGTCGTCTTCTCAAAGGTGACGTCAACAATCATATTCCCTCCGCCTTGCCATGGAGGAGTTTCGGCCAACACCTCAGGCTTGCCATAGAGCACTCCGATCCCTGTCGGCGCGAAGACCTTGTGGCCGGAGAAGACATAGAAATCGCAATCGAGGGACTGCACATCGATCGGCATGTGGGAAACGGCTTGCGCGCCGTCCACCAGCACGCGGGCTCCATAACGATGGGCCATCTGGACCATCTGATGCGCTGGAGTCATCGTGCCCAGGGCATTGGAAACCTGGGTGAAGGAGACCAGGCGCGTCTTGGGTCCCAGCAGCTTCTCGTATTCATCGAGCAAAATCTGGCCATCGTCGTCGACCGGAGCTACACGCAGGCACGCGCCTTTTTCCGCGCACAGCATCTGCCAGGGAACAATGTTGGCGTGATGCTCAATCCAGGTGATGACGATCTCATCGCCCTTGTTGATGTGGCGCCGTCCCCATGCCTGGGCTACCAGGTTGATGGCCTCGGTTGCGCCGCGGACGAAGACGATCTCCTTGGAGGAAGAAGCATTGAGGAAGTGCGCCACCTTAGAGCGAGCATCCTCAAAGGCATCGGTCGCGCGCGCGGCAAGGTCATGGGCCGCACGATGAATGTTCGAGTTCTCGTGTTCGTAGAAGTACGAAATGCGGTCGATGACGCTCTGCGGCTTTTGAGTGGTCGCGGCGTTGTCCAGCCAGATCAACGGACGGCCGTTGACACGTTCCTGCAAAATGGGAAAGTCGCGGCGCACCGAGCCGATGTCAAACTGCTGGCGGGGAAGCTTAAAGTCGCGCTCGGCCGCAGGATCCGACATCGGCGCCGTGGTGGTTGCGTTCTTCGGGGCGGATCTGGTCACCAGGCCGCCGTCCTCCAGAAAGTAGAACGGCGAAGTCTCAGTCAAAGCGGCTCTTGCATCGTCTTCATTCAATAACGGTGGCAGGGCCGCGAGCGTGGGCACACCTGCTGCGAAGGATGGGAACAACGCCGCGTCAAACAACGGCATCGGAAGCGAGAACGGAGAGGCCGCCGGATACGAGACAGCCGATGTCCCAGCCGTAGGAGCCGTGGCGGATCTGTTGAGGCCGCCGGCATTTTCCAGGAAGTAGAACGGAGAGGCCGTGGTCAACACTGATTTTGCATCGTCCTCAGACCGTAGTGGTGGCAAAGGCGCGAGCGCCGGCACACCTGCTTCGAAGGACGGAAACGCACCTTCGAACAGCGGCATGGGAAGGGAGAAAGGGGACAGAGGAAATCCGGCTGCGGCGCTGCGCGGGTCATGTTGCGGCAATCCTGCTCCAGGGAGAGGTGAGGCAGCAGGAAGAGAAACCGCCGCAGATTCCCCCGGCATGTACGCGGGAAGTCCCGGCGCGACCGAGGACAATCCCGGCACATCCGCGGCGATGGGGAATTTTCCTGCCGTCGGAATGGAGGGTATCGAAGGCAGCGGCATGCCCAACTGCGGCAGCCGGGTTTCGAAGTCCGGGGCGCCCTGGGGAAGATCAGGCATGGAAGGCGCAACGCCAGCCGGAAAAGCCGGACCCTGCTGCTAGCGAAAAAGCTCGTTGGCCAGCCGTGTCAACGTAGCCACATCGGGAAGCGAACCCGTGAGGCTGTTCTGGTTCAGCGGCAGTCCCTGCCGGGCAGCAAAAGCCTCGGCATCGAGCGATTTCACAGTTACCGTATCCTCACGGAGATCGTGAGGAGTGGTTTTCTTGGGCGGAAAACCACGAAGAGGTCCTTCGCTTCGCTCGACATCTACTGTGAAATCGCTGTTCGGATCACTTGTACTCATGGTATTGTCCGACTTCAACATTCGCCAGCACACCCAGCGCATCTTCGGCAAGTACCGCCGCCGAGCAATACAGCGAGACCAGGTACGAGGCCATCGAGTTGCGGTCAATCCCCATGAAACGTATCGAGAGGCCAGGAGTCTGTTCGCCTGGCAGCCCGGGCTGGAAGAGTCCTACCACGCCCTGCTTCCTCTCGCCGGTGCGCAGTAACAGGATATTGGTCTTCCCTGCCCCGTCGATGGTTAGCTTGTCGGAAGGAATGAGCGGAATGCCACGCCAGGTCAGGAATGGCGAACCGAAAATCGTCGCCGTGGGCGGAGGGACACCGCGCAGGGTGCACTCACGGCCAAAGGCGGCAATAGCGCGTGGATGCGCCAGGAAGAAGGCCGGTTCCTTCCAAATCAGGGAGAGCAGTTCGTCCAGGTCGTCGGGGGTGGGCGCAGCCTGGCGGACATTGATCTTGAACGCAGGATCGACATTGTTGAGCAGGCCGTAGTCCGCGTTGTTGATCAGCTCGCTCTCCTGGCGCTCCTTCACCTTTTCCACCGTCAGCCGCAACTGCTCACGGATCTGGTCGTGCGGATGGCTAAAAAGATCGGAGACGCGGGTGTGTACATCCACCACCGTCGAGATCGCACTCAGCGCATATTCGCGCGGCGCTTCCACATAATCGACAAAGGTCTCAGGCAATTCCCGTTCATCGCGCGATCCGCAGGAGACTTCGATCTCCGCATCGTTCTTGACCTTGTTGACTCTGTAGGTGCCAGATTCGACCGGAACCCAACCGAGTAGCTGGACCAACCAGCGCGGGGTAATGGCTGTAAGCTGGGGCGGCGTTTTGGTTGTGTTGGCTAACTGGCGCGCTGCAACATCGCCTAACGCTCGACGGTTTCCATCTGCCATGGGGACTTGCTCCTTCTATCAGGTTGCCGCTTAGCTTCGCAACCTCGCACAGGTTGAATCATAGTCATCGCCTGGTCGCGCGTGAATCACGAAAATATGAAAACTCGAGCAATTCACACCATAAAGAATCGACAAGTGGGGCCCTGACCTCATAATTTAAGGACACTCGTTCGATAAGGGGGTTATTAACTTACTTATGACTGGATTGGTTCATCCGTCGATTGACGATATCGATTGCGAAATTCTGGCGGAGCTCCAAGCCAACGCGCGTATCGCGTTTGCGGAGCTTGGCCGCAGGGTCGGACTGTCCACACCCGCGGTGATTGAAAGGGTCCGCCGGCTGGAGGAGAGCCACGTGATTCTCGGCTATCGCACTCTTGTCGATCCGGCCCAGGTGGGACTTCCGGTGCGTGCGTTTGTTCATGTCACCGTCGCGGGAGACAAGCTGGCGAAATTTGCCGCCGTGGTGCGCAACCTGCCTGAGGTTTTGGAATGTCATCGGGTTACCGGCGCTGAATCTTTTATCGTCCAAGTCGCGGTGCGCGACGTGAGACATATGGAAGAGGTGATTGATTCGATGATGCCGTATGTCTCGACCAACACCTCCATGATTCTGGCCTCTCCGGTGCCATGGAACAGCATCCTCCCAGCTGTGCGCTACGGCAAAAAGTCACGGCAGAACAAGCCACAGGTCTAACGTACTTCTCCTGTTGCTATATCCCTTTGCTCAGCAGTCTGAGTTGACCTTCGCCAACATCCCTACAACTAACGTGCAGTCTTATGTTGCGAGCGAAACATTTCGCGTATGCCAGGGGTTTGGTACTTACAGTGACAGCACCTTTGTAAGGCAAGGAGCGTTATGAAAATCAGGACTTTGGCTCACACTTGTCCAAATTAGCTCCG
>PLZN01000096.1:0-3467 GCA_003152195.1 Acidobacteriaceae bacterium
TGTGGTTCTCCATGTCGATGGAGGTAACCACTTACATGCTTGCCTCTTCGCTGATTGCCGGCGGCATGAACTGGAAGCAGGCAATCTTCACTATCCTACTGGGCAACCTGGTCGTACTCATCCCGATGCTCCTGAATGCGCACGCGGGCACGAAGTACGGCATTCCCTTTCCTGTGTTCGTGCGCGCCAGCTTCGGCACGCGGGGCGCCAATCTTCCCGCTATGCTGCGCGCCCTGGTGGCCTGCGGATGGTTTGGGATTCAGTCATGGTTGGGCGGGCAGGCGATCGCAGCGATGCTGGCCGTGCTCTGGCCAACGACGGCACACCTGCCCGCCGTCCTGTGGGCAAGCTTTCTCGGCTTCTGGCTGCTCAATATGTTTGTTGTCTGGTGTGGCGTGGAGTCGATCCGTTTTTTGCAGAGCTTCTCGGCGCCGTTCATGCTGGTCATGTCGCTGACGCTGCTCTTCTGGATGCTGCATAAGGCAGGAGGCGTCGGACCCATGCTCTCGGCGCCCAGCCGCTTCCACAGCACGAGCAGCTTTCTCCACTTCTTTTTTCCGTCGTTGACGGCGATGGTCGGCTACTGGGCTACGCTCTCCCTGAACATTCCCGACTTTACCCGTTACGCCAAATCACAGGATTCGCAGATTGTCGGCCAGGCCTTCGGCTTGCCGGTGGCCATGACGCTCTACTCGTTTATCGGCATCGCGTGCACTTCGGCATCGGAGACTATCTTTGGTGAGCCGGTGTGGTCGCCTATCACCTTGCTGGGACGATTCCATCAGCCGTTGGCGGCTTTGCTTGCGCTGGTCGCTCTGCTGGTGGCGACGCTCAACGTGAACATCGGCGCCAATGTGGTCTCGCCTTCGAACGACTTCTCGAATCTTGCGCCCCGCTTGATCAACTTTCGCACCGGCGGACTCATCACCGGCTTTCTGGGTCTTGCCATGATGCCGTGGAAGCTGATGAGCACGTTCGGTACCTACATTTTTGGATGGCTTATCGGCTACTCCGGATTGCTCGGCCCAGTGGCGGGCATCATGGCCGTGGACTACTTCCTGATTCGTGGCACCCACCTGGACGCTGCCTCGCTGTATCGCCGCGGCGGTCTCTACGAGTATTCGCGTGGGATCAATCCGCGGGCGATCGTGGCGCTTGTGGCCGGCGTGTTTGTGGCGCTGATTGGGCTTGCAGTACCACCTGTGCGATTCCTTTATGACTACGCGTGGTTTGTCGGCTTCTTTGTCGCGGGTCTCATCTACTATGTCCTTATGCTGCGGTATGCACCGCTAAGCGCGCCGGAGAGCAAATTACATCCCTAAACCGCGCGAAGAAGTTGCTATCTCGACCGAAACCGCAGGTCCCTCCACTGCGCTACGCTTCGGTCGGGATGACAAGTCATATATTGGTTCAGGATCGTCTGATTGTGGTTGGACATGCGCTCCGCGCTTGCCTCTACTGTTTGTCATCCCGACCGAAGCGTAGCGCAGTGGAGGGACCTGCGGTTTCAGTGATTTGGGCCAACGCTTTCGTTATTCAGTGAACGCTGCTCGGATTGGATCGAACATGCTCAAAGCTTTTCTTATTTTTGCCGTCATGGTCATCGGCGCGAACGCTGCACAAGCGCAGGAGCGCTCCTACGGGCGTTCCATGGTCGTGACTCCTTATGGCATTGTGGCAACCAGCTATGTCCAGGCTTCTCAAGCCGGCGCACGAATCCTCGAGCAAGGCGGCTCCGCCATTGATGCGGGGATCGCGGCGAACGCGGTGCTGGGCGTGACCGAGCCGATGATGAATGGAATCGGCGGTGACCTGTTCGCGATTTATTGGGAAGAGAAGACCGGCAAATTATATGGATTGAATGCCAGCGGCTGGGCGCCCAAGGCCCTCACCATCGATTATCTCCAGGCAAAACACATCACCAAGATGCCCCAACGAGGAATCAATTCGGTAACTGTGCCTGGCGCCGTGGACGGATGGACCAAACTTCATGACCGTTTCGGCAAGCTTCGCTGGAGCCAGTTGTTTCAACCAGCAATCTTCTACGCCGAGCACGGCTTCGCAGTGCCGGAAATGGATCATGAATACTGGAATGGCGCGGTGCATGGCCTGATGGAGTACCCGGAGAGCGTGCGGGTGTACCTGCCAGGAAATAAGGCACCCGATACGGGCGAGATCTTCAGCAACCCCGATTTGGCGCGGACTTTAACCATCATCGCCAAAGAGGGCGAACACGCATTCTATAAGGGCGCGATTGCAGAGGCTATCTTGAAGACGTCGGCTGAACTGCGCGGCACCATGACCGCTGATGACCTGAGCCAATACTCCGCAGAGTGGGTCGAGCCTATCTCAACAAAATATCGCGATTGGACTGTTTACGAACTTCCACCCAACGGCGACGGCATGGCGGCTCTCGAGATGCTCAACATCATGGAGAACTCGGCCCCCTCTCCCGATGGGCCCGCCAGTCCAGCCGAGCTGCACACCAGGATCGAGGCGATGAAACTGGCCTATGCCGACGTGACCGCCTACGACGGAGATCCTAAGTTTGGATCTATCCCGGTGACGGAGCTGCTTTCGAAGCCGTACGCCGCAAAGCGCGCCGCCGCGATCGATCCTGACAAGGCGAATTGCGAGGTAGCTCCCGGAGCACTGGGTCGAAGTGATACGACGTATCTTTCAGTGGTTGACCGCGAAGGAAACATCCTCTCTCTCATCCAAAGCAACTACGAAGACTTTGGCTCCGATGTGACGGTCAAGGGCATGGGATTCGCTCTTCAAGATCGCGGCGGACTCTTCAGCCTCGATGCCAAATCGCCCAACGCGCTTGCTGGCCACAAGCGTCCTTTCCACACCATCATTCCCGCGTTCATGGAGTACGGCTATGAACACATTGGTTTTGGGATTATGGGGGGTATGAATCAGCCGCTCGCCCACGCGCAATTTGTCTCAAACATCGTTGACTACCACATGAACATTCAGGCCGCGCTGGAAGAGGCGCGCTTTACTGTGAGCCCCAAACTTGGGTGCAATATTGTGATTGAGTCCCGGGTGCCCGCCGAATCGCTGACAAGGCTTCGGGGCATGGGCCACGTACTTGATGTCCGGAAAGAGTATTCTGCCGCGATGGGACGCGGACAGGCCGTACTCCACGACAGCACGACGAAGATCAACTATGGAGCTTCAGAGCCGCGAGCGGATGGCGCTGCTGTACCCGAAACACCCAGAATGCCGGAGTCGACAGCAAAACAGTAGAGCGACGGGGTCAAGCGCAAAGAAACCGCAGGTCCCTCCACNNTCCGGTCGGGATGACAAATCTTAGTTTGGTTACAAACTTGAGGGCTATCCCGCCAATGGGCAACCCATGCATCTTGACACTCGTCGCTAACCTTTGTCATCCCGACCGGAGCGAACCCGGATTTCCTGCTACGCGACCCTAGCGATGGCCGCGTGTGCGGCTTTCCGTA
>PLZN01000096.1:3589-3728 GCA_003152195.1 Acidobacteriaceae bacterium
TTAAGCCGGCGTACTCCGCGCTGCCCTTCTGCTGGAGATCAACGCCATTCTTCTGTGCCCGGTCAAGGAAGGCGAGGAAGGCGAGCTTTAGTCCGCCAAGATCGGCAATATTCTCGCCCAGAGTAAGTTTGCCGTTGAC
>PLZN01000432.1 GCA_003152195.1 Acidobacteriaceae bacterium
TGGAGGCGTAAGGCTGGGGAAGGTCCTGCAGCGTAATGTGGCGGATTGTTCCCGGCTTCTCAAAACGATAATCCGTGAAGGGCGCTTTGGGCGGGGGCGCGTTCGAGATTACGTTTGCGGCCGGTGCGGTTGCGGCCGGTGCGGCGGCCAGAGCACTGCCCGCACGGGCTGCGCTGAGCACTTTCACATAGGTGACCAGCTGCCAACGCTCAGCCTTGGCCAAGCTTGCCCAGGACGGCATGCCGTTGCCCAGGTCACCTTTGGTGATGTACCAGAAGACCGAGCCATCGGGAACACCCTGCAGTGTTCCGTGCGCGAGCGGCGGCACATTGCCCGTCCCTTCCCCGGAAACTCCGTGGCAGCTGGCGCAGTGGCTCGCATAACTTGTCTTGCCAGTCGATACTGCGGATGCCTGCCCGTCGAGGGGATTTTTCTCCGCTTGTGCCGCCGCCGGCGCGTTGTGAAACGGCTTGCTCTGGGCATGTGCTAGTGGGAGATAAGCGACTGCCAAATAGGCCATGATGGGAAGAGAAAGTACCAGGGTAGTCCTGCGCATGACCGTCGCCATAAAGAAGCTTTCTTCATTTGCCGCTCTTCTACCTAAACAAGTATTTCCTGTCCGAACAAGCGAAATAGTGCGAAATGGGTTTGTCGCCGGCCGCGAAGCAGCGGAGAATGAACGTGATAAGAGCAGGGCGAAAGGACGAGAACGATGGCGACAATGAGAAGGGCTCTCATTTTTCTGGTTTTCTGTGCCGCCCTTTCGCGTTCGGCGCCGGCGCAGACTACGGGTGATCGCATAAGCCTCTACTTTGGCGATTGGCATACCTCGGCGCCGCGTGTGATCCGTGGATCGCTTGAAGAGAGAGACATTCTTACCCGCGGCGATGGCGCCAATCCGACACGCGCGGGCTCTGTTTTCCGCTTTATTAACTCCTATACGTATGCGACGTTGGCGGCAGGCGCATCCACCAAGCCGGCACGTCTCGAAGGGCAACAGGAGATTTATTTTGTCGCGTCAGGCCGGGGCACAGTGACAGCGGGCGGCCAAACTGCCGACCTGTTTCGGAACGTCGCGGTGTTGATGCCGGCGAATCTGGAGTTCACGCTCAAGAGCACCGGCGACGAGCCGCTCGCTATGTATGTCATCAACGAGCCAACTCCTCCCGGATTTCGGCCGAACGCGAATATGCTTGTCCGCGATGAGAATCAAATCCCCATCTCCTCGAGCAATGGCTTTTGGGCCCACATTGCGAAGCCTTTATTTGTAACCGCGGATGGTCTTGGCACGCTGGAAAGTGTGGTGACCGTCACGCTCGATCCGCTCACGATTGGCAAGCCACATCCCGCGGCCAACGAGGACACCAGCGACATTGAAGAAGTGTGGACGGCGCTCTACGGCAACAGTCTTGCGCTGGTCGGCAACCAACTGCACGAGCAGACACCCGGTATGGCCTACTATCACATTCCGGATAATCTGACGCCTCATACCAACATCAACCCAAGCGGCGAATTGCAGGCCAAGTTCCTCTACTTTGCCCGTTACAGGCCGCACGAAACCAGGAAATAGGCATGCGCGGTAAAACCATCGCTCTGTGCACCGCAGGGATGTTCGTTCTGGCTTCTATGGCCGGGGCGCAAACGAACGCGCTTCCGAGCGATGCGGCCAACGCAACCGGCAATCGGATCGATCTCTATTTTTCCGATTGGCACGCATCGACGCCGCACATGGCGAACGGATCGCTTGAGGAGCGGGAGATTTTCACCCACGGCGACGGAGTGAACCCGGCCCGGAAGGGTGCGGTTCTCCGCTTTGCCAATTCCTATAGCTATGCGGCCCTGGCTCCCCATACCTCGACAGAAGCGACGCGCCTGAACGGGCAACAAGAGATCTACTTTGTCGCGTCCGGCCGCGGCACGGCGACCGCGGGGGGACAAAGCGCCGACCTCTACCGAAACGTGGCGGTTCTGATGCCGGCGAACCTGGAGTTCGCGTTCAAGAACACCAGCGACGAGCCGCTCACCATGTACGTGGTCAATGAGCCGACGCCTCCTGGATTTCGTCCGAATTCCGCCATGCTGGTTCGCGATGAAAACATGCTTCCCATCACCTCCAGCGACGAGTTCTGGACCCACATCGTCAAGACGATCTTTGTCACTTCAGACGGGCTGGCTACCTTGCAGGCCGTCCTGACGGTGACGCTGGATCCGCTTACGATCGCAAGGCCCCACTTGCACCTGGTGGACTATACCGATACGGAAGAGGTGTGGTCGGCCTTGAATGGTTCGAGCCTCGCCTTTGTCGGCAATCAGCTGAGAGAGCAAACGCCGGGGATGGCATTCTATCACATTCCGGATAACCAGACCCCGCACACAAACCTCAACCCCAGCGAAGATTCCCAGGCCAAGTTCTTCTATTTTGCGCGCTACCATCCGCATGAAGCCAGGAAGTAGCTGTCGTGGGCACGGTAGTTGGTGCCGCGAAAAAACGGGTGCCCCATCCTTTGCAAAGACCGCAAAGGATGGGGCACCCCAAGTTTTGTTGCACTTTCCGCGAAAAAACATCAAGTTCTGATGCCAATTGCTCTGTAAGAAATGCAGATTAAGGCCAAGCAGGCCGTTTCGCACTATTTCGCTTGTTCGCCGGGCAAAAACTTGTTTACGTAGCAAGGTCAGTAAAATGATCCGCATGCGGCGCGAAATCGGATTTGGGTAGGGAGACTATTGATGATACGGAGGATCCTCGCATCCTTGGGTTTGTGGGCTTTCTGTGCCTTGCTGGCGCCGCTTGCTATGGCGCAGATTACCGGGGACCGGATCGATCTGTACTTCGGCGATTGGCATAATGCGACGCCGCGCACGGTGCGCGGATCGCTCGAAGAGCGCGACATTCTCACCCGCGGTGATGCGGCCAATCCCACGCAAAAGGGCGCGGTTCTCCGCTACGTCAACTCCTACACCTACGCGACGCTGGCGCCGCAGGCATCGACCCAGCCAACGCGCCTGGATGGTCAGCAGGAGATCTATTTTGTCGAGTCAGGCCAAGGCACGGTGACGGCGGGCGGACAGACCGCCGAGCTGTATCGAAATATCGCCGTCCTGATGCCGGCAAACCTGGAGTTCACCATCAAGAGCACCGGGGATCAGCCGCTTGCCATGTACGTGATCAACGAGCCGACTCCTCCGGGTTTCCGGCCGAATGCTGCCATGCTGGTCAAGGATGAGAACAAGCTCCCGGTTACATCGACGGATAATTCCTGGTGCCACATTGTCAAGACGCTTTTCGTGACCGCGGATGGCTTGGGCACTCTGCAAAGTGTGCTGACGGTGACCTTCGATCCGCTCACCATCGCCAAGCCGCACGTCGTAGACCATACCGACATCGAGGAAGTATGGACGGCGCTGAACGGAACCAGCCTGGCATTTGTCAGCAATGCGTTGCGCAAGCAGACTCCGGGCATGGCCTTCTATCATGTCCCGGATAACCTGACACCCCATACCAACGTGAATCAGAACGAAGATTCGCAGGTAAAATTCCTCTACTTTGCCCGCTATCATCCGCATGAAACCAGGAAGTAGAATGGGAAAGGAGACCGTGAACATGCGGCCTGAAACAATTGCTCTTCGAGCAGTTTCCGGACTTGTGCTCGCCTTGGGTTCTCTGGCGGTGGCGCAGACTGCGCCACAAAGCAGCGGGACGCAGAACGCGATCAATGGAATCAATTCCTACCCGGGTCCCGGTCTCGTCAAGTATCAGAGCACTCCGGATCCGATGAATCGGCGAATCGACATGTTCATTGGCGATTGGCATGATTCCATGCCGCGTGTGGAGCACGGCTCGCTCATTCTGCGCGACATTCTCACCAAAGGCGACAACTTCGACCCGGCGCAGATGGGTGCGGTTCTGCAGTTTACCAATTTTTTTGCGTATGGCCGCTTAGCTCCCGGCGCCTGGACGACGCCTTCCCGGCTCGAAGGCCAGCAGGAGATTTATTACATTCTGGGAGGCGAGGGCGAAATCACGGCCGGAGGCGATACGGCCAAGCTACACAAGAATGTTGCAGTGTTGATGCCCGTCGGACTTGAGTTCGTGATGAGATCGATTGGCGATGAGCCGCTCACGATGTATGTCATCAATGAGCCGTTGCCCGACGACAACGGAATCGTAGGGAACCCGGGGCGCATTCCCTTCCATCCTAAAACCCAGATGGTAGTTAAAGATGAGGGAGTGGCGCGCCAAAGAACTCCCGCGGGCGGAGACCCATTTATTGTCGGTGGCGCGTCGGGCCACTGGGCGCACATTGTCAAAGAGGTATTTTCGCCGGGCGATGGGCTGGCAATGGAACAGAGCGTCATCACGGTAACGATCAACCCCAAGACGATGGGCGAGCCGCATCCTCACAGGCCGGGCCAGGAGGAGGTTTGGGCCGCCATCGACGGCAACAGCCTCGTGCTCTTAGGCACGG
The DNA here is from genome assembly GCA_003152195.1 of Acidobacteriaceae bacterium. Classification (GTDB taxonomy): domain Bacteria; phylum Acidobacteriota; class Terriglobia; order Terriglobales; family Acidobacteriaceae; genus PALSA-350. Next base: position 4,467 of record PLZN01000432.1, read on the forward strand.
AGCTTCGGGTCCAACGGCCCGGGATGGCTTACATGCTGCGCCCCGATGGAATAACCGTCCACTCCAACATCAATGACGGCGACACGCCGGTGAAATTTCTTTACTTCGCTCGATTCCCTCAGGGTGACAACTGGACTCACGCGGTTCCCGCCAAGAAATGATGTATCTTTTCTCCGCTCCTTTTCCCGGCCCGCCGGGCGCGGAGCTTCGACGCCTCGGTGAAAAAGTACAACGCATGAAGCCGCTTCGCTCTTTCGCCCTGTTTCTTATCGCGATCGTCTCGTCGATTCCCTACGCCTGGAGCGCATCCGCGCCTGCCGATGAATACTTCGTCTATTTTGGGACTTACACCGGCTTCGGTTATATCGGCTATGACATGCTCCCTCATGGAGAGAGCACGAGCAAAGGGCTCTATCTCAGCCGCTTTCGCCCGGCGACGGGAGAAGTAAGCAAGCCGGAGCTGGCGGCGGAGATCGTCAATCCAGCATTTCTCGCCGTGCATCCCAACGGACGAGTTCTCTATGTGCTGACGGAAGACCCGCTGTCGCTCGGTCCTAATTTCGACCACGAATCCTTTGTGACCGCCTTTGCGATTGATCCAACGACGGGCAAGCTGCATCTCCTGAATTCCGTTCCTACGGGAGGGTCAAGCACCTGCTACCTCTCCATCGACAAAACCGGCCGTTATGTGCTGATGGCGAACTTCGGCAGCAGCACCGTTTCGGTGTTGCGTATCCGGGATGACGGTTCGTTGGGTGAAGAAACCGGGTTCATGAAGCACCTGGGGCACGGCAAGGATCCGCTGGTTCAGTCGAAGCCTCACCCACACTCCGTCGATGTTTCACCCGACAACCGTTACGCCATTGTCTCGGATCTCGGGATCGATAAAGTATTCATCTACCAATTCGACGCGGCGACGGGAAGGCTGTCTCCAGAAAACGCTTCCTATGTCGAGGCGGCAGCCGGCGGGGGGCCGCGCCATTTTACGTTTGATCCATCCGGGAGATTCGGCTATTCGCTCAGCGAGATGAGCGGAATCATTTCAGCCTTTGCATGGGATTCTTCGGCTGGTACACTCACCCGGTTGCAGGATACCAATACCCTGGCAAACGATTTTATCGGCTTCAACGACAGCGCTGAAATCCAGATTCACCCCAACGGAAAATTTCTTTATGAGTCCAATCGCCGGGGCCGAGGTCCAAATTTGCCTGGCCCGGACAGCATTGGCGTATTTGCCATCGACCCGGTAAAGGGCACACTTTCAGAAGTTGAACAGGAGCCAACGATAGGCCACACCCCGCGTAGCTTCGCGATCGACCCAACCGGCGCTTATCTGTTTGAAGCAGGCCAGGTCTCCGGCAGTGTCACGCTTTTCCGAATCATTGCGGAAACCGGTAAGCTCTCGCCAACCAGCACTCACTTGAAGATCGACGTGCCGGTGTGCATAGTTTTTGTGCCGGCACATTCAAGAGCCTAGATACGAGATATTCCATGAAGGGTAGCCGTTCTACGATCGTTCTCGCCTTCGCGCTGGGTTTGGCGCTTTGCAGCAGCCTTGCGGCTCAAGGTGAGGATAACGAGTACTTTCTGTACGCTGGGACTTACACCGGATTTAAGTACGTCCTGCACGGAACTCCGGCAGGCGAGAGTCACAGCGAAGGAATCTATGTCAGCCGGTTTCGCCCTGCAACCGGAGATCTTACCGAGCCCAGGCTTGCCGCCAAAATAAGCAATCCTTCGTTTCTTGCTGTTTCTCCCGATCATCGATTTCTGTACGCAGCCAGCGAAGATCCTCTTTCCATCGGGCCCGCGCGCGATCACGAGTCTTATATCAGCGCTTACGCAATTGATCCCAAAACAGGTGAGCTGCATTTCCTGAATACGGTGCCGAGCGGTGGCACGAGCACTTGTTATCTGTCGGTCGATAAGACGGGGAAGTACGTGCTTACCGCTAGTTTCGGCAGCGGCAGCATCTCGATCCTGCGGGTGAGAGAAGGCGGCTTTCTGGGCGAGGAGACCGCATTCGTGCGGCACATCGGCCATAGCGGGACGCAAACCCAGGCACATCCCAGCTCCAACGATGTTTCGCCTGACAACCGGTTTGTGATCGTAGCGGATTTCGGGCTCGATAAGGTGCTCATCTATCGTTTCGACCAAAATACCGGTGCGCTCTCTCCGCTTGACCCGGCGTTTGCCGGGGTCCCGACGGGCAGCGGCCCACGGCACTTCATTTTCGACTCCGCGGGCAAATTCGGATACCTGATGAATGAACTGAACGGGGTAGTGAGTGTTTTCGCCTGGGATCCCGTACAGGGTACCCTGACCCATGTTCAGGACGCCTCGGCCCAAATCCCCGATTTTGCGGGCAGCAACCACACTGCGGAAATCAGGATCACGCCCAACGGCAAATTTTTGTACCAGACCAATCGGCGTCTTCGCAACGACAATGTAAGAGGGCCTGATACCATCGGTGTTTTTGCGGTCGATCCCCAGAAGGGCACTCTGACCTTAGTGGAACAGACGCCTACCGGCGGGATCATGCCGCGCGGCTTTGCCATCGATCCCACTGGGAACTACCTGCTGGCTGCGAACGAATTGACCAGCAACATCGTTGTTTTCCGCATCGACCAAAGTACCGGCAAGCTGGCGAAGACCGGCAAGGACATAATGGTGGATACTCCCGTTTGTCTTCAGTTTGTGCCCGTGGGTTGATGGAACGCAGCGGGCGCTGTTCGATCACTACGCTGCAGCAAGGAGATTCAAACTCGTGAGAGGGAACCGCCGCACGTTCTGCTTGCTTTTTTTCTTTTTGCTCGCCGCTTTGGCTTGCCAGGCTGCCACGGCGAAGGGCAATGACTTCTTTATGTACTTCGGCACTTATACGGGCTTCAAGTTCGTAAGCCAGAGCGCCACCCGCGGAGTGGGAGAGAGCCACAGCAAAGGGATCTACGTCAGCAGGTTCAATGCTGCGACCGGTGAAATGGGCGAGCCGGAGCTTGCCGCTGAGATCCTGAATCCTTCGTTTCTTGTCGTCGATCCCAATCATCGTTTCCTCTATGCGCTAACGGAAGACCCGCTTTCCCTGGGACCGCCGCTCGACCACGCATCGTATGTGAGCGCGTTTGCCATTAACCACGCGACAGGCAAGCTGCGTCTCTTGAATACCATCCCGACCGGGGGAACAAGCACCTGCCATCTTTCCATGGATAAGACAGGCAAGTTCGTGCTCCTGGCCAATTTCGGAAGTGGCAGCATTTCGGTGGTGCGTGTGAAGGAAAATGGGTCTCTGGGAGAGCAGACCGCCTTCGTGCAGCATTTGGGACATGGGTCCCCGGATGTGCCCGTCCAATCGGGTCCGCACCCGCATACGATTGTGGTCTCGCCGGATAACCGTTACGTGATCGTCTCCGATCTTGGGGTCGATAAGGTATTCATTTATCATTTCGACGCCAGGACCGGAGCGCTTTCGCCTCTCGATCCTTCGTTTGCGGCGGTCGAGCCAGGCGGCGGTCCACGCCGGTTTCTTTTCGATCCCTCGGGTAAGTTCGGTTATCAGCTTAACGAGATGGGAAGCACCGTTATCACCTTTGCGTGGGACTCTGCCCAGGGAACATTGACCAAGGTCCAGGAAATCTCCATCAAGCCGCCCGGCTCCAGAAACGCTGGCGCCGAGATGCAGATAAGCGCGGATGGAAAGTTTCTCTACCAGTCAAACCGGCTGAGCCGAATCAATGACCAACCTCCTCACGCCATCGATCGACTCCCCGGCACCATCGGGCTCTTCGCGATCGACCCGGGGAAGGGCACATTGACAGAGATTCAGCAATTCCCGTCGGGCGGAGTTATGCCGCGCAGCTTTGGCATTGATCCCACCGGCCGTTACTTATTCGCCTTGAATCAGATCAGCAACAACGTGGTGCAATTCAAGATCGATCCGGCGACCGGGATGCTCACGAAGACTGGCAAGGAAATCAAGGTCGAGACGCCTGTCTGCTTGCAGTTTGTGCCGGTGGTATAACCTTGATCGTGATCGTACGGGCTGCATGGAGCGGCCGCTCTGTTCGAATTACCCGCTAAGGAGGCAGCAAGCCCAGTGCAACAAGCCCGGTATTCGCTCTGCTTTATCTTCCTCTGTGTGTTTGCGCTTCTCGCCGACCGTACAGCCTCAGCTCAGGACAAGGACTACTTTGTTTACTTTGGGACCTACACCGGGTTCCGCTTCGTGCGCCACAGCAAGACGCAGGGAGTCGGCGAGAGCCACAGCAAGGGGATCTACGTCAGCCGGTTCAATGCTGCGACCGGTGCTCTGAGCGAGCCGGAGCTTGCCGCCGAAATCATCAATCCGTCGTTTATTACCGTTTCTCCAGATCATCGATTCGTCTATGCCGTCACAGAAGACCCGCTTTCGGTGGGGCCGCCGCTCGATCACGCCTCGTATGCGAGCGCTTTTGCCATCGATCCGGCAACAGGGAAGCTGCGCCTGCTGAATACCGTCCCTACGGGTGGAACGAGCACCTGCTTCATTTCGATGGACAAGACCGGCAAATACGCGCTGATGGCCAATTTCGGCAGCGGAAGCGTCACGGTATGGAAGGTCAAGGATGACGGTTCCTTCGGAGAACTTACCTCCTTCATCCAGAATGTCGGGCACAGCGTCAACCCTGCAATCCAAAACGAACCCCATCCTCATTCCATCCTGGTCTCGCCCGACAACCGCTATGTGATCGTTTCTGATCTGGGGTTGGATAAGATACTTATTTTTCATTTCGATGAGCAGACCGGACAGCTTTCACCGCCCGATCCGCATTTTGCAACCGTCCTGCCGGGTGGCGGGCCGCGGCACTTTACCTTCAGCCCTTCAGGTAAGTTCGCATACCAGTTGGGCGAGATGAGTGGGATCGTCGATGCTTTCGCCTGGGATCCAACCCAGGGAACCTTGACTAACCTGCAGAGCGCCCACACCGTTCCGCGCGATTTTACCGGTGACAATCACAGCGCGGAGATCGCGATCAGCCCAGACGGGAAATTCCTGTATGAGTCAAACCGGCGCAATACGGGTGACACCGGATGGGGTCCCGATACCATCGGCATATTTGCCATCGATCCTGAGAAGGGTACTCTTTCGCTGGTGGAGCAGTCGTTGACCGGCGGAATCATGCCCCGTAACTTCGCAATCGATCCGACCGGTGCCTATTTGCTGGCTGCCAACCAGTTTGGGAACAACGTGGTGGTGTTCAAGATTGATAATGCCACTGGCCGCCTGTCAAAAACTGGTAACGAGATCAAGCTCGACGTGCCTGTCTGCATCCAGTTTGTTCCGATCCATTCTTAGGGAGATCTCGCACGGGCTGGCGCGTTTCGTACTATTTCGCTTGTTCGGCCCAGGGAACAGGCTTAACGTTTGGCTGTTAGGCCCGACAGGCCAGACTGAGAAGATGCAGGGAGACAGCGTGAACGGGGAACTCGGAGTCATGATCGCGCCATCCGGAAAACGCCTCAGTTCGCTGGCATTGTTGCTTTTCGGCATTGCGCTATTTCCCGGCTATGCGCAAACCGTTGCGAAACCTCCGGTGAAAACGCCGGCTACGGGTGGAAACAGCTTCGGCGGACCGAATGAAATACGCTATGAGGCCGGCCGCGATCCGCAGGATCGACGGATCGATAAATTCATCGGAGACTGGCACGACTCGATGCCTCGACATGAGCATGGCTCATTGGTGCTGCGGGACATTCTGACTCACGGAGACAACCTGACTCCACCGCAACCGGGCGCTGTGCTGCAAGCGGCTAACTTCGTCGCCTATGGGCGTCTTCAGCCGCGCGATGTGACCACATCTGAGAAGCTCGTGGGTCAACAGGAGATCTACTACATCGACGGCGGCACAGGCGAGATAACCGCAGGTGGAAAAACCGGCACCCTGCATAAAGACGTTGCTGTTTTCGTGCCCGAGGGGCTCGAATTTGTGATGAAGAACACCGGCAGCGACGACCTTACGATGTATGTGGTCAACGAGCCCGTTCCTGCCGGCTTCACGCCCCGAAAAGATATGCTGGTGACGGATGAGAGCACGGTTCCCGCAAGGACGCCGATGGAAGCCTCGCCCTATACGCTCCCTGGCGCTTCCGGGCACTGGGCCCACATCGTCCGAGATCTTTTCTCGCGGGCAGATGGCTTGGCGACCGTTGGCGACATCATTACCGTCACGCTCAATCCCATGACGATGGGCGAACCCCACCCGCATAACTTAAACCAGGAAGAGATTTGGGTCGCCATGGATGGGACCAGCCTTGCGTTTATCGGCACGCAGTTGCGGCTCCAGCCTCCTGGAATGGGCTATATGATCAGGCCGGATATGACGATGACCCATTCGAACATTAATTCCAACGACACTCCGGTCAAGTTCCTCTGGTTTGCAGGTTCCTCAGCCCCAAAATGAAGCCCGGGAACGCCTGGTTCGAAGCCCCAACCGCAATACGCCATGCCTCGACTCGGGAGCGCAGTTCAAGTATGTTTCGAAATCCGCTCCGGATAGGGAGGATTCTTTCCTTCGTCGCGCTCCTGATCCCGGTTCTGTTGCAGATCAGCTGCACGAAGAGCAAACCGGTGACGCTCAAACTGGCTGGCGACGAATGGTTCCTGGCTAGTCTTACGAAATCCGGCATGATCGGGACGTATGAACAGAAAACCGGCGTGCGCGTTGAAATAGTGCACAAGAATGACCGCACCATCATGAACGATCTGGATCATGGCGCCACGGCAGGGGATTCGGGATATGACGTTGTCGTGATGCGTCATAGGCTGCTGGGCGCGCTCATCCAAAAACAACGGGTTCGATCCATCGATTCGCTGCTGGCAGATCCGGGTGTTCACGATACGAGCTTTCAACCGCAACAGCAGCTCTTTCCCAACTGGTGGCGGGAGCTCAGTTGGTATGGAGACAAGGTCTACGGTTATCCCTATACCGGTCTGACGGCCTATCTCTGCTACCGCAAAGATCTTCTGGACGATCCTGAGAACAGGCGTAGGTTCAAAGCGCGCTATCACCGCGAGATGGCGGTTCCTTCTACCTGGAAAGAATATATGCAGTTAGCCGAGTTCTTCACTCGTCCTAACGAGCATTTTTATGGAACTTATATTTCCGGCAAGCAGGGCCTGGCCCTTTGGTACGAGTGGCTCAACCTTGTTTACTCATTTGGCGGAAATATTCTGGATACGCAACACGGTTGGGAATACGGCGACATCGTTATCAATTCTCCACAAAATGTCGCGGCTACCGAACAGTACGTCCAACTGATCCGGTTCAGTCCGCCCGATACTCTGAGCTACGGTTGGAATGAAGCGCAATCAGCGCTGCAACAGGGGCACGCATTTATGGGCCTCTTGTGGAGTGATCAGGCGCCCCTCCTGGAAGATCCCGCGACCTCCAAGGTGGCGGGCAAAATCGGTTACAGTCTTATTCCCTCGAATACCTCCCAGCGATTCAGTCAACTGGAAGGTCTCACCTACCTGATTCCCAGGGAGTCAAAGCAGCCCCAGGAGGCTTATAGGTTCATAGAATGGGCAATGTCGGATCAGGTGCAGATTCAACAAATGCTCAAGGGGAGCTCCTCTATTCGAAAATCCGCCTATGAGGACTCCAGGGTGAGGGAGAAACCATATACGCCAACCTTTCTAGCAAGCATTCCTGTTGCCAGAGAAAAACCGACAATCCCAGAGTCGTCACAAATGACGGAAGCGGCGGAACGCCGTCTGTCTGAGATCGTTACTCAAAAAGAATCGCCGCAGAGCGGCCTGGACCAGCTCGCGCTCGATCTCGAAAAGATTCTAGGAAGCAAAGCGCACTTACGTTACCCGGTGCACGGGCCATCATGAGTCAAAACAAGGCATTTCCCACTCGAAACCCAAGGAACGAGTTCCAGGAGGAACAAAGAATATGAGATCCGATTTGATGAAAGTGCGTTGTTGCGTAATGGCCGCCTCGCTGCTTCTGTTCGCGGCACCACTGACTGCAGTAGCGCAGGATATGCCCGCCGGCGCCTGGGCCGGCAGCTGGGTAGCGAATACCGCGAAATCAAAGTTTCCCGGCCCCCCGCCTACGGCCGACCAGGTCACCATTCAGCCGGATGGGACGGTTGCTGTCCACGTAGTGAGCTCAGATGGAAAGACGAGTGATTGGTCTTACAAACCACAAGTTGGAAAATCCGTGCCGATCCAGGGAAGAGACAACGTGACGGTAGAAATCGTCAAAGTGGGCGATTACCGGAACAACCAGATCTGGAACAGTAATGGGAAGATTACGAAGAGCTATTCCATATTGTCGAAGGATGGCAAGGTCCAGACCTTCCATGGGGCGCCTGGAACCTATAGGGCTCCCGGAGGAACCAAGGAATTACCCTTTAGCGAAGTTGTTGTGTACGAAAAGCAATAAAAACCGGTGCGCAGAATGCTAGACCGCGCAAGAAGACAAATCCTCTTGGGAGCAGCCGTCTTGCTCGTCAGCACGCAAATGGCGTTGAGGGCGCAAGATATACCGGCAGGCCCGTGGGCTGGCAGGTGGAAGCTTAACCTAGTTTAGTCGAAGTTCCCAGGACGGCCAGCCCCGCAGGATGACCAGTTGACCATCCAGCCCGACGGGACGGTCACGGTTTTGGAGACAAATTGGCAAGGCAAGAAATCCAGCTGGTCGTACAAACCGCAAGCAGGGCAGGAAGTGCCGGTAAGCGGCAGAACGAATTGGACAGTAACCGCGCGTAAAGTGAATGAACACCGGACAGAACAAGTCTGGAATTTCAATGGCCACATGGCGAAGAGTTGGGCTATTTTGTCCAAGGATGGCAAGCGGCAGACATTTCATCTCTCCGGGACGAACGAAGCGGGGAAGCCGTTCCATCAGGTGGTGGTATACGACAAGCAGTAAACGAGTCATCAGAGGAGCAGCCAAATGAAATCCAGCGTGATAAAGATAGCTTTTTCACTCTTGGCGATGCCGGTCTTATTGCTGGCGATCCCTTTTCACCTCAGCGCACAAGACATCCCTGCCGGCGCTTGGGCAGGCACCTGGAAGTTCAATCCGGAAAAGTCCAAGTTTCCTGGAAAGCCGCCTCAGGCTGACCAGGTTACGATCGATCCAGATGGCGCCATCTCCGTACAGGAAACCAATTCAGCGGGGAAGACCAGCAGCTGGTCGTACAAGCCTCAGCAAGGCAAAGCTGTCCCGGTTGAAGGCCACGGTGAGAACGTAACGGTAATTGCGACCAAAGTGAATCCGTATAGGACAGAACAAATCTGGAGCTATAACGGAAGGCCGGCCAAGAGCTACGCCATCCTTTCAAAGGACGGCAAGACCCAGACCTTTCATATCGCAGGAAAAGACAAGGACGGCAAACCCTTCAAGGAACTGGTCGTTTTCGAAAAACAATAGGCGGGAATGAAGAAACCTCACCGGAGACTTCCTCCTGCAGCGGCTCAAGGAACTGACTGTTGGAGGGTGAAGGGGCCCACCGGAAGACTTCCTCCCGCTGCAACTCAAGGGGTGCCCCATATCCCCGAATTTCCTGTAGGGGCCGGTGGGTTCCACAAGGTTCATGCGGCTTTCCTTAATGAAAGCCGCACACGCGGGACTTGGCAGGACCAGCGTACAGGAAATTCGGGTCTCGCTCGTTTTTGGCGAGATGTGGGAGACGCAGACGTTGATTTGGGTCGTTTGCGGTCAGGAAAGTATTTCGGAATACGACCGTTCAGATCGGATGCTGGTTGTGAGGAGCCAGGGATGACCGGCACAGGAAGGAATTACCTTACAGCCTTTACGGCAGCTCTTGTGCTTGTCGCCTTTTGCCGAAGCCCTCACGCTCAGGGAGCTACTCAGGACACTAAGCGGCCAGTCTTGGACTGGCCTGCGTATGGTGGGCAGGTTGCGGGCGACCACTACTCCGGCCTTTCTCAAATCAACCGAAAGAACGTTGGCAAGCTGCAAGTTGCCTGGACCTTCGATGCCAAGCAACAGGGCGGCCTGGAAACGAGCCCGATCGTTGTTGGCCGTGTTCTCTACGCCTATACGGCCAAGCAGGATGTGATTGCGCTCGATGGCGCGTCGGGCAAATTGATCTGGAAGTTTGAGTCCGGAGTCAAAGGTACCCAACCCGTACGAGGTCTCGCTTATTGGACGGACGGTGAAGACAGCAGAATCCTGGCCAGTGTACAAAATTTTCTGTACGCGCTGGATGCCCGAACGGGAAAGCCTATAGCCCAGTTTGGCGAACATGGGCGGATTGACCTGCGCAAGGATTTGCGGGGCGACTATCAGTTGCAATCCATCGCCATGACCAGTCCGGGCATTGTGTATAAGGACTTGATCATCGTGGGCGGCCGCAACCCCGA
>PLZN01000443.1 GCA_003152195.1 Acidobacteriaceae bacterium
CGTCGCCGTTGTTATGAAAAAGCTGGTTATCGTTCACCCCGGTTACGTAGAGATCCACCCAGCCGTCGTTGTCGTAGTCGGCCGCCGCAACGCCCATGCCGAAGCCAGCGCCGCGCACGCCAGCCTTTTCCGTGACATCGGTAAACGTCCCGTCGCCATTGTTACGGTAGAGCCGGTTCCAGTACGCAGGATCGGACTTGTCCATGTCGGGTAGACGCGCTCCGTTGGCGAAGTAGAGATCCATTAGGCCGTCGTTGTTGTAGTCAAAGACGGCCACGCCCGCGAGCATCGCTTCTATCTGGTGTTTCCTTGGAGTCACGCTGTTGTTCATCTTGAAGGTGATACCGCTGCGGTCGATCAGATTCTCAAAGACAATTGGCCCCGTCGCGGGTGGCGGCCCCGGATGGACAACCGTTGCCTGCTGGGCCATCGCACACCCTCCGAACCAGCTCAAGAGCAACTGAAGACACGTCCTCCGCGAAACTGAAATACCCACAATATCCGCCTGTTCCTTCTCCAGCCGCCCTGGTAGTTGTTGATAGGCCATTAGGAATCAGCCGGATTGCCCTCTCTTTCTACGTCGGTGGTGTGGAACGTGTCAACGATGCCCTTCGGTTGTCAGGGTTGCTCTGGCCGGCTTTTATGCCTAAGATTGCACTGGGCGACGGTCCCTTGTCCGAAATGCTCAAGTCAATGTGGAACCTGCGCAGGCGCTGGACAGGAAAACGAGTGTCGAAAGCCGGGCGCTTTCTCTCTGCCGCATGTTGCGTCGGCTTTTGGTTTTCCGCGTCAGCCTTTGCAGATTCGCCCCAAGCCGCGGCCCCGAGATCCGCAGATGATATTCAAAAGGGTCTGGCGGCAGCGGAATCGTATTACACACAGCAACAGTATGCGCAGGCCGAGCGTGAGCTCCACGGTCTGTTGCAAAAAGTTCCACAAAACTATTCAGCGAATGAGCTCCTAGGCTTGGTGTTATCCGCGGAGGGTCGGGATGCGGACGCAACCTCTTTCCTTAAGAGCGCGGTTCACGAACATCCGGCGTCGGTGCCAGCCCGTGAAAATCTTGCGGCAAATTATGCCAAGCTCAATCAGAACACGCTTGCCGAAATGGAATTCAAAACACTAGTCAGGCTGGATCCGAAAAACTTCGATCTACAACACAATGTCGGAGAATTTTACATCAACCTCGGCAAGATCGCAGACGCCGTCGTCCCGCTCAAGGCAGCGCAAGAGCTCAAGCCCACCGACTATTCGAACGGATACGATCTCTCACTCGCCGAAATGATGTCGGGCCGGGTGACGGAAGCGCAGGATCAGATCCAAACCTTGTTGGCTGTGAAGGAGACCGCAGAGCTGCATTCCATTCTCGCGGAGGTGTACGAGAAACAGAACAAGTTCCTGCTTGCAGCGAAAGAGTATCAGCGTGCGGCTCAAATGGGACCGACGGAAGATGCCATCTTTGATTGGGGGGCTGAGCTGTTGCGGCACAAGAACTTGCAGGAAGCTGCGCAGGTCTTTGAAAGTGGTGTCAACCTGTACCCGCAGTCCTGGGATTTGAATATCGGCCTCGGTCTTTCCCGGCATATGCTCGGAAATGACCAGGACGCCGTGACCTCCCTGGTTCATGCCGTGGATCTCAAAGCGACAGATCCCAGATCGTACTTCTTCCTCGCCACGCTCGGCCGCATTCCGGCGAGCCAGTCCGCCGAAGTGACGGCTCGCTTTAAACAGTACACAAAAGACAATCCAAAGGGAGCACAGGCAAAGCTTTATTACGCAACGAATCTGTGGCGTGTGGACGAGGCTTCGAACCAGACCACAAATACGGAGAAGATCGAATCGCTGCTCAAAAACGCGATAGCCCTCGATCCCAAGCTGGCACAAGCTCATATGCAACTGGGCGTTCTCTATTCTCGTCGCGGAGACTATCCTGGCGCCGCCGCCGAATTTCGGCAGACAGTCAAACTCAATCCGGCGCTGGCGGATGCGCACTATCGGTTAGCGCAGGCCCTCACCCGCATGGGACAGAAGAACCAGGCTGCCCAGGAGCTGGAATTATTTCGCAAACTAAACGCTGCCCAGAAAGAGGAAGACCCGGTCTTCGCCTTTCTCCTGACACGACAGGACAAACCAAAATAGGAAGCGCCACTGGCTTGTCTGAACACGCACCCAGTTTTTGGAGCCTGCGATGAAGAACTCTGGCCGCAACGAGCACTCACGGGAAATTCGAGTCCGATCGATAAGAGCTGGATGGTAAAACCAGATCACGATTGAGCAAGCCGCGTACGCTCTGTACAAACGGGGTGCACGGCGCTACACANNAACGGCGGGTGCGGGTGATATTTGTCACGGTCGATGCAAAATATATTGCGTATTGCGCAATTTGCGCACCCGTAGCGCGTCCGTGGTTCGCGATGTCGATTCCTGGTGGCAAGCTGTGCGCCTGTGGCAGAAGGGAAACCTCCAGCCTTTCTCGGGACTGGAGAAAAACGCAGCCTCCCGTGGTTCAAGAGGAAGAAACAGTGAGGATCTGGCTTTGAATCGCAGGACAGGTTTCCCGTCAGCCGTGACCGTAACCCAGGCGGCGTCAACGTCGAATGTGCACCCCAGGTGGCAGCGGGAGACCTTCATTGGTTTCTGCGAAGCGCCCGCGGTTGGCTCCAACCGGCCCCGGCGCTTTGCCAGTCCTCGGGAGTATTCAGCCTTGGTTTCCATCGTATTTCTGGGCCTCGCGCTCACGGCGCAAGCTCAGTCCAGCTTGCCGGATGGACCGGGCAAGGCGGTGGTCGAGCGTATGTGTACTACATGTCACGGGCTGAATGTAGTCACGGGGCAGAGGATGACGAAACCACGTTGGGCAGATCAGGTGGACGACATGGTCTCGCGCGGCGCGGTGGGCACCGACGAAGACGTCAAGCAGGTTGTCGAGTACCTTTCCCGGAATTTTGGCAAGGACCAACCCCCGGACGGAAACGCAGAAATTGCGGCGGCGCCGGAGAGTAGCGTGGAGCAGTCGACCGCGAACGAACCCGCGACGGTTCCGTTAGCATCAACAAGGCACGGGGAGGAAAGTGAGGATTCACGTGGCCCGGAGACGGGGGTAACCTTCGAACGGATCCTGAACGCTAACAAAGAGCCTCAGAACTGGCTTACTTATGGCGGGACCTATCAAAGCCTTCATTACAGCCTGCTCAACAAGATCACGCCCGAGAATGCCAAGAACCTGGAGCTCAAGTGGGTTTTTCAAGCCCGCTGGCTCGATCCCTACGAAACGACGCCGCTGGTTGTCGATGGAGTCCTCTATACGATGCAAGGAGACGACGTAGTGGCACTCGATGCCACTAACGGGCGGCTGTTCTGGATTTATAAGTACACGCCTGTGCCGGAGGCGAGGTTATGCTGTGGACGCATCAGCCGGGGCTTGGCCATTCTCGGGGACACGCTGTACATGGCCGCCGTCGATGCCCATCTGATAGCAATCGACGCCAAGAACGGACACCCTCTTTGGGACACAACGGTTGCCAAGACGACGTCTGGTTACACCATGACCGATGCTCCTCTGGTAATCAAAAACAAAGTGATCGTAGGCGTTGCCGGCGGCGAATATGGCATCCGCGGTTTCATCGTAGCTTACGACGCTCACACGGGCAAAGAAGCGTGGCGCTTCTATACTACTGCCGGGCCTGGCGATCCCGGAGCTGATAGCTGGGGTAGCGATTCGTGGAAGCGCGGTGGAGGTTCCGTATGGACAACCGGCTCGTATGATCCGGAGACCAACCTGACGTATTGGGGAGTTGGAAACGCAGGGCCCGACTACAACGGAGACGTGCGCCCGGGTGACAATCTCTATACTTCCACGATGGTTGCGTTGGACGCAGATACCGGCAAGCTTAAGTGGCATTACCAGGCCAATCCCCACAACGAATTTGATTGGGATGCCGTCCAGGTTCCGCTCCTGGCTAACATAACCTGGCGCGGTAAGCCACGTAAGGTTATTCTCTGGGCCAACAGAAACGGCTTCTTCTATGTGCTGGATCGAACCACGGGTGAGTTCCTGTTGGGCAAAGCCTTCGTCAAGCAAAACTGGAACATGGGCTTTGACAAGAACGGACGGCCGATCATGGCCCCCAACGCGAAGTCCAGTACCGAGGGCACTCTCATCTTCCCCGACAATCAGGGAGGCACGAACTGGTTTAACCCGTCGTTCAGCCCGCGCACAGGACTGTTCTACTTGAACGCCCGTGAAAACTACTCGACTCAGTTCTTCAAAGGCCCGGGGGACTATGAAGAAGGCAGCCGCTACGATGGCAGAGGCCACCATCCGTTTGGTGATCTACCGGTAGTTGGCGCTGACGAGGAGAAGTATACGGCCCTTCGAGCACTCGATCCGCAAACAGGTGAACGGAAGTGGGAATTCAAGCTGAACACGGGCGCCAGTCTCCACACGTTCGAGGGTTGGCAGACTGCCTTCGGAGCGGCTGGGGTTTTGACCACCGCTTCCGACGTCTTGTTCACGGGTGGCAGAGAAGGCACCTTTGTTGCATTGGACGCGCGGAACGGTTCGCTTCTTTGGAAAGTGATCCTGGGTGGTCCCATGATTATGAACCCCATCACCTATTCCGTAGATGGCAAACAATACATTGCTATTAATGCCGGGACCTCACTGTTCGTTTTCGGCTTGCGTTAACGGAGCAGGCCCGTTTGCGCAATGCACTGCCGAGGCAATCAAGAGGAGCTATGACTAAATGGGCAGTCGGAATATATCTTGGCGTGATTGTAGTAGGTGGCGTGCTGCTTGCTCAGGAACGCAGTGCCGGTCCACGCTCGAAGAGCGCTGGCGAAACCCAGGTTCCAGGTGATCCAACCAAGGGCCAGGCTATTTTTGAAGGCAAAGGCGAGTGCCTGTCATGTCACCGCGTCGCGGACCGGGGCTCCAGGATGTACCCGGATCTCAGCGATATTGCCACACAGCGAAGCGTCGAGGAACTGCAGAAGGCGTTGCTGAATCCCAGTCCGGAAGTCGCACCTGGGCACCGCCTCTACCGCGTGGTAACGCGTGACGGTAGAACAATCACCGGAAGACTGCTCAATCAGGATGTTTATAGCTTGCAGATGCTGGACTCGAAGGAGCAGCTCGTTGCTTTTCAGAAAACGAACCTGCGCGAATTCAATTTTGTGCAAACTCCACCGATGCCTTCTTACCGGGACAAGCTCAGTACCGAAGAGCAAGCCGACCTGATCGCCTATCTGGCTACCTTAAGGGGAGTCAAGAAGCAATAGGATGCCTCGCTCAATCTGTCTTTGCGAGCAGCTTGGCCATGCCGGTTCGCGCACGCGATACCGTGCCCGCGCTTAGATTGGGTGAAATCATCAGCGCTTCCCTGTGATCTTCAAACCAGACCAGAAAGGATGCTTGATTGCTTTCCGCGAGGCGCCGCTGGTTCAGCCAGATGTAATACGCTCCCATGTCGGCATCCACTAAAGACCCCTCCGGGTCGACGGGGAATACCTCGCCTTCGTCTGCAAGCATTTCATCCATGGATCGCTGTTTCTGCCGCGGAGCGAACCGCACAAAGGTTGTCAAGGGTTGTGCTCGCCTCAGTAATTCGTGTGCAGTCCACTGGACAAAGGTTGTGCTATAAAGCTGTGTGCCGGAACCCTCCGTAAACACACTGGGCTGAAAATGATCCAGGACTGCAGTGGCCGGTCAGTCCAAATTGTTCAGGCTGCATGCTGACAAGAGATTCCTGCAGCCTCTCCGGGCCCTTGGCGGCCTGCCCGACTGCTCGTATCTTCTTCAGAACTGCCGGCCTCAAGGGCGCAAGCGATGTATAAGAGACGCAAGTCAAGCCCGCTCGGTTACTCTCACGCCGTTTCCGCCGTCCACATACCAATGAGCAAACGGGATGGGATGTGCCCGGTTTCGCGCTCGGACTGCATCGAGCAACTTCGTCACTCCTCCGTCTGTCTCGACGGCTGTGTAGTAAACACCATGTTCGCGGAGTTTGTCGAAGAGAGGGTAGCTGGTCTCTCTGACTCCTTCACCGAGAACGACGATTGTCAGCCGTTTGACCGGAAGCGGCGCGGACGGTGCGGCCGCCCGGTAGTCGTTTACGTACCGTATGGATGCTGCTCGAAAGTGATCGATCTGGTTGGTCGCCCAGAGTGCCGCGGACAAGTGCTGTGAAAAGAGTTCTGGCGTGTTGACCCAGTCTGTATCCGTCAACTCGGGCGGAAGTTCGATCCGGGCAAAGTCTGTCATCGATTGCCGCAACTGGTCTCTACTCAGAGAATGCAGATACGTCAATTGCACATCCACTTCTTTTTGTTCCGCAGGAAACTTCCAGTCATAGGCCTTTACCTCCCGCAGTAAAAGAGGAGTAAGGATCGGCGGCAATCTCCTCAACAGGTCGAGATTTGCAAGCACAAGCCGCTTTGCCTGAGGAGGATAGGCTGAGAAATGGCTCGCGGTAAGTTCACTGGGTAACATGACGGTTACAGTATCTCGACTAAGGGTTTCCCTTGCGCAAATCTTGGAGAAAAGCCATACATCGCGCCTAGCGTCGGCACCAGGTCGGTAGATGCCACGGGTCTATCGACAACAGCGTTCTGCTTTATCCCCGGCCTGAGAATCGTCATCCAGGTAGTCCGGGAGATGGTGTCGCCGGTTCGGTGATGTTGAAATCCGTTGCCACCCAATGTGTCGTCCGCATCTCTGCCAAAGTCCGGCGCTATGAACAAAGTGGTTTTGTCCGCATACTCTGGGTGGTTCTGAA
Organism: Acidobacteriaceae bacterium; assembly: GCA_003152195.1. Classification (GTDB taxonomy): domain Bacteria; phylum Acidobacteriota; class Terriglobia; order Terriglobales; family Acidobacteriaceae; genus PALSA-350. The sequence goes on from PLZN01000443.1 coordinate 6,777, forward strand.
TCTCTTTCCAAATCTCACTACATAGCCGATCCGAACGCCGAATGCTGTCGATGTAAAGCGAAAATGCTCCGGAATGCGCAACATCGATGTCGTGAAGAGTGATCCAAAGCAGACTGGGTGCATACTGCTGCATCAACCGCTTTGCTATGTAGACGGACAATTCGTCAGGACTGGCAAGGCTGCGCGCATGCTCGGCAAAGTCAGCAACAGACGGCCGTAGCGCTTCGGAGAGACGATCAAGATCCATCTCGTTTCCGCTTAATTGGGGGGAATAGAAAGGCGTTTCATAGTTGTCTCGCAGAAGGTGCTGATATTCCTTCCCACCGGCGGGGAGGAATGCGGAAAGCAATTGCTTTGGCAAGATGACCCCGGCCCCGAGTCCAGCTCCGTAGTACGGGTTTCCGCTCTCTCCAATTCTGTTGAATCCATTGCTCGGAGCAACTACCCATGTATCAGTTGCCGGACGGTTCAAAGCTTTACGGAAGTATTCGAAAACGGTCGGATTCTGTGGAGGGACAGCCGCGAAGGAGTCAAATCTCTCGTACCCCCCCGTAGCCAAGCTGGCGGTGGCTACATAGTGGCCCAAAATTCCCCCGTTGATGACCTGGGAGAAGAAGGTTGCCTGGGGCATCAGGTCATGGAGGATGTGGAATATTTTTCTGACCTGAGAGCTGAGAGGTTTCATCATCCCTTGCACCGCCGCCGAAGGTCACGACCACAGTTTTGCGCAGGGAGGGCAGCACGGATGTTCCCAACGGCGAAAAACCGCGCACCCTTGAGTACAAACAGGAACCCGCCGCCATCCGCAGAAAATCGCGGCGGTTCGAGGACACGGCGGTGCTCACCTCATGCATAAACCACCAGGCGATTCATGTCTTCGGCAATCCGAGGTCCGCGAAGCACAATTAAGCTTTGCATAGTGGCAGCTCAGGAAGGGAGTTGTCAAGAAAGCGGCTTCAGAAGCTCACCAGAGTAAACCTGGATCTCTGCAGAGCTGGAGAGCAATGGCTCGATGCTCGACGGCGGGCCGGGGAGTGCAACAAGACTGGTGTACCCCGTCTCTGGCGGTGCTTTTGGGGTGGAGGCGCCAGGCCGCCCCGGTCTCCCACCTTTGACCGAACCACAGGGGTGAAAGATGGCGCGCCCCTTCTGTGGGCTCCATAGCGCGCAACCCGAAGCCTTCAAAGAAGCCAAGGGTTTTTCAGCGATTTCACGAGACGCCGACCGGCGCCGACCGGCGCTTGACAACGGGTGGATGCGGGTGGTAGCGTCCAACCGATGCAAATTGCATTGCGTACTGCGCAGATTACGCTGGCGCTCGGCGTGGCGGCTTGGTTCTTGCCCACGGCGAGCGCAGCGGACTTCCCGAGCGCAGAGATTTCAAATGGGCAGATCAAAGCCAAAGTCTATTTGCCCGATGCCAGCAACGGTTTCTATCGCTCGACCCGCTTCGACTGGTCCGGCGTGATCGGGAGCCTTGAATACAAGGGACACCAGTTTTACGGGGACTGGTTCCAGAAGATCGATGCGGCAGTCTACGACTTCAACTACGACGGCACTGGGGTTGTATCCGCTCCTTTCACAGCGATGGTCGGTCCGGGTGAGGAGTTCAACACGGCAGGTAAAGCTCTTGGATTTGACGAAGCTAATCCAGGCGGGACATTTGTCAAGATCGGTGTCGGCGTACTGCGAAAGCCGGACGATTCGAAGTTTGACCACTCCAAGACCTATGAAATCGTTGACGGGGGCAAGTGGACAGTCAAGAAGACGCGTGATTCCGTCGAGTTCACACAGGAGTTGTCCGATCCGGCGACGGGCTATGGTTACTTGTACAAGAAGACCGTTCGGCTGATGCCCGGGAAGCCCGAGATGGTGCTTGAGCACAGTCTGAAGAACACGGGAACCAAGCCTATCGACAGCACCGTGTACGACCACAATTTCTGGACGCTGGACAACCTGGCGCCCGGCCCCGGGCTGGTGATCAGGTTTCCGTTCCAGCTGCAAACCACTCACCCGCCAAAGAGCGATTTCGCGGAGATCCGGGGCAACGAGTTCGTCTACACAAAAGCGCTCGCAGACAAGGACCGCGTTACCTCCACCTTTCGAGGCTACCGGGATACGACCGCCGACTATGACATTCGCGTAGAGAATCAGAAAGTCGGCGCTGGAGTCAGGATCAGGGGAAACCGTCCGCTTGCGAACGTCGTCTTGTGGTCGATCCGCACGGTTATGGCAATTGAACCCTACATCGCGATGAAGATCGAGCCCGGTGACGAGTTCACATGGAAACTCACATACGATTACTACACGTTTCGCCCCAAAACAGAAATGGATCGAACCGACAACTGAGAAAGTGCAATACGAATTGCGTAATACGCTTTTATTCTTGACAGGCCGAATTTCGGAGCACTATAGTTGGCGCCGACCTGGATCCAGGTGCAGGGTCTCTCATCGAAGCACCGAATCTGGTCAGTTAAAGCCTGAGAGTCAACAGTATTCGGCTTTCTGGGTTTGTCAGGATATGGCAAGCGTCAACCCGCCTTGCCGGGACGTAGAGGCAAACGTGGCGGCGCGAGACAGACTATTAGGAATCTGGCCCGGAATGAGCGCATGAAAGGTTGTAGCTCCGGTCCCACTTCTTGACGGATGCTAACAAGGATCTTTTTGGCACTTTTTAGGACGCATTACCATTTGCGTAATACGCAAGACGCATAGCAAGGCAACGGCGAAAACAGCAGCTCCGAATGCAATGCGCGGCGAGAGCGCCTTTGTCCCCGTTCGAGAGGGAGAACAACAGCGATTGCTGAGATCCGATTCGACCGGCAGTACTTGTAGGCTTCGACTTCAGGGCGGTCACAAATCGTCCACGGAGTATAACCACCACGTTGTGAATTCAATGCGGCACGTGAGGCATCCCATGCAACTCTTTGGAGAGAAGGTCAGGGCCAGAAGTATCGCTGTTCTCGCAAATATCTTTTTGCTATCTGCAATCTTGCACGCGCAAGTCGACACCGGGCAGGTATTGGGCACGGTGGTGGATCAGCAGGGAGCAGCCATTGGCGGCGCCCTGGTGACACTTACCAATACAGACAACAACGCTGTTCTCACAGAGCACACAGATGCCCGGGGCGAATATCAATTTGTGAGTATCAAAATTGGCAAATACACGCTGACTGCGGAAGCCTCCGGCTTTGGAAAAGTTACCCAAACGGACGTTGTGGTCAACATCCAGCAAAGTGTCTTGGCCAATCTTACGCTCAAGCCAGGCAGCGTACAGTCCACAGTTGAGGTGACAACAGCGCCCGCGCAGCTGCAGACGGAAGACGCGTCTGTGGGAAATGTGGTTGCGGCGAAAACCATCAGTGACCTACCCCTCAACGGAAGGAACTATACTTTTCTCGCTCAACTGAGCGCAGGCGTCACCCAATCTCAACAGGACACGCGCGGGCTGGCAGCGAATGGCGGATTCTCCTCCAATGGGACTCCGCCAAATCAAAACAACTATCTTCTGGATGGAGTCGACAACAACTCAAATCTTACCGACTACTTGAATGGCGCCTTCTATGTTTACCTCCCGTCTGTCGATGCGCTCCAGGAATTCAAAGTACAGACGAGCAATTTCAGCGCGGAGTTCGGCCGGGCAGCCGGCGCCGTTCTGAATGCAACCTCTAAGTCCGGTACGGATAAATTCCACGGGAGTGCGTTCGAATTTCTGCGCAATGACGCGCTGGACGCACGGAACTACTTCGAGTATGGTCCCAAAGGCGAATTTCGTTTGAACCAATTTGGCTTCACCCTGGGAGGCCCCATCTTTATCCCCCATCTCTACAACGGAAGAACCTACAAGACCTACATCTTTGGAGACTACCAGGGAACGCGCATCATCCAAGCCAGTCCGATCACTTCGAGTGTTCCAACCGCGTTGGAACGCTCCAGTGGGTATACCAACTTCTCGGAACTGATCTCCGGGCAGAGTGGCACGCGAACCGATCTCCTGGGACGCACGACTGCGGTTGGCCAGGTGTTCGATCCGGCGACAACCCGCACGGTGACTGCCGGGCAAGTTGATCCCGTGACCGGCCTGATGGCGAATGGAACTGGTTTTGTGAGGGAACCCTTTGCGAACAATCAAGTTCCGGCGGGGCGTCTGGATCCGAATGCGGTCAACTTGTTGAATACTTACCCTGCTCCGAACCTAGCAGGGGTATTTTCCAACTACGCGAGTGCTCCCAATCTGGTGGACACAGTCAATCAGGGAGACATCAGAATCGATCAGGTCATTGGTCAAAAGGGCCAAATCTTCGGCCGCATGAGTGTTTTATGGGAGCCCACTTTCATTCCATCGCCCTTCAACACTGTCGCAGCGGGGGGCGCCTTCGCAACGGGAAGTCAGGTCAATGATTCGGAAGACGACGTACTCGGCTGGACGTTCCTCATCTCACCGACTCTGGTGAATGAAGCCAGAGGCGGATATTCGCGTATAGGTACTTCGAGATATCAACCATTCGCCTCTGATCTCACCATACCGGGAAAGTTTGGGATTCAAGGCATTCCGCAATTCCCAAATAACGGTGGCTTACCAACATACAATCTCGCAGGGCTCAGTCAGCTTGGCGCATCCCCATGGCTGCCAACCTCGGAAACCGGCACAGTCGTGCAGGCGACGGAGAACCTGACCAAGATTGCAGGCGCGCACAGTTTCAAGGGCGGGTTTGCATTCCAGCGAGCGGCTATTTCGTTCTTCCAACCGGCATACGGTCGCGGCAACTTCACCTATAGCGGCAAGTTTTCAGATGTTGCGAACATTTCAACCTCGCAGGCGGGCAGCAATACTACGATTGGGACCGGAGGTGGAAATACTGGTCTGGCGCAGCTTTTACTTACACCGATTGCCGGGACTGTCACCGGGGCTTTTAGCAATGTCGGAGGGGCGGATGGGTCGGAAGCCTCGAATGCAGCGGACATAGCCATCACACGAAACTACTATGGTATTTATGGTCAAGATGACTGGAAGGTGTCACCGCGTTTAACCTTGAACCTGGGTCTGCGGTGGGAATTCATAGGTCACGGGGTATCCGCGGGGGATCAGCAGGCGAACTTCGTTCCGCCGGCTGGGACTCAAGGTGCTGAGTTCCTGATGTCGACGCAAGTTTGCAATAAGAATCTGTCCACGTCGTTCCTTGCATTGACGGCGCTGGATGGCATCCCGATCAAGTGTTCAGGCATCCCAGGGCTGGTAAACACACCTAAGAACAATTTCGCGCCGCGCGTTGGCTTTGCCTATCAGCTCGTAAAGAATTTGGTGTTACGGGGTGCGTTTGGGATTTTCTATGGAGCGCCGAACAATGGGGATAACCTTGGAACTGCGGGAAACTATCCTTTCTCTTATAACTTTTCCTACAGTGCTCCAGATGCTGGTCATCCGCTAACCTATCCGACTGGTACGATCGCGACCCTGGAGTCCGGCCTAAGTGCTATTAACTTCGTGCCGCTGAACGTAAACGCTGAGGGCTTAGGACTGAGCGGTGTGCAGCTAACCTATAAAACACCTTATTTTCAAGCGGATAATCTCGCCGTTGAATATCAAATATCCCCCAGCATGACCTTCACCTTAGGTTACGTAGGCAATCAGGGAAGACACCTGGCTGTCTTTGCCGGCACCAATAATGTGACTCAAATCCTGCCGCCGGCTTTCAATCCTCAAAACTATATCCCATGGCCAGACTTTGCTCGTGGTTTCGGCTACAAGATTACGAGCGCGAACGGAAACTACAATTCTCTGCAGACGAGTTTCCAGCGCCGTGTGACCCACGGTTTCATGATGTTGGCCAACTATACCTGGTCCAAATGCCGGACCGATGCACGCGATGGCCTGGACAACAACATCGGTGGCTACCGGGCGGTTGATTTACCCGGCTTTGGGATCCATGGTGACTATGCCGAATGCGACTACAACGTACCTCAGATGTTCCATGCGAGTGGGACATATGAGTTGCCGTTCGGCAGGGACCAGAGGTTTCTCGGAGGTTCCCCAAGCTTTGTAAACGCGTTGGTGGGCCACTGGACAGCAAACACGATCATTACTCTGCAGAGCGGGCAACCGTTTACCATCCCGTGCACGATCGGGACCGCAGCTGGCGTTGGCTGCTATGCACTCACCACCGGGCAGAACCGTTATGGCCCTGAGCATAATGTGAACCAATGGATGAATCCAGCTGCGTTTGCAAATCCGGCAGCAGTAACTCAAATTGGTCAAGGTGGATTCGCTGCGTTAGGAGGCCAGGGGAGCCAGGTCCTTGGGCCCGGTTTCCACCGAATGGACTTCTCGCTTCTCAAGCAGATTCCGATCTGGGAAGATCTCCGGGCTGAATTCCGAGCTGAAATCTTCAACCTGACCAATACGCCGCAGTTCGGATTGCCGGGATTCTCGGGGCCTGGTGTGGTAGCGGCTCCAGGTTCACTCGACTTTACCAATACGGCTGCTTTTGGCAGGATCACTGCAACCCGCGATGGGGCTTATGACCAACGCGAGGTGCAGCTGGCACTCAAGCTTTATTGGTAAACCTGCTTCCGTTCAGGCCCGTGTACTCTGCTCGGCATCGATGGAAAGATCGATTGGAAGTCGAGTACACGGGTTTGAGAACGTGTTCATTCCGAAAAACCTCTGAAAAGACAGTGTCGTAACGCGCGAGTATGCTCAGAGATGACCGCCTTGCTGCGTACGCTCTTGACTTGTGCGATCGGTATTGGTATACCCGTCTGCGACGAATGCAACGAATATTGCACTTTACGCAATCGTCGTAAGGTAGCGGGCAAGAAGCATCGGGCGGTGTTTTTCACTCTAGAATTGCCGATCGATTCGAGCAAAGTCTTCAACGCTTCGCTAACAAGGGAAAAGAAGCCATGTCCAGGAAGTGCCTTTTGCTGTTGGCCGTGTTTACGCTCTTTGGTTCTGTGCTGGTGTTCGCAGTCGGCCCTTCATTCCATCCGGACACCACCTTCGCAGGGTCGAGTCTTACGGGTTGGCATACCTTAGGACAGGCGGAATGGAGCGCGGAGAACGGCGAGTTGGCCGGAAAGCCCAAACAGGCTGGTGGCGGATGGCTTATACTCGACCACTCATACCAGGACGTTGGCCTCTACGCCGAGTTCAAATGTACCGCCGGTTGCGAAACCGGAGTGCTGTTCCGTGCTGAAAAGACGCCGGATGGCATGAAGGGAATCTATGTCGCGCTGAGCGGCCCGGACCTGCCGACGTACAGCGTTACCCTTGATGCACAGGGGAAGATAGTCGAGCGCACACAGCTGAGGCGTGGCGGCGGCCTGGAGCGAATCGCGCCGCCACCGAACCCCAACGCTCCGAGCGGATTTCGCCCGCCTGTATCCACCGTGGAGCTGCCCTTTACACCACCCGACAGCAAACTGCGGCCAGATGACTGGAATCAGGTGGAGATTCTCTTCGATGCGAACATCGTCCGCACCTTTCTCAACGATGGCCGCGAGCACGGTGCGGTAGGGGACGAGGGGTACGGGCCCATTGCGCTCTATGTTGGTGGCAGTGGCGAGGTGCGCTTCAAGAACCTGGGCTACAAGGACCTCGGCGTCAAGACTCGCGTTGCCGATCAAACATCGCCTAACTTCCGCAAGCAGCAGCTGAGCGACTTTTACTACTCGTGGAGTTCCTCGGCGGCCGACTTCAATCATGATGGCATTCTGGACGTCGTATCCGGTCCATACATCTACTACGGGCCGGACTATACGAAAACCCGCGAGATGTATCTGGCGGAAACCGTGAATCCCTCGACCAAGTTCGCTACAGATGCGTGGATGGATTTTGCCGCCGACTTTACCGGGGATGGCTGGGCCGACGTAGTCACCGTGAGTTATGGTGAGGAAAACGGTGGCGTGTTCTTGTATGTGAATCCCAAGGGGGAAGAGCGGCTGTGGGACAAGTATAAGGTCGTCTCGGATGTTCAGAGCGAAATTGCGGTGATGCGAGACGTGGATGGCGATGGTAAGCCAGAAATTGTCTACATGGGCGATGGACAAGTCCGTTACGCAAAACCCGATCCCGCCAACCCGACCGGACAATGGGTCGTCCATAATGTTTCTGAAAAAGGGTATGCCACCGCCCACGGCATCGGGGTTGGCGATATCAACGGCGATGGCCGAATGGATATCGTGAACCCGTATGGATGGTGGGAGCAGCCACCGCCCGGCAGCACGCAGGGAACGTGGACCTACCATCCGGAAGCCTTTGGCCGGTACGGCCGCGGCATCATGGGTGGCAGCGTAATGGCCGTCTATGACGTGAATGGCGACGGCTTGAACGATATCGTGACCGTGCTCAATCCGCATGGCTGGGGGATGGCGTGGTTCGAGCAGAAGCGTGATGCCCAGGGCCATATCTCATTCGTAAAGCACATGATCATGGACGACTTCTCTAGCAAAAACGCGGGAGACGTAGCCTTCTCCGAGCCGCACGGCACTACGTTTGCGGATGTGGATGGCGACGGCGTACCCGATTTTATTGTGGGTAAGCGGTATTGGTCCCATCTTGACACTTATCTCGATCCGGACCCCTATGGTCAACCCGTTTTGTATGTGTACCGGACAGTCCGCAATCCCAAAGCGCCGGGCGGAGCCGAGTTTGTGCCGGAGCTGATTGACAATCATTCTGGCGCGGGTTCGGATCTGCTCGCTGTCGATCTGAACAATGACGGCGCGATGGACATCGTCACCGCGACCAGATTCGGTACATTCATCTTCTGGGGTAAGCCGCAACACGGAAAGTAGAGTAGAGAGGATCCGTTCCGCCAGAAGCTCTGAAGAACCGGAGCCGTCCAGCGCCGAAATCCGTCCTGACCACGGATCGGGGGTGCCCCATACCCCCGGATTTCCTGTGGGGTTTCTTGGCATCAATAAACTTCATGCGGCTTTCCTTAGAGAAAGCCGCACACGCGAACATGAGTGGTGCCGCGTACAGGAAATCCGGGTCTCACAACGCTCTTTGTTGGGAGATGTGGGATTCCACGGCTCTGTCCTCAAAACCTCGAACGTCCATTCGGCCTTGGTGGTCCGAAGGTCCAGGTTCGTGGTTTCCCACATCTCGCACAAAGAACGTGCGAGATATGGGGCACCCGGCCTTCGCTGAATGGTTCGCGGCTCCGGATTCAGACGGATGGAACGATATAATTCTCCCTTCAAGGGCTGTCATAGATTTTCTTGAGACGGGAGCGCGACGGGAGGGCATGAGTCATGAGCATACGGTGTTAGTGTTGGTACATGGAGACGATCCGCAGCTGCGGATGCTGAAAGATCTACCCCACATTGTGGGTGACGAGAAGGGAGCCTTTGCCAAGGCGGTGAAGGATCCCACGATCATCCTCAACTGGTCCGGACCGAAGCAGTTGCTACGCGATGTGTTCACCATGTGCCAGGATGTTCGTTGGGTGCATTCGCGTTCGGCTGGATTGGACAGTACGCTGTTTCCAGAACTGGTGGAGAGCGACGTCCCGCTTACCAACGGTAGCGGAGTGTTCAGCCAGTCGCTGGGAGAATTTGCCCTGGCGGCGATCCTCTATTTTGCCAAGGACTTTCGGCGGATGATTCGAAACCAGATGGCAGGAGTGTGGGAGCAGTTCGACGTGGAAGAGATTGCGGGCCAGACGGTTGGGATTGTGGGCTATGGGGACATCGGCCGTGCCGTGGCGAAACGTGTTCACGCGATGGGCATGACCGTACTGGCCATCAAGAGGCACTTTCCCGAGGTAGCGGATCCTCTGATCGAGCAGTTCTATAAGCCGGAAGCTTTATTGGAGATGCTTGCACGCTGCGACTACGTGGTGGTCGCGCTCCCGTTGACTAAGGAGACGTTGCACATGCTCAGTGATGCCGAGTTCGCGGCCATGAAGCCGACCGGGGTAGTGATCAACGTGGGCCGCGGGCCGGTGATTGACGAGGCGGCATTGGTGCGTGCGCTGACGGCGAAACGGATCAGGGGTGCAGGGCTCGATGTCTTTGAGCAAGAGCCGCTGCCCGCGGGAGATCCAATGTACCGTCTCGAGAATGTGCTCCTGTCGCCCCACTGTGCAGACCACACGAAGGATTGGCTCCATGATGCGATGCGGTTCTTCCTGGAGCAGTATCGCCGGTTTGAGAACGGAGAGCCGCTGGAAAACCTGGTGAATAAGAGCCTGGGGTACTAGAGAATTTCTCTTTACCGTGGACTCTGAGGGAAATGTGATGGCCGATAAGAAAAGCGACAAGAAGGACAGCGAAAACAGTAGGCTGCGCAGCGAGATCTGGTTCAACGACAAGGCCGAACCGGGCGAAACAGCTATCTACCTGGAGCGTTATGGCAATTACGGCATCACCCGCGAAGAGCTTCAATCCGGCAGGCCGATCATTGGCATCGCCCAAAGCGGGAGCGATCTGGTTCCCTGCAACCGGATCCATATATCGATCGCTGAGCGGGTGAAGGCGGGCATCCGCGATGCCGGAGGAGTGCCCTTTGAATTTCCCACCCATCCAATTCAGGAGTCCGGCCGCCGGCCTACCGCCGCCCTCGATCGCAATCTTGCCTACCTGGGTCTGGTCGAGATTCTATCCGGGTATCCGTTTGATGGTGTGGTCCTCACCACAGGATGCGACAAGACCACCCCTGCCTGCCTGATGGCTGCGGGGACGGTGAATCTTCCCGCCATCGTGCTCTCCGGCGGCCCAATGCTTGACGGCTATGTCAACGGTAAGCTGGCGGGCACGGGAACTGTGCTCTGGGAAGCGCGCCGCCAATTGGCTGAAGGCAAGATTACGGCCGAGCAGTTGGTGGAGATGGTGCTCGACTGCGTACCCAGCGCGGGCCACTGCAACACCATGGGAACTGCGTTGTCGATGAATTCGCTGGCCGAGGCTTTGGGAATGTCTTTGCCGGGGTGTGGCACGATTCCCGCGCCCTATGCACAACGGGCCAAGATGGCATACCTGACCGGACGCAGAATCGTGGATATGGTGAGGGAAGATCTCACCCCGAGTAAAATTCTTACCCGAGAAGCCTTTGAGAATGCGATCGTGGTCAATTCCGCGATCGGCGGCTCGACCAACTGCCCCCCGAATATCACCGCCATTGCGCGCCACGCGGGAGTTGACCTGAACATTCGCGACTGGGAGCGAGTCGGTCACCAGATCCACTTGCTCGTGAACGTGCAGCCATCGGGAGAGTTTCTCGGGGAAGCCTATCATCGTGCCGGCGGTGTAGGCGCAGTTTTCGGCGAGCTGATGCAGGCGGGCAAGATTCGTACCGGCGCGCTCACCGTGACCGGGGCGACGATCGGGGAAAACTACAAGGATGCGCGCAGTCTGGACACCAATGTCATCCGGTCCTATGAGAAACCACTGAAGCAGAATGCGGGTCTGCTGGTTGTTTCGGGAAATCTTTTCAGTTCGGCACTGGTCAAGAGCTCAGTCATCAGCGACGAATTCAGGCGCCGCTACCTTTCAGAACCAGGCAACGAAGACTGCTTTGTGGCGCGAGCCATCGTCTTTGACGGACCGGAAGATTACCGCAAGCGCATCGAAGATCCCGCTCTGGCCATCGATGAGCATTGCATCCTGGTGGTTCGCGGAGCGGGGCCGGTGGGCTATCCGGGCTCGGCCGAGGTGGTCAACATGCAAGCCCCCAAGGCGCTGCTGAAGCGCGGCCTCTCCTCGCTCCCCTGCATCGGCGACGGCCGCCAGTCG
>PLZN01000294.1 GCA_003152195.1 Acidobacteriaceae bacterium
GACGTGGAAGTGTGGGCTTACTGCCTGATGCCAAACCACGTGCACCTGATTCTGAATCCGCAGCAAGCGGATGGCCTCGGCCGTGCGGTGGGCGAAGCACATCGCCGCTACACCAATTTCATCAATGCACGGGGCCGCTGGACGGGGCACCTGTTCCAGAGCCGTTTCGCGTCAGTGGCCATGGACGAATCGCATCTGATTTCGGCAGTTTGTTATGTCAGCCTGAATCCTGTCCGGGCACGGCTGGTGGCACAGGCCGAGGACTGGCCCTGGTCGAGTGTCAGAGCACATATGAATGGCGCAGATGATGGATTAGAGACGGTTCGCGCTGTTCTTGATCGCATCCCGCACTTTGCTGAATTGCTAATAACGACTCAAGATCAAGACTTTGGGCATCTCCGGCTAGCTGAAGGAAGTGGGCGACCGCTTGGCACAGCAGAGTTTGTCACAGGTCTTGAACGATTGCTCGCCAGAGCCATCGCACGCCGCGCTCCAGGACGCAAACCCACGGCCAGCGCCACCGGCGTACAACTGAAATTGCTGCAATAGGTATCATGTCGACGCATTTCATCCAGGCTGGCGTAGAAACAGGACCGCAAGGAACCTCGCCCGGCCACATTCAGGGCAGGAAGGGGTAGTCGAGCAATTTCCAGTCCCAAGCCGCCGGACCCGCTTGGCTGGATTCGGTCACATTCGGGATATAGCAAGAGTGAGGATGCCTGTCTACGTCAAAGTCCATTGTGAAGATACTCCTGATGAAGGGAAGCCTTTCGTCACCAGGAGTGAAGCTGAACCCAAACTGCGCATAGAACATAACGACCGTGGCGCCAACCGCGTGAATGGCTTTCTTCAACGTAGCGGCGTCTAGATGCTCTTCTCGATTGTGCTTCGTCGCGTTGTAAGCGTCGTACCAGTCGAGAGACTTTGTAGGCTGGTTTGAGTCCCAGCCTCTTAGCGGCGCGAAGCTTGGAAATGCGGGGTATGACGTAAGCCTTAGGCTATAGCTGTCTAGAAGCATCGGATCGAGTAGCTTCACGTAGTCCCCTGTTTGCAAACGTCCCTTGGCACGGTACCCGTTAGCTTTCAGGATGGAAGCCCAAGATGCCTCAGCTTCCATTGCAGCTAGGAGCAGAAGCTCGCGCACTTTATGACCATAAACGTCTAGGTTTTGTGCGGCAGGCTCTATGTTCTCGAATATGTCCACCATTTTGGCGAGCAATAGGCGCAAAGCGACAAAGGACTGTGTTCTAGCGGTTGTATCGATCGCGCTTTGGAGGTTCGCTATGCCCGCAACAGGCCAGAATATGCGCTTGTACGCTGTACCTGGTTCATACTCGGACTCTGTCGGATTAGAATCACCGAATCTCTCCGCAACCCATTTTTTAAGACCCGACCAATCAGGGGAGGGGAGCGGTTGAGAGAGGGTAGAGCTACTGCAATTGACGCCGGTGAAGTATCCCCGTCCATGCGCCATATATGCGACGCCCCGCGGGCAGTTTAGGCTATTAAGTGGGCCCGACTTGTTATTTTTAAAAAATAGAGTTTTAGGCATGCGGTTAACGCGGCTCCGAGGGGTTCTGCTGGATGCGATAAACCAGGACAGACGGAACTGGCCCTAAAGCAAACCCGGTTGTCCGCGAGACCAACCAATCCTGCTCCGTCTGTCCACGAAACTCCCCCAGGTTCGGCCGCGCCGTTCAAGGACTCGCGCCCGGACACGCTGGCGTTCATGTTGTCCACGCTAAGCACTAATTGAACGCGGTCATCTATGGGGTCACCACACCAAACGTCCAAAATCGTACGCTAAGGAACCGGAGTAGTCTCTCAGTCCATATTTCCGCCTTGGCCCGGGGTTCAATGAGCGCATTGTCCTGAAGGCAACAGTCGACGTCCTTGATTAGGTAATTTCCGCAGAGCAGTAATATCTCCGCCACAAATTCCTGCCATGTGGGCCCAGGCGGTTCGTTCGATCGGTAGAATTTGAGCTGTTTCCAGATCGTCGCCCGGCCGTGCCGGTCAGTGCAACTACCTATCTAAACCCCTCCACTAACATGATGTCCCCTTCGGAGTGCTCGATTCCTGAGAAGAGGAGAGCATGGCCGTCCGGCGCCAGGCTTGACCCCCACATTGCAAACAGATTGGGGAAGTCCACAATCTTGTGGGCATGCTGAGTGGCAGTGTCGAAGTAATGGAGGGCAAAGTGACGCGGGCCGCCGTCGACGAAATACCCGCCGCTTCGTGCGGGCACCCAGGCCACGTACGAGGGTACCCCGGGAACCGGACGTTCGTCGCCGCCATTCGCCGACGCCGACCACACGTACCCCTCGCTATAAAAGAACACCCGCGTTCCGTCCATTGCTTCCTGCGGCTCGCTTTGGTCCTTTCCCTCTGCGGTCAAACGACTCGCCGCTCCCCCTTCCACCGGCGCCTTCCAGATAGCGTGAGGCCGTTCCGTATTGAAGTAGATCCAATGCCCATCCCCCGACCAGAACGGCGAAGCCGCTTCGGTTGTTCCAGTCAGAAATCGTCTTGGGCGTCCCCCTACGAGATCCACGATGTAGAGTTCGGAGATGCCCGAATCAGTGCGCAAGTCAAAGACGATCCGGCGGCCGTCCGGCGACCATCGTGGTTCTCCGATCGAAGGCCCTCCAAACGAAGTTAACTGAACGGGGTTCGAAGCATCGCGATCGCAAACCCACACCTCCGGGTTCCCGGAACGCCAAGATTGAAACGCAATGTGTTTGCCATCTGGTGAAACGTGCGCGCCTGCATCACCCCGGGTGGAAGAGATAAGTTTGGCGGCGGGCGCCGTGAGTTTTGTTTGGCTCGCCAACGCTAGTTGAAAGACCTGGCCGGAATGGTGGACCTGGGCAAAGGCAAGTCTGTTCCCATGGCTCGCGACCGCCACGCTTTCCACGTCCTGGGCGAAGAGAAGCATCTCCGGCTTTCCGCCTGCGAGCGGAATACGCCAGAGATGCTGGTCAGAACAGTACAGAAGGGACTGACTGTCTTCTGCCCAGACAATACCCGCAAAGCCTTCTGAGGACCTTGCATCCTTCAATTCGCGTGCTTGCTTTCCATCAGGGGTTTGCAAATAGATTTTGGCGACGCCCTCGGCAAGCACACACACCGAGGCGAGATATTTCCCATCCGGTGAAAATGCGGGTTGCCAAGTGTTCCCGCAATCATTTGAGGGATCCGGCAGTAGTCGCTCTTCGCTGGTTTCCACATTCACCAGGTGAATGCTGAAATGGTCCGCGGATGAGCCCGCTTTCTTTGCCAGAGAATTCCCTTTGGAGAATGCCAGCCACTTTCCGTCCGGCGACCAACTCACTCCTAGTGGCTCCCATCCGCCATACGCGGTAATGCTGGCCACCTTGCGCTCTGCACCCCCCAGTGGGGAAATGAGGTAGATGCCCGTGCTTTCGGGGTCGGCCTGGCGCATGAATGCGATCAGTCGGCCGTCTGGCGACCAGGCAGATGCGAGAAATATGGCCGGATGGTGAGTAAGCTGCACCACATGCTCCTGCCCGACCTGTTTGATGTAAAGATCGAATTGGAACTCCTTCTCATAACCAAACCAGGAAAAAACGATCTCGTTTCCGTCCGGCGAAAAGCTGGGCGCAATCTCAAATCCGGGAAATGTTGTGAATGGAACGATGGTGAGCTTATCGGGCTGCATTTGTGATCGATGCCGCAGCAGGTAGCCGCCAATCACCACGAGGAGGAGCAATCCCATGCCGAGGTAGGCGAGACGCCATCGCGGCGCTTGAAGGACCTTCCCGCTGGCAGCGACAGGGGGAACTACTGTTGGCCTTGGCGGCGAAATTGCCACAACATTCGGCGGATCACTCTGCTCTTTTAGCGTTGCGATGAACCGGTAGCCACGGCGGGGGAGAGTTTCGATCAGATGCGGCACATCCGCTGAATCGCCCAGGGTGGCCCGTAGCTTAGCCAAGGCCAGATTGATGGCATGGTCAAAATCTCCGAAGCCCTTGTCCGGCCAGATGAGCTGACGCAGCTCTTCGCGCGTAATGATCTGTCCAGGCCGTTCCAGCAACGCTGCCAGGACCTTGAACGGCTGGTCCTGGACCTTCAGAGGTCTGCCCGCCTTCCATACTTCACCCGTTTCCAGATTGACTTCGAAATCTTCAAAACGAGCGATCGGCCGTTGTATCGAGTTGTCCATGGGCGACACCGAACACGTGTGAGATAGGGTCCGAGTCCCGAGAGATCTCCAGAAGATGGTGACGCTAAGTCTAGCGCCATCCGGGCGTTATGCGCAGACAAAGTTGATAGGACGAAGAGATTCGTGGCGCATTGAGGCTCGTTGTTGTGAGCCGGAAGCTCGACCTCGACGCTACCGCGGCCGAGGCGAACTCCATGAATCGTTGGGTACTTTCTCTTGCCTGTCTGAGCCTTTTCTTTCCCCCTCCTTCGCACGCAGACGACCAACCAAGGCCTTCCGAAAACGCGTCCGGCAGCGAATTGCCTTTCCGGCTCTCTTCCGGGTACCTCATCCAGGTCGAAGGCCGCATCGGAGACCACACCCATCTGAAGTTCATCCTGGACACTGGCGCGACCATCAGCATGGTCGACCAAAGAATTGCCCAAAAACTGAAGCTGGATGCGCACCCGGCTCAGAGTTTCAACTTTGACAGAAATCTCCAGTGGGAAACCGCCACCATACCTGAAGTTCAGTTCGGTCCCATTCGAGCAGCCAACGTAGCTGTGCTTGTGGGCGATCTGGCCCGCTATTCAGAGTTCGCCAGCAAGGCAGACGCCATCATCGGCACGGACCTTCTCAACCTCAGCAACCTCACCATCGATTTCGACGCCGGGAATTTGATCTTCGATCTCACCGAGCCAAGAACTTACTTGGCGGGTGGCGATCCCATGGCAAAATGCTTGATTGTCGAGCTTCAGGTTCAGGATCGTCCGGTTCACCTGATTGTCGATACCGGCCTGCAAGGCATGCTTCTGTACGAGGAGCGCCTGCGCAAGAGCGTGCCAGGATTACGCACGGCGGGCAGCCTCAAAAACGCGACTATGGGCGGACGCGTGCAAGTAAAACAAGCCACTTTGCCCGATGTCAGATTCGGCAACAGGAACCGCGAGGTACACATCGCATTCTTGCCGTCGCCCGCCGCAGGAACACTCCCGGGAATCGACGGAATCGTAGGCATCGCCGTGCTCCAAGCTCGCCGCGTGCATTTCGATTTTTCCAGGAAGACGTTAACCTGGGAGTAGGTTACGGATCGTTGGCAATTCGGCAGTCAACTGAGGCAGAACCGCCGACGAGAAAGATCAGTCCTGATAAGTCGGCAAGGCGCCAGGAATCCGGGCCCCTGACCGTATTTCCGAATGGGAGTCGCCATGCGCGTTTCTCAGGATTAATCAAAACTGTCAGCGCATGAGTAAATCGCGCCTCCGCTACGGGAGCGTTTCACCACGGGATCGAGTTGGTACAGGCGCGCCGATGACGGATATGCAGCAGCGCATTGTGGGCTACGGTAAGCGGAAAGAACGGCTGCCTCAGGGGCTAAAGCCCACATTGATTAGATTGCGTTTACGCCGCGGATAAATCCACGGCCTACCCTAAAACCGAGTTTTTCCGCNNTTCAACTTGCACCAAAACGATTCCTAGCTACCTCACGATTCTCACGCTTATGAAGAAGCCACTGAAGCAGAGATTAATTTTCCTGAACGAAACCATCACGGATCGCATCAATACAGTAGCCCACCGCTATAGCGGTTTCACGATAGGTGTATCCGATAAAAACGCCTCCCACGGGGCTTTTCACCAGGAAAAGCCCCACTTCACTGAGGACGGATCGGGCACAGTAATCGTGAAACCGCTTTAGCAGAAGCCTCTACATGTGCGGAGCGCCCGAGGACGTTCAATGCGACTACACCCAGGGTATTCAATTCTCTTAGGCCGCGCTTTTAGGCCGCAGCCTCGGACCCCCGAGGTGACGCTGGCCGACCGGCCCACCGGGGCGGGCCAGCCCAAGCGTAACCTCGTGGCCGACTGGCTGCGCGCCAGCCCCCTGCAGAACGGCCAGCCCTTCGCAATACAGCATCGAAGTGGCCGCCCATGGCGACGGCCTTTCCAACGCGACCCTGCGGCGCGGCAAATTCGATCTGGCATCAAAAGCGCGGCTTCTTCTATGTGCTGGATCGAACCACAGATGGGAAATCCGGCCGCTCGGGATGGGTCCTCGCCTCCTGCGGAAGAAGATCAGCAAGCCTGTCAGGCGGCAACATGATCATCTTGCTGTTGGGGGGTCATGCACAAATTTTGAGCACCTTCGTGAAACAAAGGACTTAGCTGCATTTTTACTTCTGGTGTAGACGAAGCAACCGATCCCAGCGCGGCTTTTCCTCAAGAAAAGCCGCACCTCGCTAATATTCCGCGCTCCGGTTCGGATGCACCTAACCACGAAGAAAATGTATCTAACATAGTAGATGCGCTTTCAAAATGCTTGCGCGACACCGCACAGTCTTGGCAAGGGCCCGAAGGAGACGATTCGCCGCTATGTCGTTAGTAACAAAAAGTAACTTAGGTCGCTTAGGTCGCTTACCGCGCATAAATCCGGTCGCCCCCACAGCATTCTCACTTCCGGTGTATACAGAGCAACCAGCCCGGCGCGGCTTTTCCTCAAGAAAAGACGCACTTCGCTGAACCTGACTGTGCAGAGTAAGAAGTGAAAATGCTCTGTAGCCGGATTTCTACGCAGAGTGAAGAAGACCAGCGAAGACGTGATGCCGGCAGGGGCAGCGGAGCGAAAAACGGGTGCCCCCTCCGCGAATGCCTGGATGCTGCTGGCCTCAACCCTGAGACACGACGGGCGGTCGGTCTGCCACGCAAGCGCTCGACCTCATTTCGGACTCTGCGGCACATCAACTAACGCATCAAAATGGGTATTCCTTCACCATGACTCTTGATTCCTGGGCCGGGAGGGCGCCGTTCCCGACTAGGGACAGTTGCACCCGAAGTGAACCAAGACCCGGTGACAGACGGGACGTATCCCTGAAGAAATAGGAAGACGTGACAGACGAAACGTTCACCGCGTCCGAGGCAGCCCAAAGCAATTTCCCGGAGAGAACCGGTATCGGTTACGTCCCGTCTGTCACCACCTTTTGTCACCACCTTTTTGTCAGCACCTTTTTCTATCGAAGTGTGTCGCAAGAACATCGTGAACGTCGTCCGACCGTTTCTACAACGAGGAACGTACCGTTACGCAGCGGCGCGGGGAACTTACCGATAACCAGACTTTTCGGGCAATCGAGCATTCTGTGCCCTTGGGTTTCCAGGCTGCTGCCTTTGGCGTGGTGGAGCACTCGGGGTCCCAATTCGTGCAATCTCGCACCACGACACACGGGTACGCACGTTTATTTCGACATTTCCGGCGTAGATGGGTTGGGCAATTGGGAGAGCAAGAAGGAGCAGATCGCCTTGAGAATTCGTCAGGTGGGCGTGCATCGCATTCTCTTTGGGAGTGATGGAGCCTGGAGGGGCTTCACACCCAGCAAAGCCATAGCCGCTTATGACGAACTACCCCTCACAGACGAGGGGTTCCGCACCATCGATTCTTACTGTGGCCCGCCGATGGGGACGACAACCATGTTTGACCCGCTGATTGCAAACGGAGCTCCTGTACTCAGAGCATTGGGAACGTTGCCCGGTAAATTCGTAGTGGAGTAGAACACAAACAGCTGTTGACCATTAAAAGCGTAAAGGTTGTTTAGATCCCAAGCCACTTGAGTGATAGGCGTCGAAAGCAGACTTGTCGATAAGACGGCAGGACCTTCCGGGATATTCTGGGTATTACCTTGCAAAAGCGTTTCTACGTATACTTGCAACCCGCCTGTACCCCCAACGGCTAGCAGCCTGTGGTGTAAGTCCGGGTACGTGAGCACGGAAAATCCTGATATCTGAAACGGAGTATCCGTAGGATTGAGGCATGGGGATGGGGACGCGCAAGGCGCAGGAGAAGCA
>PLZN01000093.1 GCA_003152195.1 Acidobacteriaceae bacterium
GACGATGTAGTGTTCACCATCGAGTACTCAGTCCGTTCTGCCCAGACAGCGGTGTACTCATTGCTCAGACTCAAACGCGAGCCACCAGCCATCTACAAGGAGCAATACGACCCACGCATTTTGCATAAGGCGTTTACGACTTTACGCGACATCAAGGTGGCTTCAGTTCTGTCGGGGTCACCAATTAAACACACGACTTAAGACAAGGATCCCGCAGAGGAACGGAGCGCGATGACTAACGAGACGACTGATACTTGGGAACGGCTTCGTTTTATTACCGCAGTCCACTCTTTCTGCTGACCCTGTATTCGGTGGCGTGTTTGGTCATTTATCGACGGCTGGGACCACCGATTCTGATCCCGTGTTTTCTCTGCGCTTGCGTAAAGCCACTTTTCATCCGATGCTGGCCAGTGCGTTCCCATCAACATAGCAATCCTAGTTTGTCCGGGCTGGATGTGATCCGGATCACCAGGTGCTGTGACGTCCATTGCAGCCCGGTCTTTGCGCTCAAAGCAAAATAAGACAGAAATAGACGCAGGCTCAGGAGTTTGGAGTGAAGGGAATCCTCATTCAGATGGATCTCCAGGAATTCTGAAGGTGAGGGACCGGTTGAGCGTTTTGCCGTAGAGGAATGCTCACGTGCGAAGGTGTGGTGCGTGTGTACGATGTGTTCAGTGATTTTCATGGAGCGGGCCTTCTGCCATTTGATATCGGGTGTGTCAGGGTCCTGCTGCTGACGCTCCAATTCCTCCAGTACAGGCACCGGGATCAGATCGCGTTTTGCGCAGGCTTCCGCTTTCGTATGTGTGCCGTCACAGCAGTAATCGATGCCAAGATGCTCGAGGACAGGGATTGTTTCCGGGTGCTCGATTACGATTTCACAAACAGGCTGATCGGCCGAAATGGTCATAATCTCTCCGTTGAAAGGTATGATCGCGATCTGTGACCCGGATCGCTGTAACCTGAGTCACTCATGCAGGAGCTCCGGGGAGGACGGGAGAGAATGGAAGAATGACGGTACAGGAGCGGATTGAGGTATTGCGCGGGACTCAGCTCTTCGGTCAGGTTTCGGCAGAGGCCTTGAAACCGCTGGCCAGCTACGCTGTGGAGCGGCATCTGCACCAAGGGGAAATTCTCTTCACTGCTGGAGAAGTGGCCCGCGGGTTGTACGTGATCGCTTCCGGCTCCCTCCGTGCTTTCAGGGAGAGCGAGGAAGGGCGCGAACAGACGATCCATGTGGAACGCGCAGGCGCGACACTGGCGGAAGTCCCCGTTTTCGACAACGGGTCCTATCCCTCGACGGTGATGGCCGAAGAAAAAACAGTGGCGTTGTTCCTGGCGAAGGAAGATGTACGGCGGTTTCTATTGCAGAATCCGGAAGCGGCGCTTGCGACGTTGGGCATTCTGGCTGGCCGTCTAAGAAAGGTAGCCTCGCTGGTGGAACAGCTCTCCTTGCAGGATGTGACGCAGCGGCTGGCAGCAATGCTGGTTCAAGAGGCGGAGAGGAGCAGCGGCACCATCGAGCACGGCACTTCCTTCTCTCTTCCAGATCCCCACCATAGGATCGCCGCGCGNNCCGCGCGCCTTGGGTCAGTGCGCGAGGTCATCACGCGGAACCTGCGCCGGCTCGTAGATGAGCAGCTGATCGCCATCCATGGACATCGCATCACGATCCTCAACGCCTCCGCCTTGCAGGCGAAAGCGAAGATGGAATCCCACAGGGCTTCACCCCACCCGTAATCGGCCACATGCATGCCGCGTGATGCAAGGGAACTAAACTAACAACGGTGGCCGTGATGGCCCCGTCCGCCGGGCGCCCCGACCGTGGAGGCATGCGCCAGCACCGGGGCTACCCCGTTACGTCTTATCAATCCCCGTCAGGAGTACTTCTGACGGCGCTCTTACGGGAACCTGGGAGGCCTCGGGAGGCGCGATGCGCCGGATTCGAACGTGGAAGATCTCAGGCCCGCGCTCGATGTACTCCCAGGAGGCCTGCCCGTGCCGCATCATCTCAATTTGCCTGCTCAACGGCACCGGGTCGTGGTCGTTGATCAGCCGCAGGGAGATTCCGACAGCCAGGGTATCAAAGTTTTGAAAGATGAGTGGATGACGTTGAGGGCGCGGGATCTCACGCAGATCCAGGCTCATTGATCAGAACCTTCGGGAGAAATCGCTTATCATCGTATTCGATTAACTCGTTCATTGTTTTTCTTTTACATCGCAAGTAGTCTCCTTCAAATCGAGAGTGTATTTCGGCGCATCTGCGCTTCTGGAGGGAATGCGGCTGCATGGAAAGCCTTCTGCTTCTGGATAAAACTCTAGCCGAACAACCTAATGCTGGCTGTGACTTGGATCACACTGGCCGCGGCGGAGCATTGTGGCAATGATCACGCCTTGGAGATCTCGCGCCATCTCCAGATGGGATAAGGCAAGCCGGCCAGCCGATTGATGACGAGGGCCTGAGCGACCAGGAGAAAGACCGCCACTTCAATGATGACAAGCTCTTTGGGTTTCGAGATGATGCCCAGCGAAACGATCAGAGTGGTCGCGCCCGCGGGCGGATGACTGGCCCGCAGCAGGACCATGAATGCACCCGGAGTCGAGAGAGAAAGCGCGGCAGCGAGAATTCTCGGCCAGTAGACGCCTGCGTGCACGCCAAAGGGCAAATTCGCCGCACCAGTCATGGAGAATGCGGCGTAGCCGCAGATGAGTCC
Organism: Acidobacteriaceae bacterium; assembly: GCA_003152195.1. Taxonomy (GTDB): domain Bacteria; phylum Acidobacteriota; class Terriglobia; order Terriglobales; family Acidobacteriaceae; genus PALSA-350. Next base: position 2,715 of record PLZN01000093.1, read on the forward strand.
GATAGCATGACCCAGGATCGTATTCCGTGGACTGGAGTTCTCCGCAAGCGGCGCGATGAATAGGAGGTATGCCGTTGGGCCAAGGGACGGAAATACAAATGGGCTGTTCGTGATCACTGCGAGCAACGCAAGCAGAGCAATCGTGAGGAAGCCGTTTACGAAGACGTAGAGCGACCAAACTGGCCGCGGCGGAAAGCGGCGGAGCAACCACTCCAGCTTCAAGTGCCCGGGCAGCACCGCAACGTGCTCAAACCCTTCATTGCTGCCGCTCGTGCGCTGGTTTCGCAATGTGTATCTTGAACCCTCGCAGATATTAGACAGAAGATCGAAGTATTCGTCGTCTTTCCGCGGTGCGCGGCTTCCATGATTGGCGGCCACGCATCCGGATTAGCCTTCAGTTCGGTATATACCTGCGGCGGAACTCGTCCTACTTGACTGGATCATGGCTGAACCACTGCCGCAGCTCCGTGCTGGGAGCCACATCCTTGAGCCAGTCGTTAATTGCTAGCGAGGTCTTCTTTACTCCTCGGGGCCACAGTCGCTCGCAAGCAATCGAGTTCCGTCAGCGCTGCTGACCGGGTCATACACACGTTTGATCTTGATCATCGCGAACCTTCCTGCAGCGAGGGCAACCCAAAGGAGTCTCCGTCCGGATCGGGATTGATGACGGCGGATCGCTCGCGGGAAAGCTATCGGCGATCGTCTTGTCCATCATCTTCTCCTTCATCATCTTCTCCTTCCTTTCTTGTCTAGATGTGAGAGTTTGTCGATTACCCGATCCTCTGGATCGCACAGGCCTTTGGCGCTCCGGGTATTCATCGTTTGCTTCCACAGGCGGCTTAGGCGGAGTGGCATCGTCCATTTGCCTGGTGGACGTTCAAAGCGCGGAGAATGCACAACACTTTCATTTCGGCCGCGAAACGTCTGATCAAATCGTGGCCTGCTGTCATGCACTCCCTGTAAGATCCCGCCGAGCTCCGCATGTCTAACGATCTTCTTCTGGCTCGGGCCGTGGCCAGGAGATCGTAAGCAGGAACGCACTTTCCTCTAGCGCTTCGACGTCATGTTTAAGGCCACGCTCCAATGCGAGAATATCTCCAGGTCCTAACTCGACACCCTGGCCTTCCGGCAGGTGCAGCCGAATTCTTCCTTGAATCCCTTGAACGGAAATTGGACCGTCCGCATGATGGTGGCTCATACGGCTCTCTGCTTTCATTGCGACGAGGACAATTCGGAAATCCTCGTACTTTACGAGGGTCTCGGAGCTACGCCCCGCTGCTTGCTGCCAGGCAGGCGCGTTCTTAAGCTTTTGGATTTCCTGCTCTATGTTCGTTCGGATCACCGCATCTGCAAGCTGCGGAAGTCGGGTCAGGTTCTCACGATACTCGGCGGAGTGGCTAACTTCTTCATGTTTGGTCATGTCGGGGTCTCATCGGCAATCGGAGACTATCGGCCGCACGGGTCTCCGACCAGATTTCATAATTCTATTCGCACGGGGCTCCAGTTTGGGTGAACCGGATGTCCTCTGCCATAGGACGATCATACTTGTGTCTGGCCGAAAATGAGAAAAGTGGGGAACCAGAGGGTTTTTGAGAAGATGAATAGTGCGATATTTGTCACAGAGCTCCGTGAGGAGACACAGCTACTATCGAATAGAGAGGTGCTACCGATATGGCTTACGTGATTGCAGAGCCCTGCATCAACGTGAAAGACACTGCGTGTGTGGATGCATGTCCGGTTGACTGCATTCATCCAAGGAAGGATGAGGAGAATTTTGGGGTTGAGCCGCAGCTTTATATAGACCCGGTCGAGTGTATCGATTGTGGCGCTTGCGTCCCGGTGTGCCCGGTATCGGCGATTTTCGCTGCCGACGATCTGCCAGAGAAATGGGAGCGGTACACGAAGGTGAACACAGATCATTATTCGTTGAAGCGGTGACACAGGGAATCGCGGATCATCGGAGATGGAGCCGCAAATCAGTCTGAGCGCATGTACCAGAATAGCGTTGCGTGGGCTTGACGATCCTTCGAGTGAAGCGCTTGGCCCTGCTTGACCTGACGCTTACGGCTTCATGTGCAGTTTGGTATCAAACAGTTCGCGGCGAGCGGTATCGCAAATGGCCACTACCGCTGGAGGTTTGAGTCTCCTTTCGACTGAGAGGGCATATAAGGCTGCCCGTACATCGTCGGTGCGGCCGATCGGCCGCAGATGGTTCCGGCTCGGGATTGCGGCCATAGTCCTGAAGAGCATCGCATGAATC
>PLZN01000086.1 GCA_003152195.1 Acidobacteriaceae bacterium
CAATGCCGAATGCCAGCATCAGCACCGCGGTGGCCGTGAATCCTGGTGACTTGCGCAGTTGCCGGAGCGCGAATTTGAGATCGAAAAAAAACTTCTGCATAGGCTCCTCACAGAGACATAGTACGGCTATGCAGCACTTTGAGCGCCAAACTTTTCTTGCACTAAACAACGTATATTCAATTCATTACGGCCGCATCGGGGAAGAATCGCTGTCCAGGAGCGTTCGAACTTGGGAAGACGTGTCCGCAAATGAACACGAACCCACGAGCAAGATGATGCGGCTCCTGCCTGGGCGCACACTGGTCCGGACGTACGATTTTGTCCACGCTGCCCCCGACTTTACTCGGTGTTTAGCATCCGGCCAACACGTTTTAGCTCGATGCCAAGCGGCATGTTGTTCTGACCGCACCAATTCACCACGTCTTCACGCGTTGCTGGCGTACCGGAGCGCCTCCGCTCTTCGATGTACATGTCGAGGGAGGCTTCTAGTTCGATAAGGCGGTGATCTGTCGCGAATCGGTTGGCCGGCTTCATCTCGTTGATCCTCGCTGTTGTGCTCCTGCGAAGATAATCGCTCTCCTATTCTACCGTCTGTTCGACATCGAACGGTGTTACGGACGACCCATGGCTTAGGATGGTTGAGCTGCAGAATTTGATGTCAACGAGGAATTCTCGTACGTGAGCAAGTTTAAGAACACCCTCCTTAGGAATTTGGACGCAGAGATTATCGAACGCCTTTCCCTCCGACCAATCAAATTTGAATTGCGGCACGAGATTGAATTCCCGGGGAGACCGATCGAGCATCTTTTCTTCGTCGAGGAGGGCATGGCCTCCATGACCGTAACCTTTGACGACGGCTCTCAGGTGGAGGTGGGCATGTTTGGCTATGCATCCGTGATCGGCGTCTCCGCTCTGATGGGAGCAAAACGGAGCCTCAACCACATCTACACGCAAATCGAAGGCTGTGGATTTTCCTGTACGGTCGAGGCTGCGCGGAAAGAGTTCCGTCGAGGTGCGGCTTTTCAAGAGTTGATGCTGCGCTACGTGCAGGCTCAGCTGGTGCAAGCGGCTCAGTCGGCAGCTTGCAATGCAAAGCACAACATGGAACAGCGGCTCGCCCGGTGGTTGCTCCTGTGCACGGATCGAGCGCACACCGAGACGTTGAAACTGTCGCAGGAATTCCTCGCCGATATGCTCGGGAGTACCCGGCCCACGGTTTCCATAGCAGCCGGGTCCCTCAAAGAAGAAGGGCTTATCGACTACAACCGGGGAGTCATCAGAATCCTTGACGCTAAACGGCTCGAAGAGAGGGCGTGCGAGTGCTACCACGTCATCAGGGATTACCTCGACAATTACACAGAGTTCGACACGACCTTCACGTCGTAGCAGATAACGGGATTCAATGTATGAATCAACCTGAGCTCTCCCCTATCGTCTTCTCAGAATGGCTGCCCACAGGCGTCATGGTGCATTTCGAAGGGGGCGTCTCCGTCTTCTTCTCAGCCCGGTTTCTCTATGAACAACGAGAAGTTCAGCCCAACCAGATGTTTCGCGCGGATGAAGCGGTTCCACGCAGGGATGTACGCCCCGATGACGCTAGCAGCACCCCAACAACGCAGGACGAGATGTAGTCTCCCTGGCCGCCCTGTGGCGAGACAGAACGATTCGAACAGGAGTGATCCGTGGTAAAAGGAGAGGCTCTTCATATCTTTGTTGTCGACGACGAGAAGGTCATTTCAGATACGCTTGCCGTGATTCTCCGCCTGAACGGTTTTGCAGCGACATCCTTCACGAATCCTCTTGAAGCTTTGAACAACACTCCCTCGGGATCGCCCGACCTGCTGGTTTCCGACGTGGTCATGCCAGAATTGTCAGGCATCGACCTTGCAATTCGGATCAAGGAAAAATACCCAAACTGCAAGATCCTGTTATTTTCCGGACAGGCAGCTACCAGTGATCTACTTCGGTCTGCTCGCGAGCGGGGACATGAGTTCGACCTGCTGACCAAACCCGTTCATCCCGCTGATCTTCTGCAGCGGATAAGGAATCTTATCCTGGATTAGCCACCATTCAAGGTGGAGGATTTTTTCGGGGCCGCGTGGCGTCCTGGCAAGGGCCCGCTGAGCATCACGATGGCAAAGCGGACTTCACGGTCTCGAGAAGGGTCGTCAACGTGAACGGCTTGCGGATGAAGCCGGCAAGTGCCTGCTCTCCAGACCGGCTGATCGCTTGTGAGGCGTCGTACCCACTGGACAGGATCACCGGCAGAATCGGGGCCAGAGCTTTGATATGCGTTAGGGCCTCTTCTCCTCCCATCACAGGCATGGTTGAATCCAAGATGACGAGTCCCAGCTGATCCTTATGATCGCGAACAGCCTGCACTCCCAGCTCCCCATTGGAGGCGGACAAAACGCGGTAGCCGTAGAGTTCCAGCGTTGCCCGGGTAACCTGCGGCACAATCGCTTCGTCGTCTATTACCAGAACTAATCCTGTTCCGTGCAGATCCTGGATTTCAGTCTTTGGAGTTGAAGTTGCTTTCACGACCGGAACGGCGGGCAGGACAATCTGGAACACCGAACCTTTCCCAAATGTACTGGAAACGCGGATGCCGCCCCGGTGCCTGCTTACGATGCCTTGCACTGCCGCGAGCCCAAGGCCCCTGCCGGTGAACTTTGTGGTAAAGAATGGATCGAAGATTCGTCTACGAGTCTTGTCATCCATACCGCATCCGTCGTCGCCCACTTCGAGGACCACATAGGTACCCGGAGTGAGTCCAGCGGACGCGTAGTTTAGGCGGAGTTCGTCAGCACTGATATGTATGGAGGACTTGTCGAATGTTACTAATCGCACTTCAAAAGGTATTGACGGAAATGTCAATAAGCCAAAAACAGCTGGAGCAGCTTGCCTTGAGGTGCCACGGTTGACCTCAGGTCCTCCAGGCGGTCGGTTGGAGCAGGCGTGTGAAGTCCGCACCGCAAACGGGAAGGAATTAGGAATGCTCCCGCGCGCCAAGGAGCGGCAACTGGCGGGAGAAGCAGTTGCTCGCGATGCAGCGGTTAGGGATAACTAATGATATTGCAAAGCCCCGCCATGGTGTTTGTGATGTGGGCGTTGCTAGAACCGATCTCATAGATGGGTCCGTTCGCGTTGGAAAAGGCACGAGCAAATCTGGGAGAGTGAAAGAGTTGAACCGCAGGTCCCTCCACTCCGCTTCGCTCCGGTCGGGATGACAACCTTTTTTGCAAGAAATCAATGACTCAGGAGACTAGTCTTTCGCTCTCTGCCTCTCCCCAGACCGGTATTGCGCCAGGGAGGACTCTATCGCCGCCGCCCCCGACTTAAGGATGTCCAGATCGACTCCGACGCTGATGAACTGGGCCCCCAGTTCAAGCCAGCGCCGCGCATCACTGAGAGTGACAGCCATGGTTCCGAATGGAACCCCGTGTGTACGGCACTTGTCCGCGATCATCTTAACTGTTGGTTCGAGCGCGTCGAAAGAAGGCAATCCCATGGAAACGCGCAAATCATAAGGGCCCAGAAATGCCAGCCCAAGATCCGGGGTGGCCAGAATAGTGTCAAGATTTCGAACTGCCTCCGCCGTTTCGATCTGAACTCCCATCATGCGATCGCAGGAGGGAGCAGTGGATGTCTCCAGCAACCCATAATGAGAGGCGCGGAAAGCGCCAAAACTCCGAAACCCTGACGGTGGATAAGCAGATGCCTGGACACAACTGCGGGCAGCTGCCTCCGTATTCACGGTTGGCACGATCACGTTTTCAATTCCAAAATCGAGGATGCGTCCTATGTTGGCAGCCGAGTGATCGAGCATTCGGATAACAGGCGCGGCGCACGCGAATCGAAAGACCGGGGCGATCTCAAGAACATCGTGCAGACTAAGCTCACCATGTTGAAGATCCAGGATGACAAAGTCGAACGGCAACTCTGCCAGGAGTTCGACTGCAGCATGACTCCTCATGCATGCCCAGGTTCCAATAAGGCGCTCGCCATCGGCGAGCCGAGCTCTCACCGATTTCGCGCCAGGCTTGGCATACATTTGCGAAATTCTCCCGATTGTCACGTTGTAGGCCAAAATAGCATGTGAGCCAGAACCACATCAAGCGGAGGTCATGCCGATTTCTTTTGTATAGAAAGGTCTACTTGCGATGCGAAGCCATGGTTTCTACCCACCGGAACCGCGAAGAGAATAACCCATTGACATTCTACCCGTAGAGTGTCAATGGTTTCTGAGATGGCCAAGAAGCCCGACCTGCTGCCTGGAACCCTCGGCCTGCTGATCCTGAAGACGCTTGCCCGGGCGCCACTGCACGGATACGGTGTCGCGCTCTCCATCAAGCGCCTCTCCGGCGATGTGCTGACGGTCGAGGAAGGCTCGCTCTATCCGGCGCTGCAGCGGTTGCTATTGCAGGGCTGGGTGAAGGCGGAGTGGAAGATGACGGAGACCAACCGGCGAGCCCGCTTTTATACGCTGACCGCTGCGGGGCGCAGGCAATTGGGCATCGAGTTGTCGCAGTTTGAGCAGATGATCGCGGCGATCGGGCGCGTCTTGAGCGACGCGCAGGAGGCTTAGATGAACCCGTTCATCCGATTCATGAAAAAACTCTCGCTGCTCTTTGACCGCGGGCGGTTCCTCAGCGAACTGGATGAGGAAATGGCATTTCATCGCGCCCAGGCGGAGAAGGAATTTGTAGCCGGCGGAATGACGCCGCAAGCCGCGCGTTACGCGGCCATGCGGCAGTTCGGCAATGCGACGAAGTTGAGGGAGCAAAGCCACGAGACGGTGGCATTTAGCGTGGAGACGGTGGTGCAGGACCTGCGTTTTGCGCTGCGGCAATGCACCAACAATCCCGGATTTGCATTGACGGCGATCCTGATTCTGGCGCTGGGCATGGGCGTGAGCGTGGCCATCTTCGGTTTTGTGGATGCGGCTCTGCTGCAACCGCTTCCGTATGCAAATCCCGGCCGGTTGATGTCGGTCAACGAAAACAGCGTTGAATCGCCACGCTGGCCGCTCTCGTATCCGGACTATCTTGACTGGCAGCGGCTGAATAAATCTTTCAGCTCGCTGGATGTGTACAGCGCGGCTGGCTATCTTCTGCGCACTTCCTCCGGCGCGGAGCCGGTGCAGGCCGAGCGCGTGAGCGGCGGCTTCTTCCAAACTCTCGGTATGCATCCGATGCTGGGGCGCGACTTTTATCCCGGCGAGGATCGGCCGGACGGCCCAAACGTCGTGCTCCTGAGCTACGGGGCTTGGCTCCATCGCTTCGGCGCACGGCGCGACGCGCTGGGCCAGACGGTGGACCTGGATGGCAAGGCCTTCACCATCATCGGTGTCCTGCCGCGTGCGTTTTCCTTCGCGACCAGCGGCAACGCGGAGTTCTGGGTTCCTCTTAACAGCTTCAGCCCGCATGAGAATATGCGAACCTTCTATGAATTTATGGGAATCGGCAGGCTGCGCGACGGCGTCACCATTCAGGCAGCACTGGCCGAAATGAATGCCATCGCCAAGCAACTCCAGCGGCAATATGCCATACCTGGCCGCGACCAGAGCGCCAGCGTTGTTCCCCTCTCTGAGATCATCATCGGCGATGTGCGGCCCATCCTCCTGACGCTGCTGGGCGGGGCCGGCCTGCTCTTGCTCATCGCCTGCGTCAACGTGTCCAGCCTGGTACTGGTCCGCGCGGAGAGCCGCAGGCGCGAGATTGCCGTCAGAGGCGCACTGGGCGCGACGCGGTTGCGGTTGGCGCGCCAGTTTATCACCGAGGGGCTCTTGCTTGCCGTGTCCGGCAGCCTGGCAGGCGTCATCATTGCCGCCGGGATCATGAAGCTCCTGGGCCGCCTGGTTCCCCAGGATATGGCAGCCAGCATGACATTTCTGGGAGGCGTGGGCTTGAACGCGCACACGGGCGCGTTTGCCGCCGCAATCGCGCTGCNNGCTGCTGGCCGCCACGCCCACGTTGCGGCTCTCGTTTCAGACGGTGCGCGACGGACTAGCCGACGGGGACCGCGGCGCCGCCGGCCGGCTCTGGCACAGGCTGGGAGCGAACATGGTGGTCGTTGAACTGGCCATCGCGGTGGTGCTGCTGGCCGGTGCGGGACTGCTGGGACAGAGCCTCTATCGCTTGCTGCACGTGCCGTTGGGCTTCGATCCAAACCATCTCGCAACCGTGCGCGTAATGGCTCCGGCCACGGTTTACCAGGGCGGCGAACAGATGGCCGGGCTTGACGGGGAAATTGTGCGCCGCGTCTCCAGCCTGCCGGGCGTGGAGTTCGCCGGTATGACCAGCATGCTCCCGGTGGAATGTAACTGCGCCATCGACAGGATCCACTTCCCAGGAAGGCCATACCACGGCGAACATAATGATGTCGACGAACGGCATGTGAGCGCGGAGTATCTGCCCACGCTCCGGGCGAGGCTGGTGCGCGGACGGCTCTTTAGCGACGCCGAGGATGCTTCCAGGCCCGGAGTGGCCGTGATCAATCAGGCGCTGGCCCGGAAGTATTTCCCGGGCGAAGATCCGGTTGGCCAGAAGATCGCCAATGACGAGTCGGGGCGTCCGGCCCTGTGGGAGATTGTCGGCGTGGTCGATGACGTTCGCGAGGGACCGCTTGATGCCGACAACTGGCCTGCGGAGTATTTCCCCATCAACCAGACGCGGGACCACTATTTCAGCCTTGCGGTGCGCACACGGCAGGACGCGGGGGCGCTGCTGCCGGTGCTGGTGAGCATCTTGCATGAGATCGACCCCAACCTGGGCGTATCTGACGAAGCGACCATGAACGAAAAGATTGACGGCACGCAGGCGGCGTTGCTGCATCGGTTTTCGGCGTGGCTGGTGGGCGGATTTGCGACCATGGCGCTGGTGCTGGGTGTGGTGGGGCTTTACGGAGTGATTGCCTACTCGGTGAGCCAGCGGACGCGGGAGATCGGTGTGCGTATGGCGCTGGGGGCACAGCGCAGCTCGGTATACAAGCTCGTGATGCGGCAGGCGGCCTGGCTTACATTGGCGGGGCTGACGATCGGGCTGGTCTGCTCGGTGGGAACATCGCTGTTAACACGGAACCTGTTGTTCGGCGTGCAGGCGTGGGACGCGGCAACTCTGTCTTGTGTGGCGGCATTGCTGGGGCTGGCGTCGATGGCGGCGAGCTTCCTGCCCGCGCATCGCGCGGCATCGGTGAATCCTACCGACGCACTGCGAGCGGAGTAACCCGTCTGACAAGTTCTTCCGATTTAACTTTTTTGGACAATACGGCGACAGGGATCTCGCCTAACGTCTATGCGGCCCTTGATATGGGGACCCATAAATCAGACTGACTCTCACGGGCAGCCAAAGCCTACTGATTCATGTTCCAGATGTCTGTATGCCACTTCCAGGCACCGTCGTGGCGTTTCCAGTGGACAACGTACTTGACTGGGATGATCTGGCCACCCGCCAAAGTAAGCTCGGCGCGGCCAATCTCGACTAGAGTGTCCCCCGCTGACTCGGCAGAAACAGTAGTGAGGGACGCATCCTTGACATCAAGGCTCGTGATGGCCTGGAGCCAGAAGCTCTTGATAGCGGCAACGCCCTGGATCATGTCAGCGCCGGGAGGGAGGATGTGGGCATCTGGGGTGTAGACGCGGTCAAGAGCATCCATATCGCGCTGCCGGATTACAGTTGAGCAGAATAGGCCGTTGGTCTTGCGCATGCCTGCGAGGACCGTATCAGGAAGACTCATCCATTACCTCCCAGTGTCGCCGTACATAGGGCTGCCGGAGACGGTGTCAAGAGTACACGGCATACAGCGCGATGTATACGATGCGTACGAGGAAAGTGAAGTCCTTTGCGAGAACGGCAATTGCACCCGGGAGCCCAAGGAGTGATACGATTGCCAGCCGGAGGAAACCCATCATGAGCAAAGTTATGAAATGCCGCACAGTTGGACTGGATTGTGACTTCGTTGCGCGTGGAGAAAACGATGAACAGGTAATGGCCAAAGTGGCTGAGCACGCACGGAAAGATCATGGCATGCAGACTATCCCCGAAGATGTCGTGACGAAGGTGAAGGCCGCGATACACGAGGAGTAGGCGTCCTCATCTGTGCGGGCATCACCATCACGATCAAGGCGGCGGTGGTGTCGAGTTTTGTGATAGGCACGGTTTTTCCCTTCGGTGAGTGGTTGTGGCACATCCGACTTGCCCAAATTAGCTTTTTGGAGCGGTCAATTTGGACAGCACCTGAAGCATTCACCGAGGACCATCGGCAGTGATGCCGGATATCTCACCGGGAGCACGG
>PLZN01000433.1:0-561 GCA_003152195.1 Acidobacteriaceae bacterium
GGGATATTCTTCCTTGCCGCCAAAGGCCCCGCCGGTCTCGGCCTGCACCACACGTATTTTGTCCGGGGGTAGGCCGGTGAGCGCCAGCATCGCCTTGTGTATGTAGTACGGGCATTGCATGGAACCCCACACGGTCAGGCCTTCCGCCTCGCTGCCCTGCGCGATGATTCCGTTGGGTTCGATGTAGAGTTGCTCCTGCGCGCCTGTGGTGTATTCTCCTTCGACGATCCAGGCCGCGCTCTTCCACGCCTGGTCCACATCGCCCTTTTCCATGCGGAAGCTTTTGAAGACGTTATCCGTGCCCCAGACGATCTGCTCGCGGCGCTCACTCTGCTCGATGGTATGAATCGATGGAGCAGGCTCATAAAGGATGTGGACTGCTGCTACCGCCGCTGCCAGGGCGTGCCGGTTGGGATGTGCGAGCAGCAGGATCGGCTCCTCGGGGTGATTGACCACTCCATCGGCCAGGCACGGCTGGTCATCGATAATCAGCGAGATCACGTTGCGGCCGGGGATGTCTTTGGCGGTTACGATGGTGAACTCATCCCAGGCGATCCCTTC
>PLZN01000433.1:687-2605 GCA_003152195.1 Acidobacteriaceae bacterium
GCGGCAAGTTTTTCCTCGCGCCGGTGCTCTCGGCCGATGGGTGGATCGGGGAATGAGCCGTGCTCAAACACCGGGATGCCCCTGACAAACGTGGCTTTCACTTTGCCGCGCAGCCTCTCCCCAAGGTATGGAGAAACGGGGTGCCGGTAATGCAGATCGCNNGGCGGTCAAGACGAACTCAGCATCAGGATCGAAAACCACCAGGTCCGCGTCCCGCCCCACCGCGATGGCCCCTTTGCGCTCGTTTATCCCGGCAAGTTTCGCTGGCTGCGCCGACATCGAGCGTGCCAGGTCCTGGAGCGGAAGACCACGCTTACTCATCTCTGTCCAGATGACGGAGACCGCCACGGAGAGGCTGGCGATGCCTCCCCATGCCAGGCGGAAATCTCCCTCTTCGAGCCGCTTCATCGCTGGCGGGCACGGGGAATGATCGGTCGCGATGAGATCGATGATTCCATCGCGAAGCCCTTGCCACAGCGCTTCCCGGTTGGCTCGTGAGCGGATAGGCGGAGCGCATTTGAAGAGCGTGCCTCCGGGGGGAATCTCCTCGGCGGTGAAGTGCAGGTAGTGAGGGCAGGTCTCTATCGTAACGGGAAGGCCCTCGGCGCGGGCTTTCGCCAGTTCCTCAAGCGCCAGGGCAGTGGACAGATGAACAATGTGCAGCGGAAAACGGTACTTGCGGCAAAGCCCGATCAACATGCGGATGGCGGCCAACTCCGACTCATCGGGACGCGAGCGCAGGTAAGTTGTGTATTGCCGCCAGTCGTCTGCGTTACCGCCCTGGTAGAGATGTTCGGCCAGCTCCGCGTGGACCAGGAGAGGCAGGCCGGTGCGGGCCAAGGCAGGCAACGCGGCCTCGAGTTCCTGCTTTTCGATCATGGCCAAGCCTTCAATGCCGGGATCGACAAGGAAGCATTTGAACCCGGCCACCGCGGCTGCTGCCAAAGGTGCGATGTGCTCCCCGTTTTGGCCTGTCAATCCGCCCCATGCCACCCAATCCACGCGGCACTGGTCCGCGGCCGCATGGCGCTTGGCCTCTAGTGCAGCAACCGTGGTGGTTTCCGGGAGGCAATTGAGCGGCATATCCACCAGCGTGGTGTAGCCGCCGGCCGCCGCGGCGCGGGTTGCGGTGGCGAAGCCTTCCCATTCGGTCCTTCCCGGTTCGTTCACATGCACATGCGAATCCACCAGGCCAGGCAGTAGCACCAGATCGCCGAATTGGTGCAGGAGCGCTGCCTGCGGTGTGTCTCCGGGCTCGCACACCGACTGGATGCGTCCCTCTTCGACGACCACCGCTGCCGGCCGCACTCCCTCGGGCGTCACCACGCGGCTCGAGACAAAAGCCTGTGTCATACTTCGGATATTCGGGCAGCCCTGCGGAGAGTGCAAGCGAATTCGCCACCGGCTTCCGCGGCTGCTGCTCCTGTCTGCTGACGAGGGACGACCATGCAGAGTGAGAATGAGTTCATGCAACTCGCCATCCGGCTGGCCACGGAAAACGTGCGCGGCGGGGGCGGCCCGTTTGGAGCGGTCATCGCCAAGGAGGGAGAGATCGTCGCTACCGGCGTCAACACCGTTACCTCGGCCAACGATCCCACGGCTCACGCCGAGGTGAATGCAATCCGCGAGGCGTGCAAGGCGCTGGGGAGTTTTCAGTTGCCGGGTTGCGTGCTCTACAGCAGTTGCGAACCTTGTCCCATGTGCCTGGGCGCTGTCTATTGGGCCCGGCTGGACTCCATGTTTTTTGGCAACACCTGTCATGATGCTGCCGAGGTTGGCTTTGACGACTCCTTCATTTATGAAGAACTGCGTGTTCCAACAGGTCAGCGCAAGCTGCCGATGGTGCGATTGCTGCCGGAAAAGGCTATTGAGAGTTTTCGCGCCTGGCAGGAACACCAGACAAAGATCGAGTATTAGT
>PLZN01000495.1 GCA_003152195.1 Acidobacteriaceae bacterium
CCAATCGAGTTGATCGCCTGGTGGGCCGTTCTGGGTTGATTGCCGGTTCGCGTCCTGGCCGGGCCTCACGCTGCAAACGAATTGCTCGTAATTCTCACAGAAGGGTGCCGTCCTTTTCCGGGTACCGCCAGCGGTCAATCTCCTAGTTCCGCGCGAGCTCTCAGCCGCCCGCCGTTGCGGTTACGCGGATAATCCAGCATCAGCAGGGCCAGAATGTACCAGGGTTCCAGGAGATAGCGAGTAAAGAGACGGCGGGGCTCATTTGCCAGCCGGAAGATCCATTCCATCCCCAGCTGGCCCGACCAACGTGGCGGCGTCGGCATTGATCCGGCAACATACTCGAGGGCCGCTCCGATCGACGAAAGAATTACATGCGCCTCCAACCGCGCAAAATTTTCCTGCGTCCAAAATTCCTGCCGCGGTACGCCCATCCCCACCATCAACAGGTCGGGCCTGTAGGCATTAATGCGCTCCAGCAAGGCTTCATTTTCCGCGCTGCCATGGCGCACGTCAAAATATCCATCACATACTTCTATCTGCAGGGCCGGGTAGAGTTTGCGCAACTGCGCCATCCCCTTTTCCGCGCAGGCCTTGGATGACCCAAGATAGAAGACACGCCAACCTCTGTTGGCAGCCAGCTCCATCAGCGGACAAAGCCAATCTGCCAATGTCACACGTTGCTTGCGCTCCAGGGGATAGCCGTAAAGGCGTCCCAGAGCCACCAGCGGCATACCGTCGATATGAATCCAGTGCACGCATGAATAAAACTCACGCAGTCGGGCATGCCTATGAAAGAGGTACAGGGTATGCAGGTTATGGTTGCTGATAATCCACTTTCGGCGCTCGCGAATCCCCTGCTCCACCAGCGCGTTCAATTGCTGTAACGACTTCGGTTGCAACGTCACTCCCAGAAAAGAAATCGTATCGGTTTCTTTAGCGGAGGTCGGACTTAAGGCTATCATTCAAGGGTTCTCCTCATCAGTTGGAGAGGGTTCTCCAGTTGCCACTTACATCAAGGATGATGGAAGCCAGAGCAGCAGGTGCTTCAGACACTGAGGGTACGAACATGCGGGTCATTGACTATTCAATCTAGGCAAACGGTGACAGAACGCCCGTTGGAAATCATCAAAAATCAACCACGGTTTCGAGGAAAGCAAGGTACTTACGATGCACCCTGTTCTAAGTTGGAACGCACGTCTCCTGTTTCGGGTCAAATCGATTATCACTGGCACGTTACCGAAGCTTAGAGTCGTCTTAGAAGACGCACTTATCCACCAGATCCTAACTTGGAACCGATGTGTCCTGTTTTGGATCAACCCGATGACCGTCAGCGCATGAATTCAGTTGGGGCGGTATTTGTAAGCTTAAGATAGCTATCCATGCGCTGGCAGTTGCAGTGATCCGCCCTGCTTCCTCTGCGGGCTTATCCACACTTCAAGAAAAGCCGCACCTGGCCGCAATTAGCAGGATGCAGCAATCGGAGAAATGGCCTCATGCCTAACACCACCTATCATCTTCTGACCGAAGCCGAACCCTTTTCTGAATTCTATGGAGGTGCGATCTCACGCTGGGCCGGCAATGTACTCCGCAACGCATCGAACTCCGTGGTTGTCTGTCCCTCCGCGGATGACACCTGGAAATTTGCGGCGGAATCCATCACCCTGCTTGATGGCTTGAAACGTTACAGGCGCTTCCGGGGATACCTTTCACGATTGCCGTGGTCTTTTCATCGCTTGGTCATACAACGTATCTTCCGCCCTCTCCTTGAGCGCGTGCGGCCCGGGGACATCGTCTGGATTCACAATCGGCCAGAGTTCGCCATCGCTCTCACTTCGTGCGTTCATCGCGCGGGAGGGCGCATCATTCTCCATATGCACAATACGCACCTGGTCGAAGGGCGCGAAAAGCTGATGCGGCAGGTTCGAGTGGATAGATTGGTCTTTGTGAGTGAGTTTCTGCTGGAACAGGCACGGCGGAAGTTTCCCTCGCTCGGCCCATCGTCTGTAATCTATAACGGCGCTGATGAAACGATTTTCTATCCTGCGGCAGGCGGGCAAAAGAATTCGCAGACGCCCACAGTCCTCTTCGCGGGGCGGCTGGTTGAAGACAAGGGTGTTCACGTTTTGCTTGGCGCTATGAAGCTTCTCAATGAACAGGACGTGCGGCTCCAGGCACGAATCGTCGGCTCCTCTGGCTTCGGAGTTGGCGAAGAAACGGACTACATCAGGCGCCTCAAAGCGAACTCGCCCGAAACCGTTAGGTTTTTTCCCTATCGCAGCGGCGCCGCCCTGGGTGATCTCTTCCGAGAGGCAGACATCTTTTGCTCACCCTCTGTCTGCGAGGAGGGCTTCGGCCTGGTGAACGTCGAGGCGCTTGCCTCGGCTGTGCCGGTCGTCAGCACGTACAGCGGTGGTGTCAGGGAGATATTTACCGCCGGTGGGGGGATCTTGGTGGAGCGCGGATCTGTCGTTCAGCTTGCCGGTGCACTCCGGCGGCTCGCGCAGGATCCGGAGCTCCGGACGTGTCTTGGCCAGCAAGGCTACGCTGTATTTCGTGAGCGTTTTACCTGGTCTCTCGCACGCACGCACGTTCAAGAGATCGAGAAAATGCTCTCCGCGTGACGCATGGGTTACGCCTGGCTGTATATGGCATCGAGTGCTCGTGCGAGCAGCACTCGATTGTGGCGCTGCTCGATGCCGGCGATGGCGGCTTGGCTGAGCTGTTCGAGCTCGCCGGGAGCTGCGGCGAGGGCGCGCAGATGGGCGAGCGCCTGGTCGGTCATCGATTCATATGCCTCGTCAAGCATGTCCCAGTAATCGGGAGAGCGCGGTTCTTCAACGTGGCTCCAGCAGCCGCGATGGTCTCTGGGCAGGTGGACAAGGAAGCCGTTGGCGTTCGCCGCGGGAGCGGGGAAGACGAATTCAGGCAGGGCACAGACGTCGGTCGTGATGGCGGGGAGTCCACTGGCGAAGCCTTCAAGAACAGAAAAGCCGTAAGTGTCATGCAGCGTGGCAAGAAAATTGAGGTGACATGTGCCCATCAGCTCGAGGACCTGTTGGTTGTTCATTGCGCCATGGAAGCTGACGTTCGGTAGATCCATGCTCTTCAGATCCGTTTGATACCGCGTCGGGTCTGGGTGGTCGGTATGGGACCCGGAGCAGATCATCTTGGAGGAGACAATGTTGATCTGCAAACGAAGCCCTTCGGCCAAGGCTTTCCTCGCCAGCCGTAGGGCGACGATTCCGCCTTTCCGGGAAAAGTTGTTGCCTACGAAGATGAGCCGGATGGTTGCACCCTTTTTAAGCGTGCGCGGAGTTGAGGCGCGAAGAGGGATAGCCGGTTGCAGCACATAAGCTTTGGCGAGGACCTTGTCCAGGCCGTCCCACCCGGCATTGATGCGCGTGAAGCTGGCCAGGGCCCAGGCGGACATGGCGACGATCGCCAGACAAGCAGGCGAGCAGAGCTGGCGGCGCAAATGGTCCCTAAGCGACTCGCTGGGTGGAAACATGCGGGGCAGGGCGGACTCGAACGTGACCACCCAGGGCTTGCGCAGGGCAACCGGTATGTTGTTGATGAAATGAGCTAGATCAAAGGATCGCATGGGGGGATAGGCAGCGATGGCTTCCGCCGGCCTCCACAAGCGGCCGAGGTTGACGAAACGGGCTCGCTCGATCGAGTGCTGTGCTTGGGGTGGAACAGTGAAGTGAGAGCAGTAATGATTGCTAGTCAGAATTTGCATGGTTCTCTCTTGTTTGCCGTTCATCCGACGATAGGTAATCGTAACGGTTCGTCGCGGTTCTCCGAATAAGGCGTCAGCCCGATCCAGTACCAGCACTAGGTTTCCGACTGAAAACTCCAGTAACTATGCGAACTCCTGCAGATAAGACATTTCATGAACCAGAGGTGTCCCATGTGTAGCAACGTGC
Source organism: Acidobacteriaceae bacterium (assembly GCA_003152195.1). Taxonomy (GTDB): domain Bacteria; phylum Acidobacteriota; class Terriglobia; order Terriglobales; family Acidobacteriaceae; genus PALSA-350. Next base: position 3,927 of record PLZN01000495.1, read on the forward strand.
GCCCCGTACTAACTCGCCGCCGTCTCTTCCAGGGAGCAGCGTCTCTGGCTGCGTCCGGTGTACTCTCGGGTTGCGGCTACCACGCGAACTACACTCCGCCCTCCGGCCCTCCCCTTCCCACACCCTCTGGTCCGATCGTCGAAGGCTCCCTCACCGTGACGACGGCCTCCACCGGCAACATTCCGTCGCGCTTCATGGGTTTGAGCTACGAGAAGGAGACGATGAGCTATTCTTACTTCCACGCCTCCAACCACAATCTCATCGCACTCTTTCGGCGCCTCGGTAACGGTGTTTTGCGGATCGGCGGTGGCTCTGTCGATCAAGTTCTATGGACACCGAATGCCAACGGCACGCACTCGCAAGTCACGGCCTCTAACATCAGGGCTCTCGCTGGCTTCCTGCAATCGACCGGTTGGCCGTGCCTCTACGGTGTCAACCTCGCTACCTCCACTCCCGCTCTGGCAGCCGCCGAAGTGGCTTTCGCAGTCTCGGCTCTAGGCTCCAATCTTCTCGGTATCGAGATCGGCAACGAGTCCGACGAGTACGGCGTAGCGGGCGGCTTTTTCGCCGGGAACTGGACTTTCCAGGACTTCCTCACCCGCTGGGATTCCTTTCGCTCGGCTATCATCGAGGTTGCGCCCAACGTTCCGATCACAGGTCCGGCCACCGCCGGTGGCAACCACATCTCCACCTGGACCTTGGCCTTTGGCCAGGCAGCCACACCGAGTGAGATCACTCTCCTGACCCAGCACTACTATCGCGCCAGCGGAGGAATTCCCACCTCCACCGCCTCCTTCCTCATCAGCCCTGACACCCAACTTACCGGGGAGCTCACAACGCTGAACCTGGGAGCCCAGCAACTGGGCATTCCCTACCGCATAGGCGAATGCAACTCCTTTTCCAACGGCGGGGCTGCCGGCGTGAGTAACAGCTACGCTTCCTCGCTATGGGTCATCGACTTTCTCTTTTCCGCAGCTCTCGGCGGCTCCACCGGTGTAAACATGCATGGCGGCGGTAACGGTCAAGGCTATACTCCGATCGCCGACGACTCAGGTGGCGTCATCGAAGCGCGCCCCGAGTACTACGGTCTGCTCCTCTTCACGCTGGCTGGTCCAGGCACCTTGCTCGAGACACAACTGTCGGCCGGAACCGTCGACGCCACGGCCTATGCCGTCAGGACCGCGAGCGCAGGCTTGAGCGTGATTCTCGTCAACAAAGACACGATCCAAAATCTAATCCTCACCATCCGGACGAACCAGATCATCCAGACAGCAACCCTGATAACGATGACGGGACCGAGCCTGGCTGCCACCTCCGGAGTCACCATCCAGGGCGCCACCGTGGAAAAGGACGGCAGCTTTGCCCCGGCAAGCCCCGACACACTGACCCCTTCGGGAACGCAGGTGACTTGCTACATCCCGGCACTCAGCGCTGGACTTATCAGCATCACGTAACCCATAGCGCCTGTTTTGCAAGGAATCAATAACTCAGGAGACTAGATGCCCTTCATCGCGAAAAACAAAGTGTGAAGAAGAATCGCGAGATCGAGAAAGATCCCGCGATTCTCGACATAGTACAGGTCATACTCAATCGCGTCATTGATCCTGAACCTACGGTCGCCGCTGAGTTGCCAGAGGCCGGTCAGACCTTGCGGAACGGAGAGCCTGCGACGCTCCAGCGGGGTATAGGCTTCTGTTACATACGGCATCTCCGGACGAGGTCCGACCAGAGACATGTCTCCCGTGAGCACGTTCAGGAGCTGAGGAAGCTCATCCATACTCGTTTTTCTTAGAAATCTTCCCGCCGGTGTGACGCGATTGTCCCTGGAGCTTTCAGGAGACCGCCCATATTTTGGAGTGCCTGCATACATGCTCCGGAACTTGAACATGACGAATAGCTTCCCGGATTGTCCCGTCCGCTCCTGGCGAAAGAAAATTGGTCCCTCGGAAGTCGCTTTGACCATAACGGCGGCGACCAGCCACATGGGTAGCGTTAGAAGAATGAGGAGACAAGACAACAGCAGGTCAGTGAGCCGCTTGAAGGCAATGTAAGCGAGCGGGTGCTCACCATCTGCATCGAACGTGGTGACGATCAGACCATCAATCATTTGCACTGATGTGCAGCGCTCCGCAACATAGGGGTGTCCTGCGCCCAGCAGAGAAACGCTGACCCCGGCTTCTGCGGCTAAAGCCATAAGTTCATTCATGCGCGGCTGCGAGGCCGTAGGGGTGACGAAGATCTCCTGCACGTCGAGAGACCGCAGAAGAGATCGCGAAAGCGGTTCGGAAATAACCGGCGCGTGGTCTTTAAGGCTGTAATCATGGCTATAGATGACGCGGCGATTATCAAAGCCGCTTTCATCCAGAAATCCTACCGGAATCCGGCCCAGGTCGGGGCAGTGCAGCAGGTAAGAAAAAAGACGCCGGGTCTCGCGATTTGTGCCGCAGATGAGCACCCTCCGCTTGTGAGCCGTAAGGGACCTCCAATGCCGGATGAGTTTGCTCGTCGTGTGCTTCTGAATGACCAGCAGGAGCGTTGCCAGGACCCAGAAATCCGCCAGCAGCAAGCGCGGCATATCCGACTTGGTGAAGTAAGTGCCTACAGAGAGAAGAGTCAGGCTGTAAACAGAAACGCTTAGGATCTGTGCCGTGTCTGCGACCCGCAGCAGAGTGTCGCGTTGGGAGTAGAGGTGGTGCGCCCGCGCGAGAATAACAAAAGCCAGCCCATACTGGAGGAAAAGTTCTGCCCAAAGCAGCCAGGCACCGCGCCCGTCCAGCGGTCTATGCACCTCATAGAGCAGGATGCCGGCGACGCATGCGATGGCGATGCAACAGAAATCGAACACCACAGGAATCGCCACTCCCACGGCACACTGCAGGATCATGAAAGGTCGAGCCGGGGCTGAGGGAGAGTGGAACCCCCCAATCTGCTCCGGAGCCGGGAAAGGAAAGTCGGTCGCCATGAACTGCCACCTGTGCTTTTAATAGATTTCGAGCAACTTCCCGCTTGCGCGTGGGGCTCTGAGCTTCCCGCCGTTGCGGTTGCGCGGATAATTCAGCGTGAGCAGGACCAGAATGTGCCAAGACTCAACGAGATACTGACTCGGGCATGATCAGGGTTGATGTAACTTAAAATGTCGCACTCAGCGTGGCCGTGTGAGCATGAGATCATCCCTATAAGTTGGAGGGATTAATTTATTGTCTCTTGCATCCAGACCAATCGAAGCCAAAGCAGTAGGTGCTTCAAAAAGTGTCTATGCGAGCACATTATTTGCTTTGTTACTAAATCTAGGCAAACGTTGACAGAATGCCCGACGGAAATCAACCTCAGTTTTAGGGAAATAATGGACTAATAATGAGTAGTGTTCCAATTTAGGGCGGCAGGCGTCCGGTTTTAAGTCACCTTGATTACCATGGACTAAGTTGCGAACAATTCGGGTCGTGCCCGAACGACATACTTATCAATCAAGATCTAGTAACGATGTCGGGTATCGCCGGGTCGGTAATCACCAAGGAACCGCGAGCGGAGAATGAACCAAGGGATGCGCGAGGCATTCCAGCCGAAAGAGGTGTGCCGCTGAAACTGAAACAGGGCTTGATGCGCAATCCGCTAAGGCGGTTTCACAATTACCGTGTCCCTAGACAGATCGCTAGGTGTGGTTTTCCTTGGGACAGGGTCTACACCTATTGTGAAACCGCTTTAAGCGGCCAACTCGCTAAGAACGCCAGCTGGATGTTCCTCGGCCAAGGCGTCAGCTTCGCTGTCCAGGCATGTTACTTCGTCCTGCTCGCACGCTTGCTGGGCGCCGACCAGTATGGAATTTTCGTTGGTGCCGCTGCCGCCGTCTCGCTGCTGAGCCAGTACAGCACGCTCGGCTCAGGCATGGTCCTGCTCCGCCAGGTGAGCCGCCACAACGGCGAATTCCCGCAGTACTGGGGCAACGTGCTCCTCACCACGCTCAGCGTCGGGCTCCTTGTCATCGTGAGCCTCGCCATGTTTGGTAAGTGGATGGTTGGCCCAGCCAGCGCCTCTGTCATCGTTCTCGTTGCCGTGGGCGAATGCACCTGCGCGCGCCTCGCCGAGGGCGGCGGGCAAGCCTTCCAGGCCTTTGAACAACTCAAGCTCACCGCCGCTCTCACCTCCCTCACAAATATCGCGCGCCTCGTCACCGCTGCAGGCATGGTGCTTGTTCTCCACCGCGCTACCGTGCGTCAGTGGGTCATTGCTTCGCTCGCGGTTTCCTGCCTCTCCGCCGCTATGGCCCTCATCCTGGTGACCACTCGTCTCGGCTTGCCTAAGTTCGACTTTCACTTGCTTCGTAAGCGGGCCCTTGAAGGCATCGGCTTCTCCATTGCCGCCAGCACCACGTCCATCTACAACGACATCGATAAGGCCATGCTCAGCCGCTACGGCATGCTCGCCGCCAACGGAATTTACAGCATGGCGTATCGCGTCGTCGACATGAGCTGCACTCCTATCCGCTCGCTCCAGTCAGCCGCCTTTCCGCGCTTTTGCCAGATGGGGAGGAACGGGGCGCGCGGCTCGATCGGTCTCACGCGGAGACTGCTCGGCAAGACATTGCCCTTCGGCCTGCTGGCAGCCGTTGTCATGTTTCTGGCTGCGCCCATTATTCCTTACGTAGTAGGCCGGAGCTTCGCCAACAGCGTCTCCGCACTGCAATGGTTGTGTCTGCTGCCGGTCTTCCGCAGCCTTCACCTCAGTGCTGGGGACACGCTTACCGGCGCCGGCTACCAGCGCTACCGCACCGCCGCGCAGCTCATCGCCGCAGCGTTGAACTTCGGCCTCAACCTCTGGCTTATCCCCGCCTACTCATGGCATGGAGCAGCCTGGTCGAGCCTGGTGACCGATGGAGCCCTTGCCGCCGGCAACTGGATCGTGCTCAGCCTGTTGATTCGCAGGGAGAACCACACCGTCCTCGAAAGTCAAGTCGCCGCCATATAGAGCCGATTTCCGGTTGCTAATTCCCAGCCGAGTACATCCAAAGGCGGCCTTTCTTGCCAGAAAGGCCGCGCCATCTTCGGCGGCTTCGCTGTACACCCTTGCGAGCTGAGTAAGGGAGGGTGCCAAAACCTCGCCTTCCCTTTGAGACCTGCATTCTGACGGCGTCGGCGGCCATACGGTCTGATGTCCTCTGGCCTGCAGTTTATAGTCAGGGACGAAGCATCTCTGGACAACTGAGACCTGGCCTAAAGCGAAGACAAAGGAAAGCCAATTCGGGCTAAAATCTTCGCGATGGGAGGGCCTTCACAATCGGCGTACCGCCATTGCAGTTTTTTCGCGGAGACCGGCCCGGGCACACCTATAGTAAAAAAGCGCTCTAGATGCTTGTCAGGAAAGGTTGCATAGCATGCGCACGCTCTTGATCACGGCGGCACTTCTACTCCCCCACGTTTGCGCACATGGGCAGACTGTCCAGCAGAAGGCAGCTACGAAGACACTTGCCCGGAAGGCGCAGGCCCAGTGCGATGCACAGACCCCAAAAGTCGCCAGGACACTTACGGCCTTGGTTAAAGAAACGCGGGTTTATGCCGTTTTCTATTCGCCTAAGTTTTCGAAATGCATCGCGGCGGTCTACCTTCCGATCGACAAGTATCTCATCGCGGCTAGCCTGATTAACTTAGATCCTGCTGCCGGGACGCAGCATATCGTTTGGGAAGACCTCTTTCCCAAACCGTTTGATGCCATCTCCGCACTCGATTTGCAGATTGATAAGCTAAGCAAATGATAAGAGCCCTGTGTCCATCCAGGCGAAGACCGCCGGGCTGGCTGAGCCGGCTCGAACGAAATACGAGAGCCGGCAAGGGTGCAAAAGATGTTGAAACGACGCTGCGCGTTCGCACTTAAGATCGGCTGTCTGGCGGCACTCATGGTGGGCATCGCCTGGAATGTGCGCTTTGGGATCGCCGATCTTTTGGCCCGCCGGAAGCAGCCGGACGATACTCGCATGGCCATGCGCCTGCTGCCCGCAACTGCGGTCTATCCAGCGCAACTTGCCGATGAGGTTTATGCCATAGATCCCGCATCCGCGAAATCGCTGCTGCAGGGGGCAGTGAAACTCGACCGCTATGACGCGTCGAGCTGGATCCGGCTGGGGCTCTTGTATGAGTCCGAGGGCGATCTTCCCCAGGCCGAAGAGGCGCTGTTGCGCGCGGCGGGTGCGGATTCTACCTTTCTTCCCAGCTGGTCGCTGGCAAACTTTTATTTTCGCCGTGAGAATGCTGCCCGCTTCTGGTACTGGGCCCGAAGAGCCGCTCAGATGGCTCCGGACGACGCTACACCCCTATTCCGTCTGGCCTGGTACGTTAGTCCGAATGCCCGGGAAATTGCAGGCCGTCTGCAAGTGCAAAGGCCGGTAATCGAAGTCCAATTCGTCAATTTTCTAATGGCCCAGGGAGATCCCGAGGCCGTGACTGAGGCCGCATCGCATCTGCTGGTGGCGGGGAAGGAGGCCGAAACCCTGCTGGAGGTATGCGACTGGCTCATCGACCACCAGCATCCCGATCTGGCGCTACCACTCTGGAATGAGCTTGCGGAGCGTCATCAGATCCCGTACGCACAACTTGTGGCAGGGTCCACAGACGCGGTTACGAACGGCGGATTCGGCAAATCGCCCGCATCCCGGGGCTTCGATTGGCACCTGAAGCCTGTAGAGGGGGTAAGCTCTTTTTTGAACGTCAATCCGAATGCGCTTGGTTTCGATTTCTCTGGAGAGGAGCCAAACAGTTTTCTGATCATGAACCAGGCCGCTCCCGTTCAGCCGCAGAAGCATTATGTCCTGGCCATCGACTACGAGACCTCCGGCATTCCTCCCGGCAGCGGGATTGAATGGTTGGTGACGGATGTTGCATCAGGCGCCGTATTGGCCAGGACGGGCAGCCTTTCCGCGGAGCGAGGAGGAGAGACATCCGCTTGCGTCGCGGCCACTGATGGAACTAAGTTCGTCAATTTATCGCTACTTTACCAGCGGCAGCCAGGCACCGTGCGGGTCGAGGGGAAGCTAACCCTCAAAGGAGTGAGACTCTCCGGCGCTCCCGCAGAGGCTTGCATGACGGGAAAATCTCCGCTTCCGGACCTGTCTCCCCGGGGTTATGAGCCTACACTCGTGGTTAATGGAGGTTGATCGATCGTCTCCCTGGCGAAATGAACTGGATGACATCCGGGATCATCAGGCGTATAAATGGGCCAACCGCTACGGGCAACTTAGCAGGTGACTGCCCAAGAGTGGATTAATAAGTTGGCTCCACATCCCCCATGACTCACCATAAGATCACTGCCATCCAACTTGTGTCCCGGGAAGCAGACTATCCGCAATGCCTGCGGATTAGTTCTTTGGCGTGGCTGGGTCTGTGCTGGCTGGTATTGGGCGGCTCCGTTTATGCGCAGCAACCTGAGCGGGCCATTTCTGCGGTATCGAACCTCGATTACGTCTACTCAAATTTGCCGACGCAGCCGGTAGGGCCCGACGATCTGCTGGCGTTATCCGTCTACGATTCTCCGGAACTCACGCGCACCGTGCGCGTGGATGCCGATGGCAATATCCGCTTGCCCATGCTCAGAGACCCCATCCAGGTGCGCGGCATGGTTCCGGCACAGGTGGAATCCACGATTGCCAACTCCCTGACGAAGGGAAAAGTGCTGGTGGATCCCATCGTGACCGTAACCATTGTGGAGTACCAAAGCCGGCCGGTCAACGTGGTTGGAGCGGTCAAGACTCCGCTGGTTTTTCAGGCGACACGGCCCGTTCCGCTGCTGGATGCAATCGCTCGGGCAGGGGGGATCAGAGAAGATGCCGGCTCCGACATTGTCGTCAGCCAGGAAGTCATGCGGGAAGGAAAGCAGGCCAGGATCACCCAGACCATACCTGTTCGGAATCTGATTGATAATGCCGATCCCAGTCTTAACGTGATGCTGCATGGCGGCGAGGAAGTTCTGGTTGCCGAGGCACGGAAGATCTACGTGGTTGGGAACGTCAAGAAGCCTGGAGCTTACCCGATCCGCAATGACGAAGAGGCCACAATCCTGCAGGTACTGGCCCTCTCGGAAGGCCTAAGCCCCTATCCGGGCAAGGTGGCGTATGTATATCGCAGATCGGCTGCCGGCACAAGGACGGAGGTTCCCATTGCCCTGGCGAAGATTATGAAGCGCAAATCGCCGGACGTGGCGCTGATGGCCAACGACATACTCTACATACCGGATAACAAGGGGCAGCGTATCACGGCAGAAACGCTGGATCGGATCACCGGCTTTGGCGCCCAAACCGCTACCGACTTCGTTATCTGGCACTGAGATCCGCAATATGCGCAAAGAAGAGATCGCAATCCCAGAGGTAAGCGCCAACGGTTTCGATCGCCAACCGATCTCCCATCCGGTTGTTCTTCCTGCGCTTGAGAAGGAAGCGGCGCTCAGCGGACCTTCTCTCTCCCAGTATCTCTGGATGGTTAAGCGCCACCGCTGGAAGCTGGTTGCATTCGTGGCTTTTTCCGTAGTTGCCACAGTGATCGTTTCTAAGCGATTGACTCCGCTCTATGAGTCTACCGCGGTCATTGATATCGATCGTCAAACGCCGGCCGCCGTCCTTGGCGATGAGAGTAGGGCCGCCAACAACTCCGCGGATGTGGAGAACTTTCTTACCACGCAGGAGCAAATCGTCCAATCGGACGCCGTTCTCCGCCCCGTCGTGGAGAAATATCATCTCACTACGCCGGCTCTTCGAAAGCTGGCAAAAAATAAGCTCCTCTCCTCGCGGCTCAAGGACGCACCGATCGAACTGCCCGGCCTGAAAGTCACTCGTCCTTTGCATACCTTTCTGCTTCTGATCAGTTACCGTTCTCCGGATGCGCAGCTTTCCGCCGATGTCGTCAATGAGATCGCCAGGAGCTACATACGTCATACCTATGACATTCGCTTTCAGGCAGCTTCCCAGATGACGGGCTATATGGAAAAGCAGCTTGAAGAGCTGAAGGCCCAGATGGAGCGGTCCGCGGGCGCGTTGGCTAACCTCGAGAAGGATCTCGATGTGATCAACCCGGAGGAAAAAACTGACGTCTTTTCCGCCCGGTTACTGCACCTCGATAACGACCTCACCGCGGCCGAGGTGGATCGGGCAAGCAAAGAAGCTGCGTACAACGCGGTGAAGAGCGGTTCCTTGCCGGCTGCGGAAGCGTCCGGCCAAGGGGAGCAGCTGCGTGCCCTGGAAGAAAAGCTGAACGAGTCCACAGAGAAGTTCGCTGAAATTCAGACGCAGTTCGGTTCATCCCACCCCGTATTCAAGAAGGCGTCCAGCCAGATAACCGAATTACAGTGGCAGGTCGATGTTCTACGGCGGCGCATCGTCCAAAGAGTAGGCAGCGATTATCAGCAGGCCGTGAATCGGGAATCTCTCCTGCGCCAGGACATGACACAGGCCAAGGCTGAATTCGACCAGATGAATGCCCGTTCCTTCGAATACAAGGCCCTGAAACAGGAAGCGGACACCGACAAAGCACTCTATGAGGAGCTCATCCGCAAGATTCGGGAGGCCGGTATCAACGCCAGTTTTGAAAGCAGTTCGATCCGGCTGGCGGATATTGCTCGTCCCGCGCTCTACCCCTCTTTCCCCAAGGTCGCCCTGAATGCTTTACTGGCCTTATTCGGCTCTACCATCATCGGCCTGAGCATCATCCTCCTCATGGATGCTTTGGATACGACTGTCCTGGACAGCGAACACCTGCAGCGAGAACTGCGGGTTCCCATGCTTCCTTCCCTTCCCGTGGGGAAATTTACCATGGGCACCTTGCCTATGCAGGAGATGCCTGCGGATCCGGACGCAAGGTTCAATAGAAGCGCTGTTAAAGATGCGCTGGCTGCGCCGAATCGCGCTTTCGATGAAGCCATTCGTACCTTGAGAAGTTCTATTCTGCTATCCGCGGGTCTTGAGCACCATCCCAGAAGCATGCTCGTGACCTCCGCATCCCCTGCTGAAGGAAAGTCGACGATTGCGCTCTACCTGGCGGCAGCTCACAGCCAGCAGCAGCGGAGGACTTTGTTGATCGACGGCGATATGCGCCGGCCCGTGATTAAGCTAGGCGTTTCCAATGACCGTGGCCTTTCCGACGTCGTCAATGGCACGATGCACTGGCGTGAAGCCGTCCAGACTCCATATGCCTATCCGGATCTGGATATTCTGTCGGCTGGTCCGTCATCGCGCCGGGTGGCAGACCGCATCGGAATTGTGCTGAGGTCGATCCTCGATGAGGCGGAACGTGAGTACGACCTGGTGGTCATCGATTCGCCTCCGCTGCTTGGCTTTGCCGAACCCCTGGAAATTGCTGCATTGGTGGACGGCGTAATCGTGGTTGCGCGCGCGGGGCGCACGAACCGCAGTGCGGTAGCCAGCGTGGTAGAACAACTCAAGCGCGTACGCGCCGACATCATTGGCATTGTTCTCAATGGGGTCCGGGCAGACATGAGTGCGCAATATTACTACTACAGTGCTCGCTATTACAGTCACTACACCACTCATGATCGCTGAGCCTTTCCCCCGTAGATTTCTCCGATGCCATCAGAACAGTCCGCAGGATGCAAAGTGATACCGATGGCGAAGGGTGGTGTCGTTTATCTGTGTGTCTGGTCGGGAGACGCGAAACGTGCGCGCGATCTGGTGGGCAATCGCCGTCCTGGGATCGAGATCAGGGAATTCCCGCATCGCATGCTGCGAGTAAGTGGGTTCACCGAGCGGATTCGTCTGCTGCGCGGGTTTCGGGGCCGGGCCATCGTCTTTTACTTCCAATCCCTCACTGACTTCAAGCACAGGCAGATTCTCGGATGCATCCAATTTCTGCACCGATGCCAGGAAACAGTACTGTGCGATCAGGAGGGACGTTGGGAGTCGATTGGAAATGTCGATATCCTCCGGTCGGCCTCCGGAGTTCTGGTCAGCATCCTGCTTGACGTGAAGACCCTGATCTTCTGGTGGTGTTATCTCCACCTCTGGCTTATGCGCGCTAAGCTCGTTCCCGCCCATATAGGCGGCGCTAACCCCGAGATCGCTTATCTGATTCCGAACCCTGCAAACATGGGCTCCGGGGGAGGGGCGATAAGTCACATTCGCGGTTTCCTGTACGGTCTGAAGGCCGCCAGAATAACCTGCCGAGTCTTCAGCGGTACGGCGTTGGCACAGGATGCTTTTGAGAACGAGATCATAGCCGCCGGAAGCCGTCCTTACTTCTTCTGGGGGGCCGCCATGCTTTCCTACAACTTCGTATTTGCCCGAGGAGTACAAAGATATCTCGCCTCGGACGCTCCACGTTTCTTTTATCAACGGCATTTCGCTTTTTCGATTGCCGGAGCGCTCCTCTCCAGACGCTTGAAGGTCCCGTTAATTCTTGAATACAACGGTTCGGAAGCGTGGGTCGCGAAACACTGGGACCCTAACCCTCTCCGAAACTGGATCAGGTTGTGCGAGGACGTGACGCTGCGCTGCGCGGCCAGGATCATTGTGGTTTCCGATGTGCTAAGGGAGGAATTACTGGAGAGAGGTATTCCGGCAGATCGCATTCGGGTGAATCCGAATGCCGTAGATCCGAACTATTTTTATCCCGGACGGGGGAGGGAATTGGGACGCAGACAACTTGATGTAGAACCCGATGAAGTGCTGATCGGCTTTGTGGGAACTTTCAGCCTATGGCACGGAATTGAGATACTCCAGCAGGCAATCGTCAGTTTGCTAAGCAGTTCTCCGCCACGCCGCTTGCGCTTTGTTCTGATCGGCGATGGTTTGCTCCATGGAGAAATGCGTTCCGCCCTGGCCGCGTACGAGAGCACCGGAGAGGTGATATTTACCGGACCTCTGCCACGCGATAAGGTCGCCGAGTTCCTGGACGCTTCGGACATCCTGGTTTCACCTCATATTCCCATGCCGGATGGCAGCAGGTTCTTTGGGTCGCCAACCAAGCTTTTTGAGTACATGGCAATGGGCAAGGGCATTGTTGCCAGCCGCCTTGATCAGCTCGCCGAAGTTCTCGAGCATGACCGGACCGCGTGGCTGATCACCCCCGGCAACGTCGAAGAGCTTGCAGAGGCGATTTTGCGCCTTGCGCTGGATCAACCGAAACGTGAGGCGCTTGGGTCTGCCGCCCGGCGTGCCGCGGTGGAGCGCCATTGTTGGTCACACAATGTTGCCTGCGCGCTGGGCGATTTCAACCTGGCCCCGTCAAGACGATGAAACCGCGCACCCTCTACAGGCATTTACGCGAAAAGCCCGTCGTGACGCTGGTGGGGGAAGCAACATGGCGCGGAATCAAAACCATTCGGCAATGGCGACTGCGGAATGTGAGCAGGAATGGCGATTGCCCTGTCCGCTTTCGTCCCATCGGCTATTATCGCTGCCAGAGGGAGCTTGTCTCTGAGCAGTCCAGACAGAGCATCCTTGGTTATGCAGATGCAATTCTAAGCGGGGAGTATCCGCTGATGGGATACGGAAGCCCCAGTCTCGGAGTGAACCCCGACTGGCATTGCGATTGGGTTTCCGGGAAGCGCTGGCCTCTCGAGGCATCCAGGAATCTGCTCATCGTTCGTCACGACGGGTCGGACGTGAAAGTCCCCTGGGAACTCTCCCGCCTGCAATTCGCTCCGGTTGTTGCCAAGGCGCATTTGTTGACCGGCGATAACAAATATAGGACCGGTCTGCAATGTTTGCTGACAGATTGGACTGTGCGCAATCCGCTGGAGATGGGAGTGAACTGGACCATCGCGATGGAGGCGGCGCTGCGGGGAATCAGCCTCTGTCTCACCATGGATCTATTGTGGCCTTTTACCAGCGAAGAACAGCCATGGCTCGATCTGCTAACGAGATCCCTCTGGCAGCATCTTCGTTTCATCGAGGCTCACAGCGAGTTTTCCCATGTGCTGCGGAGCAATCATTATCTGAGCAACATCGTCGGGCTAACGACCTTGTCTGCATATCTCCACGGTCCAGGGATGTCGCATCGGCTGGAAAAATATGCGCGAGCGGTTGACCGTGAAATCCTGCTTCAGACGTATCCGGATGGCGGCGATTGCGAGGCCTCGACTGGGTATCACGTTCTGGTTGCGCAGATGTTTCTACACTCCTTTCTAGTGCAGCAGCGGTGCGGGAGAGCAATCGGCCGGGAGTTTGAGACTCGTCTGGGACTTATGTTCCAGTGGCTTTCCGTGCTGGCCGGTAACGAGGGGAAATTGCCTCACATAGGGGACTGCGATAATGGGAGGGTCGAGTTGCTCCTCGACGATATCTCGCAATCGGTACTTTCCTCTTGTGCGCGCCATTCGCTGCGAGTGGGTGGTCTCTCCGGCTTGGCATCGTATTTGCTCAAGCTGGGCTTCGGCGGCGATCGGGCCGATGCGGTATGGTTTGGCTACGTGGGCGGGTCCACCCTAAGGAGCGAGGATAAGCCTATCTCGCTGATGCCTGACTCGGGAGTTGCGATTGCGCGCTCGCGCGAGGCCGTTGCTGTTTTTTGCGCGATGCCGAATGGGATTGGAGGGAAAGGAAGTCATACCCATTGCGACAAACTATCTGTCATTTTTCGCCTGGGTGCTGACGAAGTTTTCTGCGATAGCGGCAGCCGCGGCTATACGCGTTCGGCAGAGCTTCGTAATCTGTACCGCTCGACGAAGGCGCACAATACCCTGGTTGTCGATGACGCAGACCAGAATATTATTCCCTCTGGCCATCAATGTCTCTTCCAATGCGGCAACGAGGCTGCTGTGTCCGCGATCGAAGTATCCGGTGACGCCGAGGAGACACGAGTGCTGCGAGCTTCGCATCGGGGCTATTCCCGGTTTGGTATTGAGCACCAGAGGACGGTCCACTTGAGCGAGACTGCATTGCTGCTCATCGACGAGCTGAGTGGCACCGGAGAGCATATGCTTGATCTGCGATTCTTGTTGGGGCCCGAATGGCATGTTTCTTCTGAGACGGGCACTGGACAGGCAGTGAGTTGCGTTATCGATGGATCACGGCATCTTACTCTAAGATGTGAGGCAGAGAGTTCACTGACGCTGAGGGTTCTACCCGCGGAGATCTCACGTGAATATGGTTCGTATTTACCTGCGAGTTGTATCCAGATCCAAACTATGGCCAGCCTGCCCGCCAGCGTGCAGACTCGTGTGAGATGGGACTGAAATCATGAGTCTTGGATTAGAGGGTGAAAGCATTGTCTGCTTCGCGGGTGAGGACTGGTGGTATCACCACCCTCACTCGAAGAATCATCTGCTCAAGCGCTACGCAACGCGTAATAAGGTGCTCTTTGTGAATTCCATCACCATGGGGCTTCCATCGATGTCGAATCCTGATTTTTTCCTCAAGATCAGGCGGAAGTTGAAGAGCTATATGCGCTGGTTGCGAAAGGTTCCCGAAGGCCTGTGGGTGATGACGCCGGTCAATGTGCCGCTCTACGGGTCCAGAATGGGCAGATGGCTCAATCGAATTCTGTTGCTCGCACAGGTGCGGCTGGCCATGCTCCTGCTCAAAATGTCGCGTCCGATTCTGTGGGTGGCGATTCCCACCGCGGCTGAGATGGCAGGATGCTTCGATGAAAAGATACTGCTCTATCAGGTGTCGGACAAATACGAAGCCAACCAGGATAGCGCGTTATCCGCGCAAGTCATCCGGAACTTCGATCATCAGCTCAAAGAGGCGGCGGACGTGGTGATGTATTCGGGCCGGAAGTTGTTTGAGGAAGCGACGGAGCCGAATCGGTTTTTTCTGGAACAGGCTGTGGATTTCGAACTCTTCTCGAATCTGAAAGTCCAGCCTGCGCCGGAACTGGCCGGCATGCCTCATCCGATCCTAGGTTATTTCGGCACAATGGATTACGTAATGGATACGGATCTGATGGCAGAGGTCTCGCGGTTACGTCCCGAGTGGCATTGGGTGTTGCTTGGTCTCAAGTCCAACCTGGTGAAAATCTCCGCTCCGAATGTTCATTTTCTGGGTTCAAAACCGTACCAGGATCTACCCCGATATATTCGTCACTTCGACGTGTGTGTTTTGCCATGGCGCCAGAAGAACGCTTTCACCAGCTATGGAAGCGCGATTAAGGTACGCGAGTATCTGGCGACCGGGAAGCCGGTAGTTATTTCGCCCCTCTATGAATACCTGAACACTCGGGGACTGCGGATCTATCGCAGCACGGAGGAGTTCATAAGCCACATCGAAAGCGTGCTGGAAAGTGACACTGCGGAGTTGGCCGCGCAACGGCAGGCGGTGGTGAGAGATTGCACATGGGATGCAAGGGCGCGGCAATTGGCGGCGCTGATCGACTCCGTTCTGCGCGGCCGGCGGTACACATATCCCTACTCAACAACCTTGCTGGAGGGCAATTGAGACCAAACGATTCACAGCCGGCAACTCGCGTTCCTTCGACCTTCCGGGGAAGGCATGATGCGCGCTTTACTTGAAGATCTGAAGTCGGGTGAAGTCTCTACACACGACGTGCCTGCCCCCGAGATTCAGGCAGGAGGCATTCTCGTACGCACGGCTTTCTCAGCGATCAGCGCCGGCACGGAGAAAGTGACGGTGGAATCTGGCCGGAAGTCTCTGCTCGGCAAGGCAATGGCCCGCCCCGATCTGGTAAAGCAGGTGCTGCAATACGCGCAATCGAACGGAGTCAAGGCTGCGTATCAAAAGGTGCAGGCCCGCCTGGACACACTCTCTACCCTGGGTTACTCATGCTCCGGCCATGTGCTCGAAGCGAGTCCGAACGTTGCCGGGTTTCAACCCGGCGACCGGGTCGCGTGCGCAGGAGTCGGTTATGCCAACCATTGTGAGGTTAACTTCGTGCCCTGCAATCTCGCGGTCCGCGTTCCGGAGAATGTCAGCCTGGAGGCGGCTGCGCTGACGACGATTGGAGCGATCGCGATGCAGGGCGTGCGCCAGGCGGACGTCGCGGTCGGGGAGACGGTAGCGGTCATTGGGGCTGGGCTGGTAGGCGTTCTGGCAATTCAGATCCTGCGCGCCGCCGGCTGCAGAGTGATCGCGATCGATCTTTCCAGCGAACGCGCTGCGAATGCTATAGCGCTCGGCGCGCACCTCGGGCTGAGCACCAGCGATCCTGCATTGGAAAGCGCGGTTAAGAGCTTCTCCCGGTATGGAGTGGATGCCGCGCTGATAACAGCGGCTACCAAGTCGGCCGAGCCGTTGGAGCTGGCGGCAAAGCTGCTCAGGGACCGGGGCCGCATCTCCGTCATCGGAGACGTCGGCATGGGCGTATCCCGAACCAACATGTACATGAAAGAGATCTCGCTGTCGATGTCTCGATCCTATGGTCCTGGCCGCTATGATCCGCAATACGAAGAAGGGGGCCAGGATTATCCGATAGGCTTCGTCCGCTGGACGGAAAAGCGGAACATGGAGGCTTTCCTGGATCTGCTTGCGGCCGGTGCGCTTCATGTCGAGCCGCTGCTTGCACATCGTTATCCGGTCGAAGAAGGCGGCAAGGCTTATGCCGGCCTACAGACCAGCATCTATACCGGGCTTATCGATTATCATGCACCTTCCGATTTCCAAATTCCTGACAAAAGGCATGTTGCGCCGCGTCCTGTGCTGCCGCGGCCGGTGGGCAAGCTGCGTGTGGGATGCGTCGGCGCAGGAGGATTTGCTCGCGGCGTTATCTTTCCCCACCTGCGCTCCTCTGCCGGGCTGATCCTGGAGTCTGTAGCGACGAGTTCGGGCGCGGCTGCCGAATCTGCTCGCAAGGGATTTGGTTTCAGGATTGCGGAGTCGCCCACCGAACTACTTTCTAATCCCAATGTGGACGCGGCATTCATTCTTACACGGCATGACAGCCACGCAGCTTACGTCAAAAGCGCACTCGAGCAGGGGAAAGCCGTGTTTGTCGAGAAACCCCTTGCCGTAGACCGTGAGCAGTTGGAGAGGGTGCGAATGGCGTACGCAAAAGCGTTGTCAGAAAATCGCTCTCCATTTCTCATGGTGGGATTCAATCGCCGCTTCTCACCCTTCACGGAGAGGATGATGAAATTCTTTGCCCGCCGCAGCGATCCAATGCTGGTGCATGTCCGCTGCAACGGAGGGTTCGTCCCTCGCACCAGTTGGATTCAGCATCCGGGCAATGGGGGAAGGATCATTGGTGAGTTGTGTCATTTTGTCGATTGGGCGCGAGCTATTGTGCGATGCCCAATGCGGACGGTCACCGCCGCGGCCCTGCCGGACACCGGACGCTACAACCGGGATAACGTAACCAGCACCATCTCCTTTCAGGACGGATCTTTGGCGAATCTGCTGTATCTCGCCAATGGCGATCATGCAGTGGCGAAGGAATATTTCGAGGTATTCTGCGAAGGAAGCGTCGCGCGCTTGGATGATTTCAAGACTCTTTCTCTGTCCCGCAACGGCAAGACGGAGACGATCAAAGGTGGCCGGGATAAAGGCCATCACCGGGAAATGGAGCTGACTATCGAAGCAATGGAGCAGGGTAAAGATGCGCCAATTCCCTTCGCAGAGCTAATCGAGGTGACGGAGGCAACCTTCGCTGTGGAGGAAGCGATCAGGACTCAAAAGACGGTGTCTCTCAACCCACCGGCCCGTTGAGTCCATCATTCAACCGTCCCTGGCCGTGTTTCTTAACCTACCCCGCACCCGTGCTGGGCTATTTTAGCCAGAGCTGTCTAATTTAGCGGATAGGCGGGCTGACCAACGGGGGGTGCCCCACGTTCGCCCCAGCGTACGTGGGACGAAAGAGAGGGCGAAGCCCCACCATTGTTTTTTGCCCTAGCGGAATTAAGCGCGGTTGCGCCCTTCTGGGAGAGCAATGGAAACTAATCATCATTGTCCCAGGTACGCTGGGGCGAACTTGGGGCACCCAGCGCTTCGCTTAGGAGCGGGCTAACTGCTAACCGTTGTCCGTGAATGTTTCAGGTGTTGCCCAGATTGAACGGTCGGAAAGGCTAATTTGGGCAAAACTGAACTTCAACCGTCCGTCTTTAGCGGACGTTAGATGGTTTCAAATGAACGTATCTGGTCTTTATCTTTATGGAACTATTTAAAAACCCCGCTGCGGCGCCGGATGTAGGATCGCCGGGCACGACGCGTCCGCTGTGCTGGATGCTCGTCTTTCTATCTTTGGTGCCGACCGCGATCGTGCTCCCGATGGCTCCTACGAAGATTGGCATCGCCATCCTTGCGGGATGGATCGTGCTGATCTGGATTGCAATCACCTTTGCGCGCGGTCAGTTCCATTACGTCGTTCCCATGTGGGTGGCCGTATACCCATACTGCTACTATTTCTTCACCTTCCCGAGGGAGCGGTCCATCTTCACCGTTGACCGCGCATTTATCGTACTGCTGGTCATTGAGATGCTTGTTATCTCGCGAAAGGCCTTCGCCGCGCCGCTCACGCGCGACGTGCGTATCAGCGCGTATTTTTGGGGTCTCTATCTACTGGTCTGCATTTTCTCTCTTGCGGGTCACGCCCCCTCTGAAGCATTGCCCTTCTACCGTTTGTTAGTAGAGGGCATGCTGATGCCTGCCCTGCTTGGTTTGTATGCGATGCGTTACTTCCCGCTGCTTAAGGATCTTCAGAAGCTCCATTTAGGTGCCTGCCTCCTGGGTCTTGGCCTATGCATCACCGGGCTCATTGAATTGACGACGGAGATAGATCTATTTCCCTGGAACGAATCAGAACCGATGTTTACCGACACCCACCTCCGGCGAGCCGATGGGCCTTTCGAGCAGCAGGTTGTCTTATCCATGGTGGCTATACTCGCCTTCTTCTTCATCATCTATTTGCGGCGCCTTATGCCGCATCGAATCTCCCTTCGGCAAACGCTGCTCCATAAGACAGGCGCTGTGGCTGCGTTCACGGCAGCGCTGATTCCGTTAAATCGCGGTCTGGTATTTGCGTTGGTCCCGATTGCCGTCGTCGACTCCTGTTCGAGGCACCGTTTGATTTCGCGGCGAACGTGGGCCACACTTTTCGGGATGATCCTGCTCGCAGCTGTTGCGGCAAAGCTGCTCGATCCCCGCCTTTATGATGATCGTGTTTCCAGCCCAGACAACGTTTATCAACGGGTTGCACAGCATATGGAAACGCTGCGAGTGGTTCATGAGTATCCGTTCTTCGGGGTGGGATTCGGTTTATACCACGATGTTGCTTCCCGGAATCCACGATACATGGCGAAATGGAAGGGCATCGAGTCGATGAACTATCCGCACAATGCGCTGATGACAGTTCTTTCGGAAGAGGGCATCGTCGGCTTGCTGTTCTATGTTGTGGCCCAGGTTTTTCTGGTACGAGCGATGTGGAGGATCCGCAAAGCCTATCCACCGGGTTGGCTGGCGTTTCTTTACTGTTTTCTTGTTTACGTGCTGATCGGCCTGGACTACGGCACCGTTTACTTTTCTGACATCAATCTGTTTTATCTTTTTATCCTTGGCGTGCTCTACCAGCTGCAGATAAGAATGGCGCACGAACAAGAGTTCGCTGTCCTGAACTCGCCTAATCAAAGTTCGTCTTTGCAAGTCGTGGAATGCTAGTGTGGTGAGTTGTTAATTCGCATAACAATTTTGTCATCTCGACCGGAGCGCACCCTGGATTTCCTACTGCGCGGCACTAACAATGGCCACGTGTGCGGCTTTCTTTCAGGAAAGCCGCATGAAGTTCGCTGATCCCACCAAGCCCGACAGGAAATCCGGGGGTAGCGGAGTGGAGAGACCTGCGGTTTCTACGATCTACGCCGCGTCTCCGCTCTTTGATGATGTGACGAACTAATGACTCACCACACTAGGGCCTGAAGGGGAATACCTATTAGTGCTTGCGTCTCAAGCAAAACATCCAACCGGAAACAAGTGGCAACGGAAGGTGGTCAGCGATGGCTGCATTCAGGCGGATAAAGAACTCAAATCTGCCCAATAGATGCAATATAAGAGGACCCGAAGCCAGGGACGTCCCGCGGGTCTCGATTAGCAGCAAGTTATTCCGGTTGAAGATTTTGCGCAAGCGTGAAACGGTGAACCGCTGTGTGTGCGGACTTCCGTCGTCTGACCCCGCGAGGTACTGCTTATATTTGCCGTTCTTAAATACTGAGTACAGCCACGCAACCAGCTTGTCAACATGCAGCGCCTGATATGACCGTCGATCCAGCTCAAACTCCCCATAGCCGTTCGGCACGGTGATAATGAGTATGCCAGATTCGGCCAGATAGGGTAGCGCCATGCCTAGTAGCATCTCGGGAGCATCGAGATGCTCCAGGACTTCGGAGATAATGACACAATCAAACTTGCTCTGTGGGAGATCGCTCACCACTCCATGATGAAACCGAACATCAGGTGCCGACCTTCGGCCACGCTGGATCGATGGCCCGTGCGGATCAACGGCCGTCACCTGGTACCCGCCATCGGCCAGAGGAATAGCAAGTTGCGAACCATTTCCGCATCCAATATCCAATACTCTAAGTTCGAACCTCTTCTTCCCGGGAAACTCGCGCTGCATCGCGTCGTCCACAAAACGAAGCCGCTTCCCGTATCCCCACAGATTTTCCTGGAGGTATGGTGCTCGCGCATCCCTCTCTGACATAGAATCCACTGACGACCGCCTTCGCTACCTTTGGACCCTCAATCCTTTCTAGCATCTTCGCTGAACAGCGGGAAAGCATGTTGGCTGGTACCTCTTCGCCCCCGCAATCAAGTAGGTACATAACTCATGGAAGGTGCAAATTCAATTGCGAATCTCTAGCCCATAGGCATAAAATCGTCCGCGTCGGGGTCGAATGCTCTTGAGGAGGTATGCATGTTCGTCAAGTTACAGTCGGCAATCTCGCTGTTCACCTGCGGCTGTCTTGTCAGTGCGGCTGCTTCCCCGTCGAGCATAGGGTTTGTTGTGACAAATGGGCAGGCACAGATCGATGGCATGGCCGTACATGGCAACTCAACCCTGTTTCAGGGGAGTGTAGTACAGGCTGGGGACGTGACAACGGATCTCATGTTCTCCGGAGGTTCAAATCTGCTCCTCCAGCCGGGCTCCGCGGTGAAGGTCTACCGCGAGTATGCCGTTCTTCAACACGGGATGGCCATTCAGCGCCGTACTCACGGCTATACGCTGGTTGCAGACGGGTTAAAGGTATCTTCCTTATCTCCGCAAGGCGCAGTTGTCGTTGCCCGGAAAGACAGGTCTCATCTTGAAGTAGCTGCTCAGGGTGGACCCGCCGAGGTTCGCACGGCTGCAGGCGATTTGGTCGCTCGCCTGGAGCCGGGCAAGGCCCTGAGCTTTGCCATCCAGGTTTCGCCGCAGAACCCATCCAGTATCCCTTCCCAGCAGGACTCATCTCCCACTCCTGCGGGGCAGAATTCACCCCCTGCCCCCTCGGCACAGGCCGCACCACCACCACCGGTGCAAATAACGCTGCACGGTATCCTTCGTAAGGACCATGCCGGGCGATATGGGCATTATCTGCTGACTGATTTAGCAACGAACGTTGTCTATGAACTCCAAGGGCCAGATCTCGAAGATCTGGTTGGTGCGTCCGTCGAGGTCAAGGGTTCAACTTTCGATGCAATGCCCGCGGAAGGTGCTTCCAAAGTGATGTCCGTCTCTGACATCCAGCAGGTGCCTCTCGGTAGGGGAAATACAACGGTGACTGCTGGTACGGCCGCTCCTGCTGCGTCGCCCACAGAACCTGCACCTTCGGGCGAGGCCAGTAATGGGAGCAGTCCCACGACTCCAACGGCATCGCAAAACAACAACAATAAGAAGATCTTGATCATCGTGGGCATCGCGGGTGCAGCCGTCGTTGGGGTGGCTGTGGGCCTGGCGGGTGGCAAATCACCGACTGTCAGCCCTGAGTAAATCCTTGCAGTTCAACGAACCCAAAGTTCCTCCGGCTGCTTAGTCGGCATGGAATCAGAAGTCGAGCCAACCGTCGCGCTTCGCACGCTGGGTGGCTGCTGCCATGGAAAGAATCAGAATAGGCCACGCGCCAACAGCCGGACGCGAAAACGGGTAGTCGAACGCCGCATGGATTAGGACGGCTATCACGCCGATTCCCCAGATTGACTGAATCGCTGGCCTGAGCCCCCAAAGAGCGAGAGAAAGCATGGCCACCCCAACCGGCAAGCCTCCTTCCGCAGTCCATTGCAGCCAGTCGCAATGTGCCTGATTGACGATGGCTCCAGCGTCGAACGTAGCAAAGGCCGGATATGCCGCAGGCCAACAACCAAGCCCCCAGCCAATCAAGGGATGCACAGCAATCATGTGCAGCGTGGAGATGGCGAACTGGAGGCGCCCCAGGGTCAAGGCCTCCGAGGAAAACCGCTCCGATACTGTCTCGAATCCCACAATCAACGCCAGAACGGCTGTAACGCCTGCCAGGGCCAATGCCAGCAATCCGATTTTCCGTCCCGCCGCGGGTTTCCGCAGGTGCGACAGCACCAATACGCAAACGATCTCGGCCAAGGCGATGATAAGGCCGCCGCGCGAGGCGCTGACCACCACTGCTGTAAGTAACACTGCCGAGACTCCGAGAAAGGTATACGACCTTCGGACGTCGCTAAGTGTGAGAAAAAGGGCAAAAGGCAGAATCGTCTCGATAAACGCAGCAAAGTGCGTGTGATAAACAATCGGCCCCATCACAAAATCATGGTAGTCCGTAGGGAAAAGACCAAATACTTTGCCCGGAGATACGTACGTCTGAAGAATGGCTTCGACCGCAACTGCAAAGCCAAACCACACGATAACCTCGCGAACACGTTCGGCCAGACTTTCCTCTTTCAGGGTAGAAGCGCCTATGCAATAGACGGCGGCCCACGTCATCCACTGTAAAGTGGCGCGTTCTGTCTCAAAGCGGTCGATGGTCCGGCCGGTGGTCAGTTGAAAACATCCCCACAGAACGATGAAGCTCAACACGAACAATGGATAGTACGTCCCCGTCGCGGGTTGTCTTCGACCAACAATGGCTATTCCTGCAAGCAGGAACACGAATATCTCAAGGAGCCCGACGGGCCAGTATGCTGGTATCCAAAGCGTGAGCGTGGCCAGACAGAGAGCTACTATGAGCAGCAGCGCAAGTGGCGCACTACTGATGAAGAGCCGGTCGCGGAAAGCAGAATGTCCTGTCGCAGTCATTTCCTAGACATCCATTAGTCTCCTGAGTCATTGATTTCTTGCAAGAAAGTTGTCATCCTGACCGGAGAGAACCCGGATTTCCTACTGCGCAGCGCCAGCCAGCGCCGCGTGTGCGGCTTTCCGTAAAGAAAGCCGCATGAAGTTCCCCTGCGCCACCAACCTCAACAGGAAATCCGGGGGAGCGAAGTGGAGGGACCTGCGGTTCAACCCTTTCGCTCTCCCAGATTTGTTCGCGTTTCTACGTGGAACTTTAGACTCAGGAGATTAGATACCTGCAATCCTCAAGGCTGGGGGACTTTAGCGACGACGTTGTGTTGAGCACGGTAGGTAGCGCCACGACGGTGTGCACCAACATTTGTGGCATCCCACCCTTGCCGGAAAAGCACCTTCAAGGCTGGGCACCCCAGATTTGTTGCACTTTCCGTTGAGAAACATCTAATCCTGCTCCCAAATCGCTCTAAGCCTTGGTGAGAAATCCCGCCTGAGGCTTTCGGTCCTTGACTACTAAATACCAGCCGAACAATGGAGCCAGGAACTCGAATGGCTCGCACTGATGCTTTTCAATAGAAATACTGGGGCCGAATAGTCGCCGTAGCTTCCGTCCGGTGTAGAGATCGGTATGGACTGGCGCCTCACTGTTTTCGATGTGCCGTTTCCATTTCCTGCCATTCCTGAGAAAACTCCACAGCGTGAAGTATGACCAGAAGCCATAGACATGGATGTTGATCCTACCGCCGGGACGAAGAACACGGAAGATCTCACGCACCACTTTCTCCGGCTCGTCGGAGTGATGGAGAACACCGTGCGAATAAACGTAATCAAAGCTTTCGTCTTCAAGAGGAAGATGCCGCATGTCGGCTTGAAGAACGACCGCGAGGTCGCCGAGGCGCTTGCGGGCCAGCTCTACATGTCTCGCAGTCAAATCTACGCCCGTCGCGATGGCCCCGTGCTTTGCAAATTGCAGCAGGTCGGCTCCGGTTCCACATCCGATTTCGAGGACCTTGTCTCCTGCATGTTTGCGAAACTCGGCCACATCGTAGAGCCAGGGATATGTGGAGTAGCGCTCCTGCTCGGTT
Organism: Acidobacteriaceae bacterium; assembly: GCA_003152195.1. Classification (GTDB taxonomy): domain Bacteria; phylum Acidobacteriota; class Terriglobia; order Terriglobales; family Acidobacteriaceae; genus PALSA-350. Next base: position 28,120 of record PLZN01000495.1, read on the forward strand.
AGAAACAAGGGGGTCTCATTCCAGTGGGCTTGGGCAAGCTGTGCAGCGTCAGGCATCATTTACACTAGGCCAAAGAATGTGTTGCTATCAGGCTACTCCATACCGTGTTGCAAAATTATTGCGTGGCAACCAGAGATTCCGTTTGATTCGCCATGGAGGGCCTCTTGCCCTCGATAAATTCCTTCCACCAGAGAGCAAAGTTCAGCAGAAACCAGGCATGTGCGCCCTGGCCTGACTGGACCAGGTTCATCACCGCAGATCTATCCAGGAAGTCGGTCCTGGCGCAAAACTCCGAAAGTTCGCGCTGCGCAAATTCGCCGAATTGCTCGAAAAACCAATCGTGAATCGGCACGCCAAACCCCTGCTTCCTGCGATCGATAATGTCATTGGGAATGAGGCCCCGAACGGCATTCTTCAGGATGTGCTTTGATTCGTTGCCGCGCGTGATGACCTGCTCCGGAATGCTCATCGCAAGCTGCACGAACTTGTGATCAAGAAAAGGAACCCGGGTCTCAAGGCTTACGCCCATCCCCATTTTGTCGAGCCGCATGAGAAGCAGCTCCGGCAGGCGCAGGTTCAGGTCGACATAGGTCATCCACTTGACCGAAGTCTTTTCCCAGGCTTTCTCCATGAACCGTTCGTGCGTAGGGCGTATCGCCTGCCAGGAAGTCTGGTTCCCGAAACGCCTCCGCAGGCGTGGTGAAAGCACGTCTAGTTTGGCGCGCTGTGAGAAGGCATCCACCCCGCCCCAGAAGACCGGGAGGCCCACGCTTGCTCGCCGTAGTAGTTCGTACGCTGGGCTGTGGGATTTGCCGAGGGCGCTCAGTCCAAGGAGGCCAAGCTTCTTGGCCGCGCGTGGAACCGGATAGCTATTCCAACGAATCAGATTCAGGATCCACTTCCAATGTCTATAGCCCCAGAAGAGCTCATCCGCTCCTTCTCCAGCCTGAGCAACAACAACCCCGTTATCACGCGCCAGCTTGGATAGGAAATAGACAGGCATGCAAACGGGATCAGCGATGGGCTCGTCTTGCAGCTGAATCATGCGCGGCAGGAAGTCGAGAAAGTCCTGCTGGGTGAGAACCCGTTCCTGGTGAACCGCTCCTATGTGAGCTGCGAATTCTCTGGCTTGCGGCAATTCGCTTGGACAGCCGCGATAGTCTTTGTCATATCCGACCGAAAATGTTTTCACCTTTCCCGTAGCGCACTCGGAAAAAAGCGCCGCGTTGGTACTCGAGTCGATTCCGCCGGAAAGAAAGACTCCAACGGGAACGTCGCTGACGGTACGCAGCGCCACGCTGGTGCGCAGTTCCGCGAGCAGGCGCTCAGCAATTTCTTCTTCTGAAACGCCCGTCAGTGGAGTGGTGTGTTCGAGAACATCCCAGTACCGCTCTTCGTGGCGCTGCCCGTCAGCGTCGATGGTCAGGAACGAGCCCGGCGGTAGCTTATGAATCCCTGCAAACAGGGTATCGGGCGCCGGGGTGGTGATAAAGGATAGATAATGAAAAAGAGCTTCTTCGTTGACGGCACGAACCTGATCCGGATCCTGAAGGAGCGCTTTGATTTCCGATGCGAATGTGATGCGCCCATGATGAATGCTGTAATAAAGCGGCTTGATGCCGATGCGGTCGCGAATCAACCACAGGCGGCGCGCCTTTGCATCCCAGAGCGCGATAGCGAACATGCCGCGAAATCTCTGCAGACATTCGATGCCCCACTCTTCAAAGGCTTGCAGGATAACCTCGGTATCCGAGTGATCCGTTTTCCAGCGGCGTCGTCCGTGTTCTTCAAGCTCGCGCCTGATCTCCGCATGGTTATAAATTTCCCCGTTAAAGACAATCTGCAGCGATCCGTCCCCATTGCTCATGGGCTGTGACGCGGTATGGGAAAGATCGATGATCGAAAGCCGCCGATGCGCCAAACCCACCCGGAGGTCTGGTGAAATCCATAAACCAGCGCCATCAGGGCCGCGATGGACCATCGTCTCCCGCATGCGGACAAGATATTCCGCCGTCACGTGGAAGTTGCCGCTTTTGAATGCCAGTACGCCGGAGATTCCGCACATCTGTGGATACCGAGTAAAGTTATTAGAACATTAGCAGAGTTACTCTGATGGCGAACGTACATCCCAGCCGCCGCCTAAGGATCATGAGTATCGTGGGCGCCAGGCCTAACATGATGAAGGTGGCCCCGCTCATGGCAGAGTTGCGCCTGCATGAGGAAATTCAGGCGGTTCTGGTGCATACCGGTCAGCATTACGATTACTCCATGTCGCAGGTTTTTTTCGATCAGCTGCACATGCCACATCCTGATTACAATCTGGAAGTGGGGTCGGGCACGCATTACACGCAAACGGCAGAAATTATCGTTAGATTCGGGGAGCTTGTACAGCAGGACCGGCCAGACATGGTGCTGGTTGCGGGCGATGTGAACTCAACCATTGCCTGTGCGCTGGTAGCGGCAAAAGAAAGAATTCCGGTTGCGCATGTCGAAGCAGGATTGCGCAGCTTCGACCGGAGCATGCCGGAGGAGATCAACCGCATCCTGACGGATGCAATGTCAGACCTTCTTTTTACCACTGAGGAGAGCGGCAACCGGAATCTTGCGAACGAGGGAATCGCGCCAGGCAAGGTTTTCTTTGTCGGCAACCTCATGATTGATTCTCTTGTGAGGGCTCTGGAGATGGCGCGAGAATCTTCATTGCGCTCGGAGTTGGGGCTGAACGCGCAACGTTACGCCGTGCTTACGCTGCATCGTCCTTCCAACGTGGATGACGGAGATCGGCTGACGCGCACGCTCGATGCGATCGCGCAGATTGCGCAGCGCATTCCGGTACTTTTTCCAGCCCACCCTAGAACCGCACGAAACATAGCGCAGGCTGGGCTCAAGGCGGTGAGAACCTGGGAAGGTGGAGAAATCGCCGAGCCGGCTCTATGGATGATGCCTCCCGCTTCCTATCTGGATTTTCTGGGCCTTCTCCAGCGCGCTGTCATGGTCATCACGGACTCTGGTGGAGTGCAGGAGGAGACGACTTTCCTCGGCGTACCATGCCTGACATATCGCGAAAACACGGAACGGCCGGTGACCGTTTCCATGGGCACGAACAAAGTGGTGGGATGCGACCCTCAGCGCCTGTTGCACAGTGCTCTCGCGGTGCTTGAGAACCCCGGTCAAGGCAGATCTGCTCCTGTGCGGCCTCCTCTATGGGATGGGCAGACAGCACCGAGAATTGTACGTATCCTCAGGGAGTATTGGCATAGCCATTCCTGATTCCGGCGGCTCGTGGGTGGGTGTTGACTGACCAAAAAGGAGCATGTTTCCAGCGGTGAAGCAGAGCGCGTTGAACGAGTCTCCAGGCCTGGTTCCGGCGCTTGAGGCACTGCGCGCGTGGATAGAAACCAGGCAATTCGCGGGATATGAGCCGTTTGACTTGCTCAACTCGCCGTATCTGGGCGGAGCCTGGGCGCGGAAACCTCTGCCCAGTCTCCTGCTCATTCAATCCGGCAAGCGTTTTGGCGGTCTGCGACTTCGTCAATCCCTGAAAATCCCGCCCAGCCGTAATCCCAAGGCTCTGGGTCTTTGCCTCGCCGCATATTGTGATCTCGCGCAAACAGGTTACGACGTCTCCGCGGAGGCAGCCTGGCTCAAGACCGAGCTGATTCGGCTGCGTTCGCCGCATGAACCCGAATTCTGTTGGGGATACGACTGGGATTACATGTCGCTTCGAGGCCCGCGGCTGCCGGCGTTCTCCCCTAACTGCATCGCGTCCTACTTTTGCGCGACTGCGATGCTGGAGATGAACGAAGTATTTGGAGACTCCGAGGCGCGCGAGATTGCCGAATCGGTGGCGCGCTTCCTGGCTACGCGTTTGCATCACTCATTCGAGTCCGCTGACGAGGTCTGTTTCAGCTACACGCCCAATGACAAAACGTTGATTTACAACAACAGTGCGCTGGCGGGCGTTTTTTTGGCGCGCGCAGGCAAGTTGTGTGGGAACGAGACGTATCTTTCCCTGGCGCACAAAGCCATGGTTTTCCTGCAAAGGGGCCAATTGCAAACCGGTGGATGGTATTACGGACGGCTTCGCCGCCAACGCTGGATCGATAGCTTCCATACCTCGTACAACGTCTGCGCGCTGCTCGATTATCAGAGGATCACAGGCGACCCGGCCTTTGAAGAAGCCATGCTTCGCGGGCATCGCTACTATCAAACCAGCTTTTTTACCCAGGAAGGAGCGCCCAAGTACTTCCACAACCGGACATTTCCCATCGATATTCACGCATGCTCTCAGGCGATACTGCACTTCATCGCATTTTCTTCGATTGACCCGAATGCTCTGGAGCGTGCCACAAAAACCTTTCAATGGACGATGAGAAACATGGCGGCGCCGGATGGTTCCTTCTACTACCAGCGTCACCGCCTCTGGACCAACCGCGCGCCTTACATGCGGTGGGGGCAAGCGTGGATGCTGCGCGCGCTTGCCAGACTGCTCCGGTCGAGCGCTTCGCCACTTGGGGCAGGTCCTGGAAAGCGATTACTGTGTCCGATCCGGCCTTAATGAAGTGGGGCTTAACGTGGTGGAAAGCCCCGTGTGAGGCATTACCTATCGTGAAACCGCTGAGCCTGCATTTCTCACCAGATAGAGCAATTGAGAGCAGGGCTCGATCTTGCGGAGGAACGTCAAGCTCTGTTCTTAATGTTGGACTATGATTCTCTGGGATTTAAAATGCGCATCTGGATCGACCTGGATAACTCTCCTCACGTTCACTTCTTCGCTCCTATTATCAGGAGACTCGAAGACGCCGGCTATGGAGTAGTGATCACAGCCAGGCGCTTCGGTCAGACAGAAGAGATTGCGCGATCGCATGGTCTTCACTATCTGGTCATCGGCCGGCACCGCACGCCTCATTTCTTTCTGACACGGGCAATGGCTACTGTCGTCCGCGCCCTGCGGCTTACGGTGTACGGTCTTCAGAGCCGCCCCGACCTTGCGGTGAACCACGGTGCCCGTGCCCAGGTACTCGCCGCGTGGCTCTTGCGCATTCCGGTAATGACCATTTACGACTACGAATTCGTTTACTCAGAAATATTCTCGAGAATGGCAACGAAAATCCTTTTGCCGGAGACGATTCCTTCCGTCACGCTGGAGCGCGAACACGTAAATATGAAAAAGGTGATCCGCTATCCGGGTTTCAAGGAAAGCGTCTATCTGAGCGGCTGGCACATTTCGCCGGACGTGATCGAGCAGCTGAAACTGGATCCGGGCCGGCTGATTATCACCGTCCGTCCTCCCGCTACCTGGGCTCATTACCAAAATGCTCATTCGGAAGTTCTTTTCCGAGCGCTGGTTGAGCGTTTGTGTGGAGAGCAGGACTCACAAGTCATTGTGCTGCCCCGAACCCGGGAACAGGGAGCAGATCTGAAAAGTTCCTATGGAATGCGGTCGCCTCCCTTCCAGGTTTTAGACACGGCCGTGGACGCGCTCAGCTTAATGGCGCATTCCGATGCGGTATTGAGCGGAGGCGGCACCATGGTCCGTGAAGCCGCAATCCTTGGAACACCTGCTTACAGCCTGTTTGCGGGGAAGCCCGGCGCACTCGATGCAGCTCTCGAGCGCGACGGGAAGCTTACGATCCTGAGAACAATCGAAGAAGTAAGAAATCTGCGATTCGAGAAGAACGCCCGTGCCTTTCGCTCCAACAGCGCGGATGCCCGGACGGGAGAAGTCATCTTGCAACACATCATTGCCCTGGGAAAGCCGGCCGCCAAAAGGCCGCCACCATTAGGGCAAATGCAGCCATTGTTGCCTGGGTCACGATCGGAAGATACGCCATAATGGGATCGGGCGCGATTGCCCAGCGGCGGCCAACGGTTGTCGGCAACCTTGCGCGTCTGGCCGGTTTTGCACCTGAGGCCGGCGATTCGCAAGCATCGTTGGGGATTGATTCTGAAGGAACGAGGAAGCTATTGTGAGCCGATGGATCGGGTTCGTATTCCTGGCAACGACTATATCGCTCGCGGCCCAGGATCAAAGCGTTGGATGGCAACCGGATCTTACCCGCCAACAGACTTACACCTCACACCGCGCCTCCAGCTCGGACCCAACCGGCGCGAATGCGGACGCCCGCAGGATCGAGCCCACCGCAACGCTGACCCTGTTGGACACCGACGGGCCGGGGACCGTTTCACATCTTTGGTTTACTATCTCGAGCGATGAGCCCTACCACCTCAAACGCATCGTGCTCCGCATATATTGGGATGGCGAGACCACACCCAGTGTTGAGGTACCCATAGGCGACTTCTTTGGATTGGGCTTGGGCGAATAC
>PLZN01000147.1 GCA_003152195.1 Acidobacteriaceae bacterium
AGTGGAGGGACCTGCGGTTCAACTCTTTCACTCTCCCAGATTTGTTCGTATTTCTACGTGGAACTTTAGACTCAGGGGACTAGAACCGGTCTCATGAATCCCCGAATGCAAAGGCGACCACGTACGAGGCGCGGCAATTAACCTCAAACTGTTAGTGTGGCGTCTGCGTGGCCCGTTTTGCGGATTGCAGCGCAATTCCTCCCAGCAGCGCGATGACCACGATCAGTACCGCCCACAGCAGAGCTGGATGCTTTTCCGTGAAGGGGCGCTCGTCGGGGCGGGATTGGTATTCTGGATTCCGTATTTCCGGTCCGGCTGCGGTCTGTGACGCATCGGTTTTGGGTGCGAATAGCGTGGCATAGTCGTAGTGCGGAGCCGTCAGTGCCGGATCACCGTAAAAGAGCGTATAGCGTGCTTCATCCGCAGCCTCGAAACAGAGGGTCCGTTCCAGCATCTCAAGGCGAACGGATTCCGGCATCAATGGCACGTCGTCTCCGTTATCGATGGTGATCGTCCACTTCGCAGGTGTACCGAAGTCGGCCTCCCGCGCGTCGATGGCCAGGCGCTCTGCGTCGATTCGATGCCCGTCCTGCACGCTGTGGACACGCAAAAGATTCCCGAAAAGCGTAACCGGCTGCGCAGGCTCGGCCGCATCGGTTGGCGGCGATTGGGAGATTGGTGCTACGGTGATGCTCACATCGCGGCTGAAGTTGACGGGTTCCGCACGCGGCGTGAACGCGATCCGGTCGACTGGAACATGGGCGGACACGGTCAATTCCACAACCGAAGAGCGGCCTTTTTGCATGATATGCGAGGATTCCGCTACCGGCTGATACCTCGGCTGATGGGCGGGCAGGCGCTCGACCGAGAGACCAGTGATGTTATCCGGCGAGATCGGGCCAACAATCCGGAAATGCAGGTAACGGAAGTCCGACTCCGGCAGATGAAGGACGGTGCTGCGGCCGAGCTTCTGTCGAGTCAGATCGAAGATGGTGAACGACCCCAGCTTCGTGTTGGCGCTACTGGTCTGTGTTTGGCTTCCGGAAACCGCAACCGTGGCGATAAAGTCGTGCGCCGTCACCGCGAGCTGGAGGTCGCTATAGTTCGCTTCGGGCATGGCGGCGTCAAAGACGGTTTGACCGCCGTGCTGACCCAGGTTCAGCGGCACGATGGGTTTCTCCGTGACCTGCTCCGGCGCAGCAAGGCGGATCACGTAAGGCGTCTCCGCGCTCTCGTGGTACAGGCGAAGGTCGGCAAGCCGTGGTGCGGCATGGGCAAAGGTACCGGCATCGAGCACCAGGCAAGTCTGCGCCGGACGTTGCGGTGCGTTCAAGACGGGCCGCTCATAGCGGAAATACCGGATCTCCGGAGAGGCAGCGGTCACAGCGAGCAGAAGAATACCGGCGGCAAGCTTCAAGACGTCCGTTGCTCCCCACCGCGCAGGTTTAGCCAGTCACGCTGATAGACGAAGCTGACAGCGAGCAGCAGCGCGCCGAGACCCAGGAAGCTGAGGATTCGGTATCCCTGGCTCAGTTCGCTCACATCCACCAGAAAGACCTTTCCAATTGCTACCGCAAGCAGCAGCAGCGCCTGCCAACGCAGGAACGCAGAGCTTCGCCAGAAGCCAGCCCCCAGCAGTATGGCGCCAAAGAGCATGAAAAACGCCGAGTACGTGAACTGCGCGTACATCCGATAATCACGCATTCCGCGCCAGTTGCCACGCCATTGCAAATACCACCAGTAGCTGTGGATCTCCCAGCCGATAGCGAGTAGGATCAGCGCGTTCACGGCAAGCGCTGCCGTTGTGGCTACTCCAGGCCAGGAAAGTGGCGAGCCCTCTGCAACCGGCGCTTTGCCCGCCACCCAGGCAACGAAGGAGAAAACTGCAATTCCGACGCAGAAGGTCGCGAAGCGCTGGTTAAGGAACGGCATCGTCGATGCGGGCGGATAGACCACGACCAGCGCCACGAATCCGAGTGCCAGGCAAAGCAGCGCCAGAACACTCAGCAGCCGCGACCGCACGCGGATTGCGACCCACAGCAGGGCCGCACCCTCCACCAGCCAGCCGATGGTCAACCATCGCCCCTGCGCCTTGAGCGGAATTGCGATGGTGAGAAAGACGACAGCCGCGGTGAGATGCAGCGACGGCAGCACAGCGGGGCTTCCACGCAAAATTCCCCGCGCCGGAAGACGGGGCAGCAGTAGGTAGAAAGCAGCGAAGGAGACTGCCAGCCACGGTCCGGCCCAGCCGGCTCCGGAGGAATTGAAGATCGCGTAAAACGCGAAAAATCCGAGGCCCGCGTTGACGATGGGGAGCAGTATCAGCGCAAGGCTGTTCCATCCGGTGGAATGCGCATAGTTCTCCCCATCTACCCGGATCAGGCGCGGCGCGAAGGCAAAGATCAGGAAAAAGCATCCGAGGAAGAATGAGGTGCGCAGAGACTGAGCGTCCGAGTAGTATGCGAACCACCAGCCGGCAAAGAACAGCACTGTGCCCACGAATGCCCCAAAGAGCAGGCGCGACCAGGGACGCAGCGCAACCAGGACAAGCACAGCGGCGTCGAGCACCAGCAGATAACTGAACAAAGTGACTTCATGGTTTCCGCCCGTCGAGATCAGCAGTGGCGTGCTGAGGCCGCCGACGATGGCATAGACCGCCAGCAACTCCGCATCGTGCACCCACGACAAAAATCCATTGAACGCGGTGACCAGAATCATGGCCGCGAAGGCCACGCCCACAGGGACGAGATGGAAGAGTGAGAACCCTGCCCAGAGCGAAAGATAGAGAATGCCGCTGCCCACCGCATTCAGCGAATAGGCGAAACCCGCATATCCGCGGCGGTGAAACCGTTGCGCCCAGGCGATAATCGCTGCACCTGCGACCAGCCCGATCAGCACCCGCCCCAAGGGGCCGATCCAATGATTGTCGATGGCCAGTTTCAGAAACCACGCCATGCCAATCAACACCGCAAGGATGCCGATGCGGTTAAACCACTGCGAGCCGATCCGGCTTTCGAGCGAGTGGCCGTCTTTCTCTTTGGCCGGACTGGAGAAACCGGGGCGGGGCGCCTGCACGACCCGGTTCCCCGTCTCTGGCGGGGATGGGGAAACCGGCGAACTCACCGGGCTTGCGTTTGCCTTCTCCGCCGGTGCCTTTTCTTTTTGCAGAACGATGCCGGAGCTAAGCAGGGCCTCTTCGAGGCGACGCACGCGCGAACGAAGTTCGTTAACCTGCTCTTCAAGACCACCGGATGGGTTCGGGTCCATTGCCGTCCAATCTACAACACCGGTGACAGCCGTTCTACAGCATTTGGGCCGGCGCAGCCCGTTTGCGCCAAAGAGCCGGATTGGCAAGCAACTTAATATAAACACCACCCACCACAGAACGGGCCTGGAAATGCAGCTGCTTGGCCGACACGGTGTCATACCAGTCAGTCATCGGAACGCGATCCGGAGTCTCGTTGAGAAACTTATAGACGGGGTGCACGAGCGTCTGGAAATCGTCTTGACTGCCGGCCAGCGTGGCCGTCCAAATCTCCCAGTCAAGCTTGGTGTAGGTGGCGCGGTTATCGAGCGGCAGCCCGTAGGGGTTGAGGTGACGTTTGTAAAAGGCGATCTCCCGAGCGCTGACGTCGGCAGGAAAGAGATGCAGACCTAGAATCGAGTCCCAGACCAGATTGTATTTCTGGCTCCAGCTACCGGGCTGGTCAAACGCCAGTAGATAATGGTCGCCGTCCAGAGCAAGCTTGGCCCATCTGGACGCCATATCGGTGGCCGCGGTTTGGTAGCGCTTGGCAACATCGGGATATCCGAGCTGCTTGGCAAGTTGCGCGTATGCGGCGAGAGCTTCGATAGCCTTGATGGAGAGATTGGCATTGTGCGCGAGATGACCCGCAAAGTCATCCGTGCTGAGCTGGTTTTCAGGATCAAAGCCTTTGTCCAGAAGATAGGCCGCCCATTTGCTGAGCAGGGGCCAGTAGCGCCGCGCGAAGTCCGCGTTACCTTCGGCGTGCGCAATCGCTGCGACCAGGAGGATCACATTCCCTGACTCTTCCACCGGCATTTGGTTCTCTTCCGTCTCTTCGCCGCCACCGTAGAGTTGCCCGTCCGCCAGCGGGTAAACACCCAGGTCATGCGGCGCGAAAGGGTATTTCCATCGCGGCATCCCGGCGTAACGGAGCACCGGCTCCAACTGTGCCTCCACCAGCTTCGGATTCAGTAGCAGGAACATCGGCGCCGAAGGATAGATGACGTCAATGGTTGAAATCGAGCCGTTACTGAAATTCTCCTTGGGCATGAAGAAGGGCGTGCCATCCTGGTCCGCGACAAGCTTATGGGCTGCGATTGCCTGGCGGAAGGCCAGAGTCGCAATTGCTGCATACTCAGGGCCACCGGCGCGGACGAGATCGGCTTGAAGCGCGTCATCATATTTTTCCGCGCGAGCCCGCAATGACGGGTATTGTTGCTCCGCCGCCTGAAGCATTGCCGCAAAGGTCGAAAATTCCGTATGCCAATAAGCGGGCAGCTTTCGCTCCAGGTACTCGACGGAATAGAGATCGTTGTAGGCAAGGAGAACGTGGCGCGTGACCGCGGTAGCGCCAACACTTCCCAGCGGCAGGATCACGTTGAGAGCAGGCGCTGCGGGATGACGGCTCTGCGGTGTGCGTGCCCCTTCAATGTCATCCGCCTCGGGCATGCGCCCAGTGGACAAAAACGCTTCTCGATAACCCTGGTTCCCTGCTGCCAGTTGCGCTCCCTCCGTCTGGGGGACAGCAATGTAGAACCAACCCCAGTTAATGCGCAGATTGTCTCCGAAACGCTCCAGAATCGGCTGCTTCTCGGTGCCGACTCGTAACAGATTTAAGCCTTGGATAGCGGCCCGCGACCATGTCACCTGCTCGCCCGGATCGTTCGTAGCCAGCGTGCCGGCCGCTTCGAGATAGAGCGTGACGTCATGCACCTGCCCATCACGCGCCTTCACGTCCCAGGTCAAGTAAGTAACGGGGCGCGCCATGACTTTCATATCTTCCGGAAAGGCCGGCGTAAGGAACTCGACGCGAAGTTCGATTTCCGGGCTGGTCATGACAACGACGGTGCGCGTAGGCGTAACCTGGCGGCTGGATTCCGTAAGGGCTGGAGTAGAAAGGTCCTCCCTGCCGAGTGAACCCAGGAAGCGGTAGTTTTTTTGGTCGACGCGGACAATTCCATCTAACTCTTGCCCAACCCCGGTCCAATGCTTCGTCGAAGTGTCCGTAAGCCGGTCCGCCATTGACCAGACGCTGAAGTAAGGGTCATGGGTAATGAGTGGCGTCGCCGGTGGTCTTAGGGGTGCCGGAGGAGTCTGCTGTGCAACTGCCCCTAAGGATGCCAGGATGGGGAAAATCGCGGCGAGAACGCGAAAGGTAAGACGGACGGGCCGGTGATTACACATTTGAGACAAGCTCCCTAAAAAACCAAGACTAAGTTACGCTCTGTCCTCGCCGCCTGATGACGGGATTTCTCACCAGAGCTTAGGAGAGTAGCCACAGTGTTTCCTGGCACACTACTTAGCACAACGGCACAATGGGTGCCCCATATCGCGCTCGTTTTTGGCGAGATGTGGGAAACGCGANNGCGTATCCCACATCTCGCCAAAAACGAGCGAGATACCCGGATTCCCTGTGCGCGGCTCTCTCCGTGACCGCGTGTGCGGCTTTCCGTAAAGAAAGCCGCATGAAGCTCGTGAGACCCGCCCGGGCTCAACAGGAAATCCGGGGGTATGGGGCACCCGGAACCCGGTTGCCCAATCAGATCTCAGATTTATCCCACTAGTCGCTCTTCAGCCTGAGATCGCGCCGCTCAAAGATAGCAGTCCCCGCGGCAAAAAGAAGTCCCGCAGCCAAGACGATGAGGAAGAACCCGCCGGGGTGAAGCAGCATGCGCGCTGCTCCGGTCAAGTCTCCCTGGGTCAAGGTAAAAAGCAGCCGCGCTGGAGCGAAGCCTGGCCACGCGTAACCGGCGAGACCCAGCGCGGCAAGCACCGCCAGTGAGGCGGTCGATGCCAGCATGGTGGGCAGCCAGGTGGCGAAAAAGAGAGCTGCGGATGCCGTCCACATGCCGAGGACAAGTTGTGCCAGAGCCAGGGCAAGCAGGCCACCCAGCGGCCGTTCGATGGCCGCAAAGAGTGCGCTTCCGCTCACCACAAAACTGACTACGTAGAGGGCCAGCGGCAGCCATGCTGCGCTGACCAACGCGAAGAAATATTGGCGCCGGCTAACCGCGCGCGAAAGGACACTGGCGATGCGGCGGGAGCGCTGCTCATTGCCCAGCAGGGCGCTTCCTGCGAAGGCCACCAGCCCCAGTCCGTAGAAACACTCTTGGTGCAGGATGGAGAGCACGTCGTCAATCTCCGGCCGGCCTGCGGGCACCAGTAGAATCGCCGCCATGGCAAAGGGCCAGAGCATTAAAAACAAATAGATCCAGCGATTCTGATAAAGCAGCCTGCGCGTGATCTGCCAAATTTTTCCCACCGTCCCAGTCTTCATCGACCAGGCCTCTTCTCCGCACCAGGGTCCACCGCCGGGTCCTGTACCCCGCCGGCGGCGCTCCATTCGAGAAACAGTTCCTCCAGCCGACGCCGCAGCGGCGCGAGACTCACGATCTCGCCTCCCGCATTCCAAATCGCCTCGATCACCCGCCGCTGTTGTTGCGCAGGAACCATCAGGCGTATGGAAGCAGGTCCGGCCGTAGCAGCGGCGGGGTAGATACGGCTAACCTCGGCAAGAGCAAGACCACGCACTTCGATCTCCACCCGATCCGACTCGCTCTGAAATTCCTTGAGCGACCCACAGCGCAGCAAACGGCCCTGGTTGAGAAAGGCGATCCGGTCGCAGATATGCTCCACTTCGGTCAGCTGGTGGGAGCTGAAGAAGATGCTCTTCCCGGCCTGGCGCGCGTTGCGCAGCAACTCCCGCACCTGCTGCACCCCAGCCGGGTCGAGAGCCGCCGCCGGCTCATCGAGAATCAATAACTCCGGATCGTTGATCAATGCCTGGGCAAGAGCCAGCCGCTGCTGCATNNAGATCGCGAATGTCCTTGGCCAGCCGCGGGTCATCGACCCCGTTGAGGCGCGCTGCCAACTCGACGCTGCGGAAGCCGCTTTCCGAGAAAAATACCGGGACATCGGGCACGAAACCAAGCCGTGACCGCGCCTCGGCGTCACCAAAGGGCTTGCCCAGCAGCGAGCCTGTTCCCGAGGTGGGCCGGAGGAAGCCGAGCGCGAGGTGAATCGCCGTCGTCTTCCCCGCCCCATTTGGACCCAGGAAGCCGAGAATCTCCCCCGGCTCCAGGCTCAGCGTCAACGGATGGAGTGCGGTCTGCCTGCCGAACTGCTTCGCGATGGCCGAGAACGTCAGGCGATGGGTCATGTCAGGGATCGACGGCCGGGAAATCAGAAGCGGACGAGAGGGGAAAAAGATCAGGGAGTTCTACTGGGCGGAAGGGCCCGACGCTGATCCCTGATCTCTCCCCGCTTCTTGATAGGTGCTGCCGTTCTTAGTATTGGACCTTAATGAAAATAATGACCAGCGTGAAGAGGGAGAGCGACTCCATAAACGCCAGGCCGAGCGTGAGCAGTAGCAGGATGCCGGCGCGCGCTCCAGGATTGCGGGCCAGCGCTTCGGTTGCCGAAGCGGTTGCCCGGCCCTGACCGAGACCGCAAAGCCCTGCGGCGAGCCCCATGCCAAGACCGGCTGCGATGGCTACGAGTCCGTGCCCTGTGCCGCCCGCACCCTCGCCCGCGGTTTGGGCGAAGGCCGGAGCCGCCAGGAACAAGGCGGATAGCGTCATGAATAGATATTGCAGTTTGCGCATTCTTTCTCCTTGCTTCCGTAGGAATTGCCGCCAGTGGGTGGTTGAGGCTCACCATGCTGGCCCCCTCACACTTGCGGCGCTCCGATCGGAGTGGAAGCATAGACCCCGCCCAGAGAACCTTTTTCAAAAGCTTTAGTGGCCGTGCGCCACCGACTGCGAGACGTAAATCATCGTCAGCAGCATAAAAATGTACGCCTGGATCAGGGCGACGCCCAGATGCAATCCCATGAAGACCAGCGGGATAGCGATGGGCACCAGGGAGAAGAAAACCAGCGTTACCATCTCCCCGGCGAACATGTTGGCATAAAGACGAACGGTGAGTGAGAGGATGCGCGCGAAATGAGAGATCAACTCAATCGGCAGCATCATCGGGGAGATCCACCAGATCGGCCCCACGAATTGCTTGAGGTAGCCTGCGCCCTGCTCCCGAATGCCATGGTAGTGGTAATAAAAAAAACACAGGAGCGCGACCCCGAGCGGGACAGTCGGTACCGAAGTAGGCGCAATCAGGCCAGGGACCATACCCAAAAGATTGCTGAGCAGCACGAAGACCAGCACGGTGGTCGTGAACGCGACATAGCGTTGGGCGCCCGGCCCAATGATCGAATCCGCCTGACCGGAGACAAAGCCGTGGAGCATCTCGGCAATCTGCTGGATCGGGCCCGGGTTTTCGACGTTCAGCGAAATCCGCACCAGCACAAAAAACAGCAACAGCAGGCCGAGCACCAGGATCTCCATGGCGAAGGTTTCGGTGATGGGAGCCTGCGCATTGTAGGGCTGAACGTGGACCGCGTGCAGAAGGCGGGTCGCCAGGTCACCGAAATACCGGTTCAACAGGGCCGTGAATGGGTTTTCATCGTGCATACGGGTATGTCGCGCTCATCCTCTCCGATCTCATGCGGACCAGGCGTGAAACAGTCGAATCGCTTCGATAAACAGGGCTACCAGCGCCAGCGCCAGACCGATCAGCAGCGCTGCAACCTTTCCGTCCAAACTTCTCAGGCTAACATACAGAACCGCAGCGGCGGCAAGGAGGCGAGCAAAAAACCAGAACAGCACCGGCCCCATGGGGCGCGGCGTGCTCGGGGCGCCCGTTCCGGGGACATTTGTGCCTTGAATATCGGTGCCCAGTTGATTTAGCCGAGCAAGAACGGCGGTCATGAGCTGGCGCCACTCCAGAATTCCCGTCGCGGCGATGGCGCCACCTACGAGAAACATCAACATGGAGCGCCAGCCCCACGCGACCCATAGGATGGGAGTCAGCAGCACGATGGCGATACAGACGCTGCGCAGCGCGCGGTTCAAAACCAGCCGCAGATCCTGGTCGCTGAATTCCATTACCTTCGCTCCCACCCTGCGATTCCCTCATTCCTTGCTGTGCGACAGAACCACGCGGAAGATCTGAACGAAGCCGGCGACCGCACCCAGGATCAGGCCCAGAATGTTGATCCAGTGCTGGTGTAGCCAGCGATCGAGGGCCAGGCCGATGGCCCAACCGATGACGACTGCGGCCGGCAACAGCAGGCCTAGTTGAATAAGGCTTTCGATGCGCACCAGGGACTGGAACGCCCCGTCCTTAGGCGAGGATTTCGCCTGTGGCGACTGACGGTCTGGCTGATCGGGTGTACCCACGGCAACGATATCGGTGCTTGTCCTCGGCAGTTATACACCATGGATCAGGATCCCGCGGAGTGATCCGGCGAAGCGAAGCACGCTCGCCCAACGTTATACTGACTTTTCACCACCCTAGCCATACTTGCTCTAGAGGCACCCCATTGTTTGAGTCAGAATTCGAGAGCAATCTTTTCGCGCTTCGTAAAGATAAGCTGCGCCAGATTTCCGCGCTCGGCCAGCAGGCGTACCCCAACCAGTTTGTCGCTTCGCACACGGTCCCGGAAGTACGGTTGAGGTTCGGGGAGGTCCCGGCGGAGGTGCTGGACGCACAGAGGACGACGGTTACAGTTGCCGGGCGCCTCATGGCCATCCGCGCGCAAGGTAAGGCCGGCTTTGCTCAACTGCAGCAAGGCGGTGAGCGCCTGCAGATCTACGTTCGCTTGGATGCGGTCGGGGAGCAGGGCTTCCAGCTCTACAAGTTGCTCGATCTGGGGGATCACATCGGGGTTTCCGGTTACGTCTTCCGCACCCGGACCGGCGAGCTGACGGTGCATGTGGACCGCATTACCTTCCTGACCAAGGCGATGCTGGCGTTGCCCGAGAAGTATCATGGCTTGGCCGATGTGGAGCTCCGCTACCGGCAGCGTTATGTCGATCTCTTCATGAACACCGATGTTCGTGAGGTCTTCGTCAAGCGTGCCCAGGTGCTGAAGGCGATCCGGCGTTTTTTTGATCAGCGTGGGTATCTCGAGGTGGAGACCCCGATGATGCAGCCCATTGCCGGAGGAGCAGTCGCCAGGCCATTTCGCACCCACCACAATGCGCTGGACCTTGCGTTGTACCTGCGCATTGCGCCGGAGCTTTATCTCAAGCGACTGGTGGTGGGTG
>PLZN01000506.1 GCA_003152195.1 Acidobacteriaceae bacterium
CCAGGTTAACGCAAAACAGGTCCGAAATCCTTCCCTCCACCATCGATTCCCAATACGCCGCCGGCTTTGTATGGGCGCGTCAATATGGCTTTCGCGTAAGCAAGGATTTCGGTACCAAGCTCTCTCTTGCAGCGTCGGCCGAGAATCCGCAGATTCTGGGCATCGCCGGCCACGGCATTCCTACGAATGTCATCATTGGGCAGGCAGGCAACAGCGGCGGTCTGTACAACGCTTTCAATGGAAACTACGCTTCGAACGTGGCTCCCGACTTCATCGCAAAACTTGCCTACGAACCGGGTTGGGGCCACTACGAAATCTTTGGCGTCGGCCGCTTCTTCCGCGCTCGCATCTACCCGAATGCCACCGCTGCCACTCCCTCCGCGGCCGGTGCGTATAACGATACGACCACGGGTGGAGGCATCGGCGGCAGCCTTCGGGTTCCCACCTTGCAAAAACACTTGGACGTGGGATTAAAGGGACTTTGGGGCGACGGCATCGGCCGCTATGGCAGCAGTACCATTGCCGACACAACTGCCCGTCCGGATGGCCAGTTGGCTCTGATCCACGGGTTCTCTGCTCTCGGCACGCTGGAGTTCCATGTCACTCCGCGCCTCGACATCTATGCCAACTATGGTGGCGACTACGTGGGCCGCCGATACTTTCTCACCAGTCCGACGAAGTCCGTTGGATACGGATCTTACCTCAACGTCGAAACCGGCTGCGACACCGAACCGCCTCCGCCCACCACCAACAGTGGTTTTACGCCTGGTTCACAGACCAATTGCACCGCCGACACCAAGGATGTCCAGGAGTTAGTCGTCGGCTATTGGTACAACTTCTACAGTGGACCCAAGGGACGTCTGCGCCAGGGGATACAGTATGCCTACTTTCAGCGCAACATCTGGTCCGGCATAGGTGCTACCCCTCAGGCAACCGACAACATGTTCTGGACCTCCTTCCGCTACTACCTGCCATAAGGACATCAACCAGCAAGCAACAGAAAGGGCACCCTCCCGGGGTGCCCTTTCTGTTGCAACCGGGATAGCCTCGCTTTGGTCGTTGTCTTACACTGGGACGGGCGCAGTATCGCCGTTTCTCTGTTGCAGGGGCCGGTCCTGGTACGACGCCGCAAGGAGCACGATGAAGGCTCTGCAGTTCAAAGAGTTCGGATCGCTGGATCGCCTTGAACTGGTGGAACTACCAGCGCCAAAACCTCGCGAAGGAGAGGTGTTGGTTAGAGTGGAAGCCGCCGCTGTGAACCCCAGCGACGTCAAGAACGTACAGGGACGCATGCTTGGAACCACGCTGCCCCGCATCCCCGGGCGAGACTTTTCCGGAGTCGTGGTGGACGGGCCGCCATCCCTGGTGGGCAAAGAGGTATGGGGTTCCGGCGGCGATCTCGGCTACACGCGCGATGGCTCCCACGCTGAGCTGCTGCTTCTCCCTGCGAATGCAGTATCGGAGAAGCCGCGCAATCTCAGCTTCGCGCAGGCTGCGGCCGTGGGCGTGGCCTTTACCACCGCCTATACCGGGCTGATCCAACGAGCGGCATTGCGTGCAGGCGAGACGGTGCTGGTTACCGGAGCAGCGGGTGGGGTCGGCTCCGCCGTGCTGCAACTGGCCCACGCCAACGGCGCCAAGCTGATCGCCGTCGATCGCAAGCCATTTCGTCCGGAAAACTTCCCTGGATTGCAGTTGCTGGGTTTCATCAACACAACCGAACGTGAGCTCGCAGGCGCCGCAAAGGAGCTAACCGCTGCCCATGGCGTGGATGTGGCGTTCGACTGCGTCGGCGGCGTTCTGTTCGAACAGGTTCTCGCAACACTAGGTCACGGCGGCCGACAGGTCGCGATCACTTCCGTCGGCGATCGCCGCGTCAGCTTCGACCTACTCGATTTCTACCATCGCGAGTTGAGCCTTTACGGCGTGGACTCACGCTCCATGAGTGAAGCGGCATCGGCGAAGCTGCTGGATCAACTGCGGCCACTCTTCGAACGCGGTGAACTCGCCCCCCCGACGATTGGCTCCCAGAGGCCTATCGCCGAGGGACGTGCACTTTTCGATTTGGTTGCGCGGGGCGGCGCAGGCAAGGCCATCCTGCTTCCCTCTTCCTGATTGCGTTCTTTCGATTTGAGGATATCCATGGCAAAACCCATCGTCGGCTTACATCACGTCACAGCGATTGCCTCCGACCCACAGCGGAATCTTGACTTCTACACTCAAGTGCTCGGGCTTCGTTTCGTAAAACGCACGATCAACTTTGACGATCCCGGGAGCTACCACTTCTACTTTGGAGACGATGTCGGTTCGCCCGGTACAATCCTTACTTTCTTTCCTTGGCCGCACGCCACGCGCGGCAGTCTCGGTGTAGGAGAAACCTCGGAGACTGCATTCAGCGTCCCGCTCGCATCCATGGAATTCTGGGAGAATCGCTTACTGGCGGCAGGCGTTCCGGCGGAACGCGCAGGCCAACGGTTCGAAGAGGAAGTACTCAGCTTCGCCGATCCAGACGGCTTGCGGTTGGAGATCGTCGGCCATGCGGGTGCAGGGTTCGCAAAAGTCCCGCGCACCAGCGACGTTCCGGCCGAGCACGCGGTCCGCGGCTTCTTCGGGGTGACGCTTTGCGAGGGTGGTTACGAGTCGACGGTGGATGTGCTCACCATCCTGGGCTTGCGCAAGATCGGTGAGCATGGCGCCCGCTTCCGCTTTGCCGCAGAGGGAAACGCACTGGGCAACTACATCGACGTGCTGGTCCAGCCGCAGCTCACCTACGGCCGAATGGGCGCGGGCAGTGTTCACCATATCGCCTTCCGTGCAGCCGACGATGCATCGCAGCTCGAATGGCGCGAAGTGATCGCAGCGACCTCATTGAATGTGACGCCGGTGTTGGACCGCACCTACTTCCACTCGATCTACTTTCGCGAGCCAGGTGGTGTTCTGTTTGAAATCGCCACCGATCCGCCAGGGTTCGCCCTCGATGAGCCCGTCGAATCGCTCGGTGAAACTCTGAAGCTGCCCCCCTGGCTTGAGCCACAACGTTCGCGAGTGGAGCGCGCGCTGCCTGCGATCGAACTGCACCATCACAAATAGCCATGGAGAGAGATCTGGTGCGTGATCCCCATCGTGATCAGCCCGTCCGCAGATTGGGAGCAAGGCTCAACCAAGCGGCGGCGGCAATGATTCTTCTGCATGGCCGCGGCGCGTCGGCGGAGGACATACTCGGGCTCGCCGCGGAGATGTACGACGAGCGCATTGCGTATCTGGCCCCGCAGGCCGCGGGACATAGCTGGTATCCGTACTCCTTCATGTCGCCGGTACAGGAGAACGAGCCATGGCTTGGTTCGGCCCTGGCAAAAGTGGCACAGACGGTACAGCTCGTCTTAGATGCCGGCGTAGCGCGTGAGCACATCGTGGTTTGTGGCTTCTCCCAGGGCGCGTGCCTGTCGACCGAGTTCGTCGCTACCCACCCCGCGCGCTATGGTGGCCTCATCGCATTCACCGGCGGACTGATCGGACCGCCTGACGCGGACCTGCACCATGCTGGCGATCTCGCGGGAATGCCCGCGCTCTTTAGTTCCGGAGATCCGGACCCACATGTACCGTGGACTCGCGTTCTAGCCTCCGCGGAACAGTTCACCGCGATGGGCGCGGAGGTCAGCACGCGGCGATACGAAGGCCGCCCGCACACCGTCCTGCCGCGCGAAATCGAATCCGCACGCGAGATTCTCTTTCGTTCTCTATAGAGCGGTGCAATTCAGGTTATCTGTCGAAAGCCAACGTCGATCGGAGAGAAATTTGGCCAAGCCCGCACAGCATTTTCTGCTCGTACTCTGCTCCTTCAGCCTGCTGCTGACTGCGCCGACACATGGCCAATCCGGCGCGTCGCCCGACGTTGCACCGGCCCAGGCGCAACACGCCATGGTGGTCAGCATTCATCATGACGCCAGCGATGCCGGCCTGAAGATGCTGAAAGCCGGAGGAAATGCGGTAGATGCCGCGGTCGCCACCGGCTTCGCGTTGGCGGTTGTCTATCCCGACGCAGGCAATCTTGGAGGCGGCGGCTTCATGATGCTGCGCATGGCCAACGGTGATTCGCACTTCCTGGACTTTCGCGAAGAAGCTCCGCTACGTGCGACCGCCAATATGTATCTGGACAGCAATGGCAAGATCATTCCGCAGGCTTCGATCGTTGGCTATACGGCGGTCGGCGTTCCAGGCACCGTGGCCGGGCTGGTCGAGGCGCAGCGGCGCTTCGGAAAGCTCTCGTTGCAGCAAGTGATGGCTCCCGCGATTCAATTTGCGGAGCAAGGATTCGTCCTTAGCGCTGAGGAAGCGGAAATGCTTCACGATCCCGTGCTTTCCCAGTTTCCCGATTCCCGGCACATCTTCCAACGCGATGGCAACTACTACCAGGCCGGAGAGGTATTCCGCCAACCCGAGTTGGCCCGTACGCTTAAGCGTATCGAGCAGGATCCTGGGAGTTTCTATCATGGCGCCCTGGCCAGCGAGCTGGCCCGCGCCATCCAGAAGCATGGCGGGCTGGTCAGCGAAAAAGATCTGGCCATCTACCAAGTAAAAGCTCGCAAGCCTCTCACCGGCACCTATCGCCAATATCAGATTCTTGCTCCCCCTCCGCCCTCCTCCGGCGGCGTTGCCTTGCTGGAAACGCTTAACATACTGGATGGCTATGACATGGCAGCCCTGGGCGATCGCTCGCCGTCCTCCATGCACCTGATCACCGAGGCATTCCGACGCGCTTTCAAGGACCGCACATCGTTCCTGGGTGATCCCGATTTCCAATCCATGCCTACCTCGCAGCTCATCGACAAGCGCTACGCCGCTGCCTGGCGCAAAGATATCAGCATGACGCGGGCGACCCCGTCCGATTCCCTTACCCGGCCGGCGGGCTACATCGCGGAGGACAATGCGGCCCCGCCCCCCTTTGAGTCGAAACAGACAACTCACTACTCCGTCCTCGACGAGGCTGGTGATGCAGTGTCAGTTACCTATACGCTGAATAATTCCTTCGGTTCGGGAGCCACGGCGGAAGGTCTCGGGTTCCTGCTGAATGATGAGATGGACGACTTTACCTCCAAGGTGGGCGCGCCGAATATGTTCGGGCTCATCCAGGGTGCGGCGAATGCAATTGCTCCCAGCCATCGTCCGTTGTCCAGCATGACGCCAATTATTGTGCTCGAGAACAACAAGGTTCGCTTCGTGATCGGTTCTCCAGGCGGACCCCGCATCATCACCGCGATTGCCAATATTTTTCTGAGCGTCGCCGATGGTGGATTGAATATCCAACAGGCGGTGGATGCTCCGCGCTTTCACCAGCAATACCTCCCCGATCTGCTTTATATTGAGCCAGGCTTTCCGGCTGCCACCATCCAGGCCCTCGAAGGCATGGGTTACACCATAAAGGGTGGCGATGGCGACGACCGTCGCTGGAGCGATGGGGAATGCATCGCCGTAGATCCAAAGACCGGACTGATCCAAGGCGGCCAAGACAAACGCCACAGTTTCGGGAAGGCTGCGGGTTACTAAATCTCACCAACTTAACTTAAGGAGAAGCTCTCATGGCTACGATTACCACCAAAGACGGTACAACGATTTACTACAAAGACTGGGGAACGGGACAGCCGGTCGTGTTCTCCCATGGCTGGCCTCTGGATGCGGACGCGTGGGACGCGCAGATGCTGTTCCTCGGGCAACAGGGCTACCGCGTCATCGCACATGACCGGCGCGGTCATGGCCGCTCCAGTCAACCATGGGTCGGCAACGAAATGAATACCTACGC
>PLZN01000474.1:0-17555 GCA_003152195.1 Acidobacteriaceae bacterium
ACATCATCAAGCCGTATCCCGCCAATCGTCTCGAGAGCCTCCACGGCGGCATCGGCGTGATGGCCGACGACGGCATGGCGGCAATCTACGCGAACCTCGCGCTGCGCGGCTGCGTCTGGGCGGCATCGCATCTGATGGGCTGGACATTGTGAAGGCCTGCATTCTCGCCATCGGCAGCGAGATGCTGACGCCGTTTCGCGTGGACACGAATTCCCTGGCGATCACCGAGCGGCTGAACGCGATCGGCTGCGACGTTCGCGTGAAGACGGTGGTCGGCGACGACATCGACGAGCTCGCGCGCGTGCTGACGGTCGCGCTCGACACCACCGACCTCGTGATCTGCACCGGCGGCCTCGGCCCGACCGAAGACGATGTGACCCGCGACGCGGCCGCCCGCGTGCTTGGCCTGCCGCTCGATCTCCACGAGGCGATCCTCGAACGCATTCGCGCCCGGTTCGCGCGCCGCGGGCTGGAGATGGCGGACATCAACCGGCGGCAGGCGATGGTGCCGCGCGGGGCGACCGTGCTCGAGAACGCGCTCGGCACCGCGCCCGGTTTGTGGCTCGAACGCGGCACGACGACGCTCGTGCTCCTGCCGGGACCGCCGCGCGAGATGACGCCCATGCTCGAAGCCGTCATCCGCGATCGGCTGGCGCCGCGGACCGGCGGCCGGGGCCTGTTTCGCCGGGTGCTGAAGATCACGGGCCGCACCGAATCCGCGGTGGACGCCGTCGCGCAGCCGGTCTACGGCGCCTGGACAAAGTCGACCGCGCCGATTCCCATCACGACGACGATCCTCGCGGTGATGGGGCAGATCGAGCTGCACCTGACGGCGTCGGCGTCGAGCCGGGCGGAGGCAGACGTTGCGCTCGACGCGGCGGTCGGTGCCCTGGTCGCCGCGCTTGGCGCCGCGGTCTACAGTATTGATGGCCGACCGCTCGAGGCCGTGGTCGGCGATCTGCTGCGGCGGGCCCGCTGGACAGTCGCCGCGGCCGAATCGTGCACCGGCGGCCTGCTGATGTCGCGGCTGACCGCCGTTCCCGGCAGCTCCGCGTACGTCGACAGGGGCCTCGTGTGTTACAGCAATCAGGCCAAGGTGGACTGGCTCGGCGTGCCGCAGACGATCATCGACGAGCACGGCGCGGTGAGCGAATCGGTCGCGCGCGCGATGGCGGAGGGCGTGCGCGGGCGGGCGTCCACGAACGTCGGCATCGGCATCACCGGCATTGCCGGCCCTGATGGCGGCACGGCGGAGAAGCCCGTCGGCACGGTCGCGATCGCCGTCGTCACCGATGGGGGCGCGGATGTCCGGACCTTTGCGTTCATCGGCAATCGTGAGCAGGTGAACTATCAATCGACGCAGGCCGCGATGAATATGCTGCGGCTGATGCTTCTCGGACGGTGACCGCATGAGCCTGTTCGCGGCGATCGTCATCGCGTATCTTCTCGGCTCGGTGCCGTTTGCGTTCATCGTCGCGCGGCAGTGGGGGCCTGGCGGAGGCGTCGATCTGCGGACGGCCGGCAGCGGCAACCTTGGAGCGACCAACGTCGCGCGCACATCGGGGATTGCGGCAGGCGTTGTCGTGGCGCTGCTCGACATGGCAAAAGGCGCGGCGGGCGTGATCCTCGCCGAGCGCCTTGACGGGTCGACGGCGGCCGCCGCGGCGGCGGGGCTGGCGGCGATCGTTGGCCATGTCTATCCGGTGTGGCTGCGATTTCGCGGAGGCAAAGGCGTGGCCACGGCGTGCGGCGTCTTTGCCGTGCTCGCGCCGCTCGCTGCTGCGATCGCGCTGGCGATCTTCGCCGCGGCCGTGTCGCTGACACGGTACGTATCTCTTGGATCGATTCTGGCCGCCGTGGCGCTGCCGCCGCTCGCCTATACGATGGGCAGCCCGCCGATCGTCGTCGAGATGTCGCTGGCGGTCGCGGCGCTGATCATTTTCCGCCACCGCTCGAATGTCGCGCGACTCTTCGCCGGCACGGAGCGGCGGCTGGCGCGGCGCGCGCCCCTGACACACTGATGAAGACTATCGCCATTCTTGGTGCCGGAAGCTGGGGGACCGCGCTGGCTGTGCATCTCGCGCGTCCCAGGAAGGACGCACAATCCCCGGGCGCCGTGCGGGATGTCCGCCTGTGGGCGCGTGACGCGGAGCTCGCCGACGCGGTGATGCGCGGCCGGGTCAACGAGGTGTATCTCCCGGGGATCGGCCTTCCCGCGCACGTGCACGTCACGCGCTCGCTGTCCGACGCGCTCGACGGCGTGGAGCTCGTGGTGTCGGCGCTGCCATCCCACGGCTGCCGGCGCGTGATGCGGGAGGCGCAGTCGCATCTTCGGCCGCACGCGACGATTGTCAGCGCGACCAAGGGCCTCGAGAACGACACGCTGCATCGCATGTCGGAGGTCATCCGGGAGGAGGCGGGCGCCGGTCATCCGGTTGTCGTGCTGTCGGGGCCGAGCTTTGCGATGGAGGTGGCGCGCGGGCTCCCGACGGCGGTGCTCGCCGCATCGCGCGACGACGCAGCCTCGGAGCTCGTGCAGGAGGAATTCCGCGCGCCCTACTTCCGTCTCTACCGATCATCGGACGTGATTGGCGTGGAGATCTCGGCCGCGATGAAGAACGTGATCGCCATCTCCGCCGGCGTCGTGGAAGGGCTGGGCCTCGGGCAGAACGCGCACGCGGCGCTCATCACGCGAGGGCTGGCCGAAATCGCGCGGCTCGTGGTTGCGGCCGGAGGCCAGCGTGAAACCACGGCCGGCTTGAGCGGGCTCGGCGATCTCGTGCTCACGTGCACGGGCACGCTGAGCCGCAATCGCTACGTAGGCGTGGAGCTCGCGCGCGGCCGGAGCCTCGAGGACATCATCGCTGGCATGAAGATGGTCGCGGAGGGCGTGAAGACCACGTCCGCCGCCCTCGCGCTCGGCGCCCGCTACGGCGTGGAGCTGCCGATCGCGACGCAGATGGCCGCCGTGTTCGAAGGACGCTGCGGTGTGCGGGAAGCGGTCGAGACGCTCATGCTGCGCCCGCAGCGCGCCGAGACTGTCTGATGCCATCCGGGCTTCGGCTCATGTGTGTGCTCGCCCATCCAGACGACGAGTCTCTGGGGACGGGGGGAGTGCTCGCGAAATACGGGCGCGAAGGGATCGGCACGTATGTCGTGACCGCCACACGCGGTGAGCGTGGCCGGTTCGACGACACAGGCGTATCTCCCGGGCCCGAGATCGTCGGCCGCGCGCGCGAGGCCGAGTTGCGCGCCGCGGCGAACGAGCTCGGCGTGCGCGAGGTCGTGCTCCTCGACTATCTCGACGCGGAGCTCGACCGCGCAGACCCCGCCGACGCCGCGGAACAGATCGCCGGTCACATTCGGAGGATTCGGCCGCACGTCGTCCTCACGTTCGATCCGTATGGCGCCTACGGGCACCCCGATCACATCGCCATCTCGCAGCTGACGCTCGCCGCGATCGTCCGCGCCGGGGACGTGCATCGCGTATCGAAGCTCTACTACTTCATCCACGGCGCCCGGAAGTGGGCGGCGTATCAGGCGGCGTTCAAGACGTTGACGTCGACCGTCGACGGCACGGTGCGCGCGGCCGTGGCGTGGCCGGACTGGTCCATCACCACGAGAGTGGACGCGACGGCGGTGTGGCCAACCGTGTGGCGCGCGGTGCAGTGCCACAAGACGCAGATGAGCATTTACAAGAACCTGGCCAGCCTGTCGGACGAAGACCAGCGGGTCATGTGGGGACGCGCCGAGTTCTATCGTGTGTTCAGTCTCGTGAACGGCGGACGGGCGCAGGAAATCGATCTGTTCGAAGGACTCAGATGACGACGACACGACACGCGGCCCTGGACATGTCTTCGGAAGAATTTCGGACGCTCGGCCATCGCCTGGTCGATCGGATCGCTGAACAGATGGCGCGCATGCCTGCGGGGCTCGTGAAACCGGACGAGCCGGCGGCGGCGGTCCGCGGCGCGTTGGAGTCCGAGCGCGGCCTTCCGGAGGAAGGAACCGACCCGCAGGAACTGCTGGCGCGTGCCGCAAGTCTCTTGTTCGAGCACTCGCTGTTCAACGGCCATCCTCGCTTCATGGGCTACATCACGTCGAGCCCGGCGCCCATTGGCGTGCTCAGCGATCTTCTCGCCGCGGCCGTGAATCCGAACTGCGGTTCCTGGGCGCTGGCGCCCATGGCCACCGAAATCGAGGCGCAGACCGTTCGATGGATCGCTGAGTTCGTCGGCTATCCGGCGTCGTGCGGGGGACTGCTCGTGAGCGGCGGCAACATGGCCAACTTCGTCTGCTTCCTGGCCGCGCGGCGGGCGAAGGCCGGATGGGATGTGCGCAAGGCCGGCCTGGGCGGCCCGGCGCCGCGCCTGACTGCGTATGCCTCGAGCGAAACGCACACGTGGATTCAAAAGGCCGCCGACCTTTTCGGGCTCGGTACGGATGCCATTCGCTGGATTCCTGTTGATGAATACCAGCGCATGAAGACCGGAGATCTGCGCAAACAGATTGCCGTGGATCAGGCCCGCGGCGAACTGCCGTTCCTCGTCGTCGGCACAGCGGGCACGGTCAGTACCGGTGCCGTGGATCCCCTGCGGGAGATTGGCCTGATCTGCCGCGAGCACGATCTATGGTTTCACGTCGATGGGGCGTACGGGGCGCTTGCGGCGGCGATCCCGGATGCTCCGGAAGACCTGCGCGCGCTCTCTGATGCGGATTCCGTGGCCGTGGATCCGCACAAGTGGTTGTATGCGCCGCTCGAGGCCGGCTGCGCGCTCGTGCGCCGTCCCGACGACTTGCGAAACGCGTTTTCCTACCACCCGCCTTACTACCACTTTGCCGACGACGTGCTGAACTTTGTGGACTACGGGCCGCAGAATTCCCGCGGTTTCCGCGCCCTGAAGGTATGGCTGGCGCTGCAGCAGATCGGCCGGGCCGGCTACGTCGAGACGATCGCGGAAGACATGCGGCTGTCGCGCAGGCTGTTCCGGCTCTTTCAGGACGATCCGCGGTTCGAGGCGCTGACGCAGAGCCTGAGCATCGCCACATTCCGGTATGTGCCGCCCGATCTTCGGACGAAGGTCGGCCAGCCGGAAGCGGAGGAGTGGCTGAACAACCTGAATCGCGATCTGCTGACGCGCGTGGAAAAGAGCGGCGAAGCGTTTCTGTCCAACGCCGTGATCGGCGGCAAGTTCGCGCTCAGGGCGTGCATCGTCAACTTCCGCACGTCGGACGGGGACATCGACGCGCTGCCGGGGATCCTCGGAAGAATCGCCGATCAGCGATAGGCGGCGGCCTGGATGCCGTAGAGCTCCGAGTATTGGCCCCGCTTCGCCATCAGCTCATCGTGCGTCCCGACCTCCACGAGCCGAGTGCCGTCGAGGACGACGATGAGATCGGCCATGCGGACGGTTGAAAAGCGGTGGGAGACGAGGATCGTGATGCGCCCCTCCTCGTCCCGGCCGTGCGCGGCGGCGGCGTAGCGCTCGAACAGCGCGTGCTCGGTCTCGGCGTCGAGCGCGGCGGTCGGCTCGTCGAGCACGAGCAGCAGTGGGCGCTCGCGCATGAACCCGCGCGCCAGCGCGAGCTTCTGCCACTGACCAAACGATAACTCGACTCCGCATGGCCAGGTCGGACCGAGTTGCGTGTCGAGGCCTGACGTCAGACGGGCCACGACGTCCCTGGCGCCGGCGCGATCGACAGCCGCGAGCACGGCGGGCTTGTCGTCGAGTCTGGGGACGTCGCCCAGACCAACCGTGTGTCCCGCGCGGAATTCGAAGCGGAAGAAATCCTGGAATGCGCCCGCGAGACGATCCCGCCACTCGCCGGCCGGCACGCGCGCCAGGGGAGTATCGTCCACCAGGATCGAACCGGATGACGGCTCGTACATCTTCGCAAGCAGTTTGACCAGCGTCGTCTTGCCCGCGCCGTTCTCGCCGACGATCGCGACCACAGCGCCCGCCGGCAGCGTCACCGACACATCGTCCAGCACAACGCGTGAGGTGCCGGGGTAGGCGAACGACACGTGGTCGAATCGGATGCCGCGGCGCATCACGGTGGGAACCGGCAGATCGCCCGACGCGGCGACGGAGGCGGCATAGTCCTCGAGCCACGCGAGGCGGCGCGAGCCATCCATCCAGAATCCGCGCAGGAACCCAATCTCGCCAACAGTCGCGCCGATATATGCCGACAGCCGCGCACCTGCGGCGAGCACCAGCAGCACCTGGCTGGCCGGCCGGCCCAGGGCGTACGAAACAAAGATGATCGCGCCGACATACGCAAGGCCAAAGATAGCCCACGCCAATGCGTACCAAAGTGCCGAGCCCCGCCGAGTGGCCGCCACCGGTTCATACCAGCGCTCCCACGCCGCTCGGCGGTCTTTAATAAGGCGCTCACCGATGCCGGTGATCCGCACTTCCTTTCCCGGCGGCGCGGTGGTGGCAATGGTAAAGAGGTGGCGGGCCAGCCGATTGGTTTGTGCTCCACGCTCATGCGCGGATCTCTCGACCTCGGGCCGCCATGTCGAGGTCAACACGGTGGGGATCGCGAATACCACGAGCAGAAGGAGTGCCGGGTGAATCGACGCCAGCAGCGCCATGGTCACGCCCAGCCGCAGGATCCACCCGAGCGTGGAAAACAGCGACATGTACATGTGGTCGAGCACAAACACCTGGTTGCGCAGCATGGACAGGCGATCGAGATACTCCGGCAGCTCCTGATGCGCGACCGTCGCGACCGATGCCTGCAGCCGCGCGACGTGCGCTTCAAGCGCGATCGTCACCTTGTCGCGGAAGCGCCGCTGCACGCGCGTGCTGACCGTGCGCAGGAACCACGTCCCGGCGGTCGACACGCCGAGGCCAATCGCCGCGCCCTGCACCATACCGGGCCTGTGCTCGAGAACGCCTTTGCCGAGCAGCATCAGCCACAACGCGAGGAGCGCATCAGGCAGCGCGGCCAGCTGCGACAGCACGAACGCCGCGACCATCAACCGCGGCTCGTGGCGATATCCCAGCTTGCACAACCGCCACATCGACGAGAGCGCGGGAGGTAACGGCGCGATCGCGCGATCACGATCAGGAGAGGACGTCATACGTCGTACCCTCCTCTTCGGGGACGGTGAAGCGCTGCGCCTGCAGATCGAACATCGTCCGATAACGGCCGCCAAGCGCCATCAGCTCGTCATGGGTGCCGAGCTCAATGACCCGGCCGTGCTCTAGCACGCAGATCCGATCGGCATGGCGGACGGTGGAGAAGCGATGTGAGATCAGGATGGTGGTGCAATGCCGGGTGGCGGCGAGCAACCGCTCGAAGATCTCCGCTTCCCCACGCACGTCGAGCTGCGCGGTCGGCTCGTCAAGCAGCACGACACCGGCGCCCAGGGTCACGGCTGCCAGCGCCCGGGCGAGCGCAATGCGCTGCCATTGGCCCCCCGACAGGTCGGTGCCACCTTCGTAGCCACGGGCCAACACTGTGTCCAGTGCGGCCAGATTCGTTGCTCCTGCGGCATCGAGCGCGGCGCGCACGACATCGTCTGACGCGCCCGCCGGAGCCACGTTGTCGCGCAGCGGCAGCTCGAGGCGGAGGAAGTCCTGGAACACCGCCGTGACGCGCGAGCGCCACGACGCGAGATCGAATTCGCGAATGTCGGCGCCGTCGATCTCGATCGCACCCGACTGCGGATCGTACAACCGGCATAGCAGCTTCGCGATGGTCGTCTTGCCGGCGCCGTTCTGTCCGACGATGGCGAGCGACGAGCCGGCGGGAATAGTGAGATCGAAGTGCTCCAGCACGGGCGCGCTGGCTGGGTATGCGAAGGTGACATCGCGCAGACGAATCTCGTGCGCAGGCGTGGCGTTTGCGGAGCGATCGCCAGAGCGCAGCCCTCCGGCGGGGTGCATCGCTGGCTCCAGCCGCAGCACAGCGGCGACGGGAGCAGCCGCTCCGTCGAGCGCCCAACTGAATCCGCCGAACGCGATCATCGAGACTCCGACGGCACTCTGCACGTAAACGACGGCTTCCCCAAGACTGATGCGGCCATGGGCTGCGGCGCTCGCCAGTAGCCAGAAGACCACGACGTTGGCAGAGACAACGAGGAGAAGACTCCAGATAACGGGGCGCTCGCGGAGGCGTGTGGCTGCGTATTGCAGCTCGTGCAAGCGAGTGCGTCTGGCGATGAAGCGGTCGATCGTCCAGCCAGCAAGGCCGAAGAGACGTAGTTCCTTGCTCGCGGGCGGATCCACCGCCAGCCGGTAGGCGTAGTCGGCATCCCGCTGCGCGCCGCGCACCTCCTCGGTGTTGCGGTCGCGCCAGACCCCGCTCTCGCGTAGGAGCCAGTGCGTGGCCAGCCACGCGCCCGCGAGCAAGATCGGCGCCCACCACGCGTATCTCACGAGGATTACCGCGGACGCGACCCCGCCGATCATCTCGACCATGCCGCTGGCAATAAAATCCATGGAGATCGACAGCGGCGGCCCGGTCATGCCGCGGTCGAATTCGCGCGCGACGGTGAGGTCACTGGTGAGCGCCGGATCCTCGAGGTGCCCCATACCCGGCGGGCGCACGCAGGCCTCAGTGAGACGGTCGTAGAGCCATGCGGCGGTGCGGTCGCCGAGATTGGCGCTGACCGCCTGATGGATTGGGCTGAGCACTTGAAGCAGCACGAAGATTGCGCCGGCAAACGCAAGCGGACCGGCGAGAGGATGGCCGCGTTGCACGGCACCGACGAGCACGCCCATGGCGATCGCGAACGCCGCCGGCAGGATCCCTCTCAGGAGAAGCGCTGCCCACCAAGCGGAAGCGAGGCCAAGGTCCGCCTTGGGGAGGACGGCGAAGAACTTCCATTCCTTGCGCTCGGTCAGTGATTGAAGCACCACCGCATTTTGTCACAGAACCGTCGTGCGAGCAGACAATGGTACGAGATGCGGTGCCCCAGATCAGTAGAACGTTGGGTTCGACTGGCCACAATGTTGTGGGCGAACGATGGGAACCGCAGGTCCCTACGCTACGCTCCGGTCGGGATGACAATTCTGTTGCGGGACCGCTTTAGTTCCTTCAACAAAGTTGTCATCCCGGCCGGAGCGTACCCGGATTTCCTACTGCGCAGCGCTAGCCATCGCCGGTGTGCGGCTTTCCTTAAAGAAAGCCGCATGAAGTTCGCCANNCAGGAAATCCGGGGTAGCGTAGTGGAGGGACCTGCGGTTCCTTTTCTCATCCTAAGTAGGGACCGGATCAATAACACCCAGCGCTTCGCTTAGACGCAGATGTGGGCTGATGAGAATGCCCTTGTACACGCGATTCCAATTGACGGCCTTCAGATCCGTGGGAAGGCGGGGCCTTCCATCATGCGCATCAGGCCCTCTCGGGCCTCCGCCAACGCCGGAAGGGAACCCACTACCTTGACCGGGAAGCCGCAAGCCTCTGAGAGTGGGTTGAGGCAGTCCTTGAGCTTGCGGGTCGTCACCCGCACCTCCCTGGGCAAGGTGCGGCTGGTTTCAATCGCCTTGATGATTGCCATTCCCAGCGCATCTGCGACAGAAACTCCAGGAGACGCAAGTTCCGGCGGAAAGAGGAATCCGCTGTCGGCATCGACGGCCAACGCGACCCGCGTGCACGCCTTGCGCTCGTTCTTCTCCCCAATGGGAGCGGCGCTAGGAAAGTAGCCGAGTTCCATCACTCCGCGGATTGCATAGTTCCGGTTGCGGAGCCGATGCAGTTGCTCTTCCCCAAGCTGCACCGGTGAGAGCGGAGGTTCACTGGGCAAAGTCACTTTTACTAATTCGACGCGGTATTTAGGCTCACCCTCTTTTCCATCCACTTGCGAAACCATCGGATAGGTATCGACAAGATTCCAATACTCTAGGCCGGGCCGAGTAGAGACGGCGGAACAGATCACGATCACGGCACGCAGGCACTCGGCCAGCAACAGCCCTTCTTCCTCGGTCACGAACCAAGGGCGAAACCCTGGACGGCTGGCACGGAAGATGGGAGAGGCTTTGACCGCGCCAAGGGGATGACCCATGGCGGACAGCAATTTGCGGTCCTGCGCATCCAGCTCTGCCCTGGGCACGAATTCCAGATACACGCTGTGTTGCCTCTCGTAGAATTCGCCGGCGCCAGCAATCTCTCCAGCCGCCACCCTTCGAAACAGACGATAGCCCTCTGTACCGATATAGGCGTGCACGGCCAGAACTTCGCCGAGCGCACCCATAACCGAGCAGTAACAGGTCTCACCGGTAGCAGAATCCCGGGTAAGAACGAGCTCGGTTTCATCCAGCACACGCCACGGGCTCAAGGCATACAACTTGACGGCCAGCCGGTAGAGCCCTTCCATGGTGGAATAGGAAGGTGGCGTTTCGCCCAAAAGCTCTTTCACGAAGAATTGATCGGGTTTGCTGCTGACGGAATTCGCGCCTCGTCGTGGCATAGTTCCCTTTCCAGAGCCCGTTTGTCTTACCGGGCGATCATCGGTTTTCATCCCGCCCGTTCCGGGGCATCCGTGGAATCACCGTACACCTCTTCGCGAATGATCCGTTCCGTAGCTTCATTCAAGTATTCATCGAGCGCGTCCTTGATCTGCAAAAATTCCGGCCAGAGAGTGTTGTCGATGAACGATCTTGGAGCGCGCACCACGACCGTCGTGTGACGTTGGCGCCGGTAGCGATAGGGTTCAAGACCATAGCGGCGGCAAAGCGCGGCGAACAAGCGCCTGCGCCAATGATCGGGGAGAGTGAATTGCATTTCTACCGGCTGTTCAGTTTGCGCCGCGGCATTAAGGGCTCTCCGCACCCTATCGATCGCAGCCGCCGCTGCGTTTCGTTCTCCGATGGTGGTGGCGCCTGCGAACAGCGCAGTGATCTTGCGCAGCTTTTCGCGGAGTTCCTGTTCAGGGGTCGTCGAAATCATTAAGTCGGCAAAGCGGGAGCAGAATCGGAGCGTTTCAGAACAATCTTACCTGGGATAGATTAGGAAATCTTCGCTTAAACGCAGATGTAGAGGCCGGCTCCACTTTTTTTGCGACCAGACTCAGTGCGCCTCGGCTAGCGCCCGGCCAGCAGCGGCGCCTGAGGCCCAGGCCCACTGGAAATTGAAGCCGCCCAGATGGCCGGTCACATCGACGACCTCGCCAATGAAGTAGAGGCCCGGAACCTTGCGGCTCTCCATCGTCCGGGCGCTGAGCTCCCCTGTGTCCACTCCGCCGGCGGTGACTTCGGCTTTTTCATAGCCCTCGGTCCCGGAGGGATGGACGGTCCAGTGGTGGAGCGCGCTTTCAGCTTCGTCCAAACCCTGGTTCGTCCAGGCCGAGGGCGGGTGCAGATCAAGCCACCGGTCGGCCAGGCGATGCGGGAGGACGCCACGGATCGCGCTCCGGGCACTCAACAGATCGCGCTGCGCTGCCTGGGCGCGGAGCTTGCCGGTCCAGAGCTGGTCCGGCGCAAGATCGATCACCACAGCCTCGCCGGGCTGCCAATAAGAGGAGATTTGCAGCACGGCCGGGCCACTGAGGCCGCGATGGGTAAAGAGCAGCTTTTCCCGGAAGCGCCCCGGCCCGGCTGAGGCGATCACCTCGGTCGAGACTCCCGGCAGACCGGCAAAGCGCGTAAGGTCCTCAGGAGCGAAGGTGAGGGGGACGAGCGCCGGCCTGCAGGGTCGAATGGCCAAGCCGAATTGCTGCGCGATTTGGTAGCCAAACGAAGTCGCTCCCATCTTCGCAATCGACAAGCCCCCGGTGGCGATGACCAGGGAGCGCCCAGAGAACAAGCCACGGTCGGTCTCTAAACGGAAATCATCGCCGTGGGCGACTTCACGGACATGGGTGTTGGGGAGGATCGTTACACCAGCCGCGGCGCACTCCTGCTCGAGCATGGTTACGATGTCGCTGGCCGAGCGATCGCAAAAGAGCTGGCCCAGTCTCTTCTCGTGCCAGGGAATCTGGTGCTGCTCCACCAGCGCGAGGAAGTCAGCCGGGGTGTAACGGGCAAGAGCTGATTTGGCAAAATGAGGATTCGCTGAGAGGAAATGCCCGGCGGTGGTGTGCAGGTTGGTGAAGTTGCAGCGGCCTCCACCGGAGATCAGGATCTTCTTGCCGATCCGGCCGGCATGGTCGAGCAACAGAACCCGGCGTCCGCCACGGCCAGCTTCGATGGCGCAGAAAAGACCCGCGGCACCGGCGCCCACAATCAAAACATCGTAGGGCGGACCAGCGCTCGCGGGATTTCCCGACACCGGGCTATCAGATATGGCAGGAGAGCGCGCCGCGCTTCTCTAGATACTTCTGGTGGTATTCCTCCGCGCGCCAGAAATTCTGCGCCGGCACTACCTGGGTCACGATCGGTTTTTTAAAGGCCCCGGTCAGCCTGGCAATGGTCGCCTTAGCCGCCGCTTCCTGCTCGGGAGAATGGGAAAATACCACGCTGCGGTATTGCGCTCCCCAGTCCGGACCCTGGCGGTTGAGCTGGGTCGGATCGTGCAGCTCAAAAAACAGATCCAGCAGTTGCTGGTAACTTACGACGGCCGGGTCGAACTTCACCTCGACCACTTCCGCGTGTCCGGTCCGGTCAGTGCAGACGTCCTGGTAGGTCGGATTGTCGAGCTTGCCGCCCTCGTACCCCACGGCCGTCTCGATCACGCCCGGAAGCTGCTGAAAGCGCGCCTCGACTCCCCAAAAGCACCCCGCGCCAAATGTTGCTGTCTCCATAAAAACCCTCCGTCTTTTACCCTTGATGATTAGATGGCGAAAGGCGCCTTTCGATCCTAAGGCCGCCTTGCCGGTGTTCTGCCGGAGATTCGCTTTCGGGTTGTCCGGGGAAGTGTGGCCGGCCCCGATCTCGGCCGCCGTACGGGCTTCCCTGGCCGCTCCGCCGGTGCGGCCTTCCTCCGCGCCGCCCGCTTTAGTTGGGTCACTTCCTCTTCATTCAGCTCTCGCGTCTCGCCTGGGGGCACGTCGAGGACCAGGGGTCCAAAGCCGACCCTCCGGACTTTCTCGACGAAATGGCCTACCTCTTCGAACATCTTGCGGATCTCGCGGTTCTTGCCTTCGGTCAAGACTACCTCGTACCAGGGATTATCCGTATCGCGGATCAGGCTGATGCTGGCTGGTTGGGTCATGACCCGGCCCTCCCGCTCCCCGCGCCGGCCTCGTTCGATCATCACCCCGTGGCGCAGTTGTTCCAGCGCTTCCTCCCTGGGTCTGCCGCTCACCTTCACCAGGTAGGTCTTTTCCACCTGGGAAGCCGCACTGGTCAAGACATTGGCCAAATCGCCGTCGTTGGTCATCAGCAGCAGTCCTTCGCTCTGGTAATCCAACCGGCCAACGGGGAAGACGCGCGCCCCGGCTCGGGCGAAAAACTTCATCACTGTCGGCCGCCCCTCCGGATCGGAAACCGTGGTGACCACGCCCTTTGGCTTGTTCAACATGAAGTAGCGATATTGCTGTGGCTTTTTGAGCAGTTTGCCGTCAACGCGGATATGGTCGCGCTCCGCGTCGGCCTTGGAGCCCAGCTCTGTCACGGTCTGGCCATTTACCTGCACCCGCCCGGAGGTAATCAGTTCTTCCGCCTTGCGCCGCGATGCAATGCCGGCGGCAGCAACTATCTTCTGCAACCGCTGCTCATTGCGTTCAGCACCACGCTCTTCTTCGCCGCTCATGGCTCGCCTGCGCTGCCTCGCGTCGTCAAGGTCGGCTGCTCCAATTCCTGAGGCTCCAATTCCTCGGGCTCCNNTCCGGCTCGACCGGCGCCGGGGCGTCGCCGTCCAATAGTGGGTCAAAGGAACGCATGCTCGCGTCTTGAACCTCGCCCGCGGCTTCGGACTCCGCCAGCTCGCCCGCCATCTTTTCAAACTCTTCCATGCTGGGCAGATCGTTTACATCCTTCAGCCCGAAGCGGAGCAGGAACTCCTTGGTGGTTTTGTAGAGGATGGGCCGCCCAATTACCTGCTTCCTTCCCGCCGTGGTAATCAGCTTGCGGCTGACCAGGCCCCCGAGCACGCCGCCTGAGTCGACTCCCCGTATCTCACTGACCTCAGGAGCCGTCACCGGCTGCTTGTAGGCAATCACCGCTAAGGTCTCCAGCGCTTGGAGAGAGAGCTTCATGGGCTGCTTCAGGCTCTTCACAAAGCCACGCACCGCATCGTGATATTCCGGCTTGGTCGCCATGCGATAGCCACCGGCGACTTCCCTTATCTCCATGCCTCGCTCGCTGCTTGCATAGTCCGCGATCAGCTCGTCGAGAACGAGCTGCAACACCTGCCGAACCCGGCGGTCACGTTGGCGTGCCAACTTCTTTTCGTCGCCTTCGCTGGTTTCCGCTGCGGCCGAAGCGGGCTCGCCGGCAAGCGGCTCGACGGCCTCTGGCGGCAGCGCCTGTTCCGGAAACGTCTCTTCCAGGGCGGGGGCAGCTTCCGGCCCGGCGGCCGCGACCTGGGCGTCTGCTTCAGAGGAAAGCCCACCCGGCGCAAGCTGCTCCGCCTCCGTTTCCTGAGAGGCCGTCGCGGCCAATCCCGGCAAAACTTCTTCGGCGAAAATAATGGCGAGGTGCGCCAGGGTTACCGGCTCCTCCGCTGCATAGACCACGGCTTCCAATTTGGCTTTTAGACTCATGGAGAACAAATGCGCCAGACAAAAGAAAAGGCGCCTCGATTCATAGTATCGAAGCACCCATCTTTTCGCTCGTCTTTGCTGCGCCGATCCTAACCCTTGGGGGCAAACTGCACCAAGACCCAGAAAAGGCCAGCAGACATCAGGGCCGCCACCGGCAACGTGAAGACCCACGCCGCAGCGATGTTGCGGATGGTGGACCACTGAAGTCCGCTCTTGTTCGCC
The DNA here is from genome assembly GCA_003152195.1 of Acidobacteriaceae bacterium. GTDB lineage: Bacteria > Acidobacteriota > Terriglobia > Terriglobales > Acidobacteriaceae > PALSA-350. Next base: position 14,819 of record PLZN01000474.1, read on the forward strand.
ATCATGGTTCCGGCCACTCCGGAAGAAAGCACGTGGGTGGTACTGACCGGCAAACCAAAACCATCCGCCGCGAGAATGGTGCACATCGCCACCAGTTCAGCCGAAGCACCCTGGGCGTAGGTCAGGTGGGTTTTGCCGATCTTCTCGCCCACGGTCACCACGATGCGTTTCCAGCCGACCATGGTGCCCAAGCCGAGCGCGATCGCCACCGCAACCTTTACCCAGGTGGGAATGAACTTGGTTGCGAGGTCAAGCTTCTTCTTGTAGTTCGCTATCACTGCTGCTTCATCCGCGTTAAACGCCGGTTGCTTGGATTTCGCGAAAAGACGCAGCGCCTCGCTCGAGATGTACATGTCGTTGCGCACGTTCGATTGCTGCTTCGCCGGCACGCCTTTCAGCGTCTTGTAATAACCAACCTCATGTTCGATCTCGAGGATCATCTGCCGTTCCGCCAAGACGGTAGTCGGCGTTTCTTTCTTGGTCTGGAGATATTCGGTCAGATCGGCACGCGGGTCGTCCATGACCGCATTCGAATCCACATGCGCACTGAGCACCTTGGCAGCCTGTTCCGATACCGCGACAAAATCCTGCACCTGGCTGTACCCAACCGCGTGATTCAGGGCATAAGCGGTGGGCACGGTACCGATCAGAATCAGCATGATGAGTCCCATGCCCTTTTGACCGTCATTGGAGCCGTGGGCAAAGCTCACACCGGTGCAAGTCAGGACCAGCAGGCCGCGAATCCAAAACGGCGGCGGCGCATCCGTCTTGGGCGCCTCGAAAAGCCGCGGATCCTTGATCATCACCTTGAACAACAGCAACAACAGGCCGGAAAAGACGAACCCGACGACAGGCGAAACCAGCAGCGCCTGGAAGACCTTGCCCACCTGCGACCAATCCACGCCCGTCGTTCCGCTGGTAGGCGACATCAATTGGTTGGCCACGCCGACGCCGATGATCGAACCGATCAGAGTGTGTGAGCTGGAGGCCGGCAGCCCGTACCACCAGGTGCTCAGATTCCACAGGATGGCCGAAACCAGCAGCGCAAAGACCATGGCGAAACCTGCGCCCGATCCTACCTTGAGGATGAGCTCAACAGGCAGCAGCGAGACCACTGCGAAAGCCACCGCCCCCGAGGACAGCAATACGCCGATCAGGTTCCACATGCCGGACCACATAACAGCAATGTGAGGTTCGAGCGAGTGCGTGTAGATGACCGTGGCCACCGCATTGGCGGTATCGTGAAATCCGTTGACGAACTCAAACCCAAGAGCGATCAGCAAGGCAATACCCAGCAGAAAATAGGCCATTGCAGAGGCCGTACGCCCGTTCGCGAACAGGTCGCCGAGTAGCTGGGACGCGGCCCAGCCGATGCCGCCGACAAGAACAAGACCGAAGATAATCATCGGGACCTTGCCCTGCTTTTTGTTCATTTTCTGATCGAGAAGAGAAGTCTTCCCTGGGGGGGTCAAAACCGCGGAAGTTCCCTCGTTCACGCGCGCACACTCCACACTTCAGGTGCACACTAGCAAGTTCGATTGTCTACAAGATGAATTGTGGTGCCTGGGAATGTTAAAGTTCTGCGAATCACAGAAAAGAAACCGCGGATCCCTCCACTGCGCTACCCTCGGATTTCCTGTCGGGTTTGGTGGCGTCAGCGAACTGCATGCGGCTTTCCTTAAAGAAAGCCGCACACGTGGCCGTTGTTAGTGCCGCGCAGTAGGAAATCCGGGGTCCGCTTCGGTCGGAGCTTGTGACTTAATTCAGCTTCGGTAGCCGGAGAGGTAAAGCATTTTCTTCTGTGCGCGGGCTGCTGAGCGGCGAATCAGGTCCAGGGTGCACTATCGGACGCGGTTTCTACTTGCGATTCTTTGCCGGACCGTTCTGTTTGTGCCCTGCAGCCGGATTTAGCTCAGCAATGCGGTGGCGAAGTGCATCGGGTTGTAGGCCAGGGCGCACCACAGCGTCACGCATGTGATTTTGCTCAGGCCGCGCACCGTCAACGGCGTCAGCCCGCGATAACTTCGTAAGTCAGCATTCACGGTTTCACTGGTGGCAGCCCTTTCTTTGTAGATGTCCTGCCCCTCTGTGCTGGCCATGCGCCGCTTCCATGCCCGTACCGCTTCCGAGTCGCCCGGCTTGGGTTCCAACTCGCGGCCCCGATTCTGCGGATTCCTTGCCGGCTTGGGCGGCACGAACAGACAAAGGTTAGAGGTGACCGCTAACCTTTGTCATCCCGACCGTGCACGATTAAGGCGCTAGCGCCAGTCGTCCGTCGCCTGCATCATGCCCTGGTTCAATACCGACTCGAACAATGGGTGCTTCTTGATGTAAACCTCGCCGAAGTTGCTGTCCTGGCGCAGCAGCACCGCCTGCAGACGCACCAGTTCGAGCAGCGCCAGAAACATGCAGATCAGCGCCCGCTCCGAGCGCGTACTGCGGAGCAAGCTGCTCAGCGACACCGGCCGCTCTTCCATGATCAGACGCCGCCGCACATAATCGAGCATCTGGGTGACGGTCACGGCTTCCTCGTCGACATCCAACACCGGCCTTTGCCGCGCCCGGTCCAGAACTTCCCGAAAGACCCGCACCAGGTCGACCGTGTCCGCCGCAATCTCCGGCTCAGACCCCTCTTCGCTGCGAAACACCCGGATCGCAGGATTGCTCCAGGTGGCAGCTTCGATTTGTTGCTTCTGTAACAGCATCTGGGCTGCATTCTTGAAGCGCTCGTGCTCCA
>PLZN01000474.1:17621-22802 GCA_003152195.1 Acidobacteriaceae bacterium
GGTCCAGCGGCCCGTCGTACACCAGTCCCACGGTAATGCTGTAGGGAGATGCGCTCTCCTCCTTCTTTTTCTCCTGTTTCTCTTGTTGGTTGCGCGTTTCGTCGCTCATTGCGCGCGCTCTCCATACTCCGGTTGCACCAGGTGCATCGCTTCCCTCACCTGCTCCATCGTCTCTTCCGCCCGGGCCCGCGCGAGCTCTGAGCCGTGGTGCAGAATGTCATGGACCAGGCGGGGCTGATCCTCATATTGCCTGCGCCGTTGCTGCATCGGCTGCAATTCGGCCACGATCGCGTCCGCGGCCCAGCCCTTGCACNNTCTTCAGCTTCTGCCGCACCACCTGCTCCGGATCGGTGAGCATGATGGTGTTGCCATAGCTTTTCGACATCTTTCGTCCATCCGTGCCGGGTAGCTTGGGAGAAGGCGTCAGCAGCACCTGCGGTTCGGGCAGGATCTGCGCCGCGTCATCAGGACCGGGATAGAAATGGTTGAATCGCCTGGCCACTTCGCGGGTTACTTCCACGTGCGCCACCTGGTCCTGCCCTACGGGCACAAAGTCTGCCTGATAGATCAGAATATCCGTTGCCATCAGCAGGGGGTATCCCAGGAAGCCGTAGGTGCTCAGATCTTTGCCCCCCGCCGCCACGTCCCCCATNNAGAGCAGCAGGTGCAATTCCGCGTGCTGCGGCACCAGGGACTGCACAAAGAGGACACAGCGCTCGGGGTCCAGTCCCGCCGCCAGCCAATCCAAAGCCACGTCCACCGTATTTTGCCTCAGGTTAGCAGTGTCCGCGTAATCGGTGGTCAGGGCGTGCCAGTCGGCGACAAAAAAGTAGCAATTGTAGTCGTACTGCAGGCGTACCCAGTTGTAAAGGGCGCCCATATAGTTGCCTAGATGCAGTTTGCCGGTGGGCCGCATGCCGCTCAGCACGCGTTTGAGTTTTGAGCGATTCGGGTTTTCGTTCACTGGCTCGATTGTACGGAAAACCTTCAAATCGAGAGCAGCAAAACACGGAAGAAGCCGAGCACGGGGTTAACCACCGCCATGGTCACTCTTCCGCCAAAGAACAGCATGAGGAAGAGGCTTAAAATGCCCAGCCGGTCGTAAATTGGCAACCAGCGAAAGGGCAGCATGTGGCGGAAGATGTGGCTGCCGTCGAGCGGCGGCAGGGGGAGAAGATTAAATGCGGCCAGAAACAGGTTCAGCAGCATACTGATATAGAAAAAAATGGCCAGCGGGTAGGCCACCGGGCTTGCAGCCATCAGCTGCGGATCGAGCCGAGTAAAACCCCCTAGGGCAACTGCCTGCACACAGGCCGCGCCGATCACCGACGTCTTGCCGATGATGATCAGCACCACCAGCGAGATAATGGCGCCAAGCACATTGCTCACCGGGCCGGCCAGCGTGGTCAAAATATCGTCGCGCACGAAGTGCTTGAAGTTTCGCGTGTTCACCGGCGTGGGCTTTGCCCAGCCAATCAGCGGCATGCCGGTCACCATCGCGACCAGCGGCAGCATCACCGTGCCCACCGGATCGATATGCTTGATCGGGTTCAGCGTGATGCGCCCCAGCATGCGTGCCGTCTGGTCGCCCAGCCGCGAAGCCATCCACCCGTGTGCCGACTCGTGGAGGCTGAGCGCGAACAGCAACACGACAAATTCAAAGACCATTAAAACAATATCGGGACTTCGCATGAGCAGCCTGATGTTAGCACGGCAACCCGAGGCTAAGTGCGTTTGCAATCTTCGCGGTGAGGCAACTCCGGTGTCCCGGGCCGCTGCGCTCTGGGTGCCCCGTCCCCCCCGCAAAAGTAGATGGCGGCTTGATTTTGTTACGCACGCCGAGTCAGTTAAAGGTCAGAAGATTCCAAGTGAAGCGCGGCGGATCCCACCCTTCGCAAAAGGCGCGAAGGANNCCAAGCTTTACAGAAAATCCGGGGGATGGGGCACCCGGGCATTCGCTATCCTTTGGTCTTGATCTCCTTGGCCGGGACGCCTCCCCAGATCGCGTGCGGCGGCACGTCATGGGTTGCTACACCCATGGCGCCAAGCATCGCGTCTTCGCCTACCTTGACGCCGGCCATCACCGACGAGTGATAGGTGAGACGCGTGCCGGGGCCGATCTCGGTGGTGCGGTTATCGACATCCAGATAATCCGTCGCCTTATGCCAGTGCGAGTACACCGCCGCGTAGTCGGAGATGGAAGTTCCCTTGCGGATGATGAGCTCCCCGCGGTCATCCAGCATCACGTATTTGTGGATGGTGCAGTCATCTTCGACAGTCAGGTTGTACCCGAAACTGAACTCAACCCCGTGGAAGATCTTCACGTTCTTCCCGACGTGCTTGAAGATGTGTTTGGCCAGCATCTTGCGAAAGCGAAAGCCGAGCCAGTGGTTCAACCCCAGCGCCGACCGGTCGAACATCTGCCAGAACCAGATCAACGGCTTGCGCTCGGCATATTTTTCCGCATCCACGTCGCCGTAATACTCCGGTTCGAGGGTCACGTTGGCCGGGTCGAAGGTAAGCTGCAGAACATTGCCGGGCAGCTCGGAGATCAGCGTGGTGTTGAGCTTGCCTCCATGAGGTCGGCCGAGGTAAATCTGGTGCAGCGCATCGCGCACTATTTCCCCCCGCAGCCGAGGTTCCTTGTGGCGGGTGAATTCTTCATCCAGATGCACCAACCAGCGCCGAAAGAGCTCTTCCCCTTCAGCTGTTGGGTGTAACTCGCGATACTCGTATCTCGCCATGGTCCAGCGTCCCTTTCATCCCAGCATACGACCGAACCACGGAAACGCTATTGAATAGAAAAGACTGCGTAAACCGTCGCCGAGGTCGTGACCTTGCGCGGGCTCACGCTCAGCGGCTCGACCGCCTTAGCCGCCATTGCCATCGGGCTGGCCAATCTCATGACCGGTTCGACGGGCCGCGAAGGAGCCTCATTGCTCGCGTACACCAGCGGTCCCAAGGTCGCATTCAGGCCTGTGGCCATCTGTTGTGCTATCTGTCTGGCGCGCTCCAGAGCCAGTTTCGCGGCTTTGGCCTGGAGCCCGTCCTGATCCGCCACGCTCCAGGTCATCTGCCCACTCTGGTTGGCGCCGGCCTTCACCGCAATATCCAACACTTGCGCGCCATTGCCGGCAGCGGTCTTCACGCTCCAGCTCTGTTGTACCTGGAATTTGCGCGCCACCTTCTCTTCCGGGGTCCACTCCTGATTACCATACTGCGGCACGGGCGCGATGCTTTGGGACTCACTTTGGATCGCGTCCGCGGGGATGGCCGCATCCTTCAGCGCCTGGGCGATGGCATTGGAGGTCTTTGAGCCACTGGCGTACGCCGATTGCTGGTCCGTCCCATAGACGATGAAGCCGATCTCGACCGTAACCGTATCCGCATCGGCGGTTGCGTCCGCACTGGTAGTCACCGCGATCGTCCGGTTGTCTTTGTTGACCACGATTTGCTGGGCATTCACGGAAACTCCGCTAACGATCAGCGCGCAGCAGGCGGCGATTCTTCGCAGGTTGCTTGGCATGGCGGAAACTCCCTTTCTTCCGGTTAACGATTTCGGTTAGCGACACTCTTGATCGCGTCTTCCCGGGTCTCTGCCTTAAATTCCCGCAGTCGCGCCAGCAGCCGGACTCCAGCACCCGAGTCTACCGCGTCGGCTGCGCATCGGACGCCGCCGGCAAAGTCCATAACATGGCCGCCGACGATCAGAGCCGCCGCCGCATTCAGCAACACTACGTCCCGCGGCGGGCCATGCTCGCCACGGAGGATCCTTTCAATCAACGATGCGTTCCCCACGGCTTCACACCCGGCCAGCGCGCTAAGCGGCGCCTCCGCCAGCCCCGCCTCGCCCGCTTCCAGGGTGAAGTTGCGTACGGTGTGCTCCCGCACCTCAGCCACATCGCTTACGCCATTCAGCGTAAGCTCGTCGAGGCCGTCCCTTCCGTGGACCACCAGCGCATGCCTCACGCCCAGCCGAGCCATGGTCTCCGCCACCAGACTGACGCCGCCAGGGGCAAAGACGCCCACTATCTGCGCCTTCGCTCCCGCCGGATTGGTGAGCGGACCGGCAAGATTGAAAATGGTGCGAAAACCCAGGGCCCGGCGCACCGGCTGCACCCTCTTCATGGCCGGATGGAGTGCGGGAGCATAGAGAAACATGAAGCCGGTCTGGCGCAGGCACTCGACCGCCATCTCCGGTTCCAACTCAACCGGGACGCCAAGCGCCTCCAGCACATCGGCTGATCCGCACTTCGATGTGAGTCCGCGGTTGCCATGCTTGGCGATCCTGGCCCCGGCTGCGGCCGCCACCAAGGCGGCTGCGGTCGAGATATTGAAGGTTCCCTGGCCATCGCCGCCGGTCCCGCAGGTGTCCACCAACTGCTCCCGCTCCGGCTCGCTCAAGGGAACCGGCCGGCTCATGGTCCGCATCGCCTGGACAAAACCGGCCAGCTCCTCGACGGTAGCGCCGCGGGCGGCAATCGCGGTCAAGAGCGAGGCGATCTCCACATCGTTCGCGTCGCCCTTCAGCATCTCCCGGAGCGCCGTACATCCCTGCTGTTGGGTGAGGGTCCCGCGATCTTCGGCTACGTGCTTGAGCAGCGCTGCCAGCTGGGACATCGGCGTTTCCTTCCTCGCAACATCCTAAACCAGGGTCGTGAGTCAGAAGTTCGCGGCATCATCAAACAGCGGGGAACAACATAAATCGCTGAAACCGCAGGTCCCTCCACTACCCCCGGATTTCCTGTCGGGCTTGGTTGCGCTGGCGAACTTCATGCGGCTTTCTCCAAGGAAAGCCGCAAACGTGGTCATTGGCGCCGCCGCGTGGTAGGAAATCCGGGGTTCGGTCGGGATGACAAATCTGTTATGCGAATTAACAACTCACCACACCAGAGCATCCGGTCGGCCTTTGCCCTGAAGGCCAATCTTCTTTAGTATGGAAGTTCTGCCCGGCCATCACTTCCGTCAAGCGCGTTCGCCTTTGCGCAGGATCCCGGATAGAACCGAAGACCAAACGATGAAAATTCACGAATATCAGGCAAAACACATCCTGGAGCGGTATGACGTCCCCGTCCCTAAGGGCGAAGTGGCCAATACGCTGGAAGAAGCGATGGACGTGGCCAAACGGCTCTTTGCCGGCGGAGCCAAGGGCGTGGTGGTCAAGGCGCAGATCCATGCCGG
>PLZN01000474.1:22835-23046 GCA_003152195.1 Acidobacteriaceae bacterium
TGGCCTCTCAGGCCGGCGGCATGGAAATAGAAGAAGTCGCCGCCAAAGATCCGGACGCGATTTTCAAGGCCTATATCGACCCTGCGGTCGGCTTCCAGCCTTTCCAGGCCCGTAAACTCGCCTTCGCGCTGGGACTCAAGCCAGCGCAAATCAACGATGCGGTCAAGTTCATGACCGGCGTATACAAAGTATTTCTGGAGACGGACGCCTC
>PLZN01000474.1:23051-30942 GCA_003152195.1 Acidobacteriaceae bacterium
ATGGCGACGATGGACATCATCCAGTATGCCGGTGGCTCGCCGGCGAACTTCCTGGACGTAGGTGGGGGAGCCAACCAGCAGCAGATCGAGCATGCCTTTGAGATTCTGCTCTCGGATCGGAATGTGCAGGCCGTCTTCATCAACATTTTCGGCGGGATCCTGCGCGTCGACACCCTGGCGCAGGGGGTAGTCGAAGCGGCCAAGAAGACCAACGTCCAGGTGCCGGTGGTGCTTCGCCTGGAAGGGACCAACGTGGAGCAGGGCCGACAGATCCTGAAGGACTCGGGGCTCAATTTCATCATCGGAGAGACCATGCGGGACGCGGCTGCCAAAGTGGTTGCCGCAGCCAAAAGCAAAGCCCACTAGGTGGGCGAAGCGAAATATACAGCAATCTGAATCGGACTTATCTCTCTGGAGCAATCTATGTCGGTTTTGGTGGATGAAAATACACGGCTGATCGTGCAGGGCATCACGGGCAAAGAAGGGACCTTTCACGCCAAGGGCTGTGCCGAGTACGGAACCAAAGTGGTGGGTGGGGTGACGCCGGGCAAGGGAGGCACCACGCATGAGGGCTGGCCGGTCTTCGACACCGTGGCCCAGGCCGTGGAGAAGACGGGCGCCAATGTCACCGTCATCTTTGTGCCGCCACCTTTTGCCGCCGACGCCATCCTCGAAGCCGAAGACGCGGGTCTACCGCTCATTATCTGCATCACCGAGGGAATCCCCACCAACGACATGGTCAAGGTGTGGAGCGTGCTCAGCAGATCCAAATCCCGTCTTATCGGGCCCAACTGCCCAGGCGTGATCTCTCCGGGAAAGGCCAAGGTGGGCATCATGCCGGGCCGCATTCACAAGCAAGGCAGCGTGGGCATTGTCTCCCGCTCCGGCACCCTGACCTACGAAGCCGTCTACCAGCTCACCCAGCGCGGCATCGGCCAGTCCACGGCGATCGGCATCGGCGGGGATCCCATCATCGGCACCACCCACGTCGACGCGCTGAAGCTGCTCAATGAGGACCCGCAGACGGAATCCATCATCCTGATAGGGGAAATTGGAGGCACGGCCGAAGAAGCAGCCGCCGCCTATGTAAAGGCGCACGTCAAGAAGCCGGTCGTGGGCTTCATCGCCGGGCAGACCGCCCCTCCGGGCCGGCGCATGGGTCATGCCGGAGCCATCATCTCCGGCGGCCAAGGCACCGCGGCCGACAAGATGAAAGCCCTCACTGCCGCTGGTATCCACGTAGTGCAATCCCCGGCCGCTATCGGCGAAACATTGGCTAAGGTGATCGGCCGTTAAGGTCGATCTGGGTGCCAGGAGCGTTTTTACAATGGTGTAAGCGAAAAAGCGACCCTCTACGCAGGCGTTCCGCTAAAGAACGCCTGCACCTAGCTACTCTCACCACATCACAGTATTTGTGAAAACGCTCTAGGAGCGTCTCGTATGCAACGAACTTTTAGCATCATCAAGCCCGACGCGGTCCGCAAAGGCTTCGCTGCCGATATTCTTTCGGAAATGGACAAGGCGGGCTTCAAAATCTTCGCCATCAAGAAAATGTTCCTTTCCAAGACCCAGGCCCAGGGCTTCTACGCCGTACACGCGCATCGTCCTTTCTTCGATTCGCTCACCAGCTTCATGTCGTCCGGCTCCATCATCGCCATGGTGCTGGAGAAGGACAATGCCATTGCCGACCTGCGCAAGCTGATGGGGGCCACCAATCCGGCCAATGCGGAAGCGGGCACGATCCGCAAACAGTTCGCCGGCTCCATCGAAGAGAATGCGATTCACGGCTCCGATGCCGAGGATACTGCGGCCTTCGAGATCGGTTACTTCTTCGCCGGGTACGAGCTGGTTTAGAGCAGATATCGTTACCTAAGATTCGATCTTTCCTCCCTGTCAGCCCGCTCGTCACGTCTCCCCAGTCCCCATGGGCTCCAAGCCCGCGCTCTACCCACTGATCCGGCCGCTAAGCTCCGAATGTGCCTTGACATAAGGCCGAAGGGCCAAGCAAACTTGCGCAGAAGGGGCTTCTGTCGACAAAGCCCAGTGCGGCACACGAGGACAGGCAATTGGGTGGATCACAGGCTAGCCGGATTACCTACACACTTGAGTCCTCGCTTGACAGCGTCAATCGCGTGGAACAGACAGCGGAAGAAATGGCCAGGAAGGCCGGACTCGAAGAGGAGGAAATCTACCGCGTCGCCATGGCGGTCCGGGAGGCAGCGGTCAATGCCGTCCTCCATGGCAACTCCTACGACCCTGAGAAGCGGATTACTGCTTCGTTTGAATCGACAGCGGAGTCCCTGGTGATCCGCATCGCCGACGAGGGGAAGGGGCTGAACCCAGAGACGCTGCCCGACCCACTGGCACCGGAGAATCTGCTGCGAGGATCGGGACGAGGTATCTTTCTGATCCGGTCGTTCATGGATGAGGTACACTTTCGACAATTACATCCCGGCACCGAACTTACCCTCATCAAACATCTAGGAACTGCCCGTTCCGCAATTTAAGGAGAAGCTTACGTGAGCATGAAAATCAAGACCCGTCAGGTGGACGGGATTACCATTATGGATTGCAGCGGCCGCATCACCCTTGGAGAAGGCAGTGTGCAACTGCGCGATGCCGTGCGGGATCTTCTCGGCAAAGGCTCCAAGCAGATCCTGCTTAATCTAGGTGACGTAACCTATATCGACAGCTCGGGAATCGGCGAGCTGGTCAGCGCGTTTACAACGGTCCGGAACCAGGGTGGGGATCTTAAACTTCTCAATCTCACCAAAAAGGTCCACGACTTGCTGCAAATCACCAAGCTCTACACCGTTTTCGACGTCAAGGACGACGAAGCGAGCGCAGTGGCTTCATTCGCTCGCGCTTAGAGCCGGTCTCGTGTCGGACGTGGGGTTTACAACTGTCGCCCTGCCGCGTCCATTCCCACCTAATCTCCGGGAGCCGGGTGCCCCCGGATTTCCTGTAAGGCTTGGTGGGGTCAGCGAACTTCATGCGGCTTTCCTCATAGAAAGCCGCATACGCGACCATGGCTTGGGCCGCGCAGTAGGAAATCCGGGGCCCTTCGCGCTTTTGCGAAGGGTGGGACCTACCGTGCCCCGTTGCCAATCTTTCCCCTTCCACTACGAGTACTCACGATTCGACCGAGGTACGGTGAGCCCGATTCGCGATCTGCCTTCGCCGATCCCACCCTTCGCCTAACCCCTGATTTCCTGTCGAGCATGGTGACGCCAGCAAGCTTCATGCGGCTTTCCGGAAAGAAAGCCGCACAGCGGCTTTAGCCTGTGCTGCGCGGTAGGAAATCCGGGTCAGCGCGAAGGATGGGACACCCGTCGATTCGTGGTCAGGACAGAGTTGACAGCTTTCGCCCTAGCCTAGAATTTAACTTTGGGTACGGTCTTAGCAGCCTCACTCGCCTGGAAGTAGTCGTTGTTCCGCTGGAACCCGCCAAAACCTGCCCAAATGCTATTGGGAAACTGCCCGATAAAGGTGTTGTAGTCCTGGATGTTCTGGTTGTAACGCATTCTGGCCACGCTGATCCTGTTTTCAGTACCGGCTAATTCGTCCTGAAGACGCTGGAAATTCCCATTCGACTTAAGCTCAGGATAGTTTTCCGTCAATACCAGAAGCCGTCCCAACGCCGAATCGAGCTGGCCGTTGGCCTGGATGGTGGCTTTCGGATCGCCATGCGCGTTGAGTAGCCCGGCGCGCGCATTGGCGATGTCGCCGAATACCGTCGTCTCCTGTTTGGCATACCCCTTCACCGTCTCAACCAGGTTTGGAATCAGATCCGAACGCCGCTGCAATTGATTGTTGACTTCGCCCCAGGAGGAAGTGACCGCCTCCCGCTTTGTCACCATCTGATTCTTCGCGCTTACATAACTGCCGAAAACCAGCAGCACCGCCAGCAACACAACCACAACTGCCGCAATGGCTATCCAAAGACCGCGTCTCATTCGAACGTTCTCCTCCGCTTGCTAATCATTTTTTTACCTACCAATCGCCCGAAGCGCCACCGCCGCCGGAACTTCCTCCACCAAATCCACCAAATCCGCCGCCGTCTCCTCCGCCAAATCCGCCGCCCCCACCCCGGCCACCCCAGCCGCCTCCTCCGCCACCACCCATGAACATGCCAATCAGGAAACCGAGCAGGCCGGAACCGCCGAAGCGCGCCAGGAAAAGCACCACCAACAACAGGACGATGCCCAATAGAGCCATTTGGCCCAGAGTGAGGGGCTGCGCCTGGGGGGCGGTAACACGGCGAGGTCCGGTGTTGAGCGTCACTCCAGCGTCTGCAGCGATCACTCCAGCGATCTGGCGGACCGCCAGGGTAACGGCTGCGTCATAATTATTCTGGCGAAGATACGGCACCATCAGCCTGCCAATATCACCAACCCTGCCATCCGGCAGAATACCCTCGAGGCCATACCCAACCTCGATGCGGTACTTGCGGTCGTTGGGCGCGAAAATCAGGAGCAGACCCCGGTCCGTGCCTTTCTTTCCCACCTTCCACTTGTCTTCCAACTCGGTCGCGAAGTTCTCGATGGGCTGTCCGTCGAGAGACTTGATGGTGACCACGGCAATCTGCGCGTGCGCCTGGCGGTCTACCTGAGCACACAGCGCATTCAGGGAAGCCTGGGTCTCGGGCGACAATACGCCGGCAAAATCACTCACGTAGTTTGTCGGTTTGGGCAGGTCCTGCACCCGCTCAGCCAGCAGAATACTGGAACAGGCGAGAAGAAGCAGAGAGAGCGCAAGCGAACATTTACGCATTGCCATTATTGTACTCAGGCGCAGGAGTGCCCGCTCCTGTGGGGAGCGGGCACAAATACAGACGCAACTTTTTATTCGCAACGCCAGGCAAGCGCGGAGCTTTTATTTACTGCCCGTTCATGCCTACGTTTTGGTCTTTGGCCATCTGCTGCGCCATCTGCAGGTGTTGGGCGATGACCTTGCTGCCCTGAGACGCCGCATCCTTCACGGTTTGATCCTGACCGGAAGAAGCTTCCATCTGGAAATCGCTCAGATCCTGTTTGTGATCCTTGACCATGTCCTTGATGTAAGCCTGATCGTATGCAGGTCCGGAAAGCGCCTCAAGCTTAGCCATGGTGGCGCGATCTTTCTTTGAGACCTGCCTCGGAACATCCACCCCAAGTTGCTGGGCGACGGGCTTCATCTGGTCGTTCATCTTAGTGTGGTCGTCGATCATGCGCTGCGCAAACTGCTTCACCTGGTCGTTATTGGTTTTCTGCAGCGTCATTTGGCCGAGCTGAACCTCCGCCATGCCGCCCTGCATCGCGTTCTTTACAAACATCTTGTCCCCGCCCGAAGTTTGTCCCGCCGCCTGCATGCCGCTCATCTGGGGATCCGTGGTGGGATTTTGCCCCGGGTTTTGGGAAGCCGGACCGCCGGGGCCCTGCGACGCCTGGGCCAGGCTCATGCTTCCGCAAAGCAGCATTGCACTCGCCAGCGCCAGCGTTCTTTTACCGTAAATAGGGGGTTGATTCATGGTTCACACCTCACTGACTAGGATGCGGGGTACGCGCAGCGTGGCCGCCTGGCCCCGGACCCCGGCNNGTTTCCTCGCTCACACCAATAGTAAGAATGCTCTAACGCGATATCCTTGAGTTAGATATGACCTCTCTGCAGCCGATTGTCGTACAGCCACCGATTGCGCGCCAGCAAGAAACAGCAACCACCATCCATGGGCACCGGCTGGTCGACCACTACGCCTGGCTTCGGGAAAAGACCAGCCCGGAGGTGATCGCCTTTCTGGAGCAGGAGAATGCCTATACCAACGCCATCATGAAGCCCACAGGCGAGCTTCAGGCCAAGCTTTACGCCGAGATGGTAGATCACATCAAAGAGAGTGATGTCTCCGTGCCGTTCCGGGACAAGGATTACTTCTACTATTCGCGCACGGAGCAGGCCGCGCAGTATCCCATCTATTGCCGCAAGCACGGCTCGCTCGACGCTGCCGAAGAGATCATCCTCGATATGAACCGGATGGCGGCCGGCGAAGGGTTCCTGGCGCTGGGCGCTTTGACCGTCTCCGATGACGGCAACCTGCTGGCCTATTCGACCGACACCACCGGCTTCCGGCAATACACATTGCACATCAAGGACCTGAGGACGGGCGAAGTGCTGGCCGATCAGGCGCAGCGGGTTGGCTCCGTAGTTTGGGCAGCCGGCAACCGTATCCTTTTCTACACCGTTGAGGATGAGGCCACGAAGCGGCAGTATCAGTTCTTCCGGCACACTTTGGGAACGCCGCAGGCCGAGGACGCTCTGGTGTACGAAGAAGCCGATGAACGCTTTAACGTGGGCGCCGGCCGCACCCGCGATGGCAAGTACATCCTTCTCGAAAGCGCCAGCCACACCGCCAGCGAGGAACAGTTTCTGCCCGCCGATGATCCGGAGGGACGCTGGACCATGATCGAACCGCGCCGCGAAAACATCGAGTACTACGCCGACCACCGGGACGGGCTTTGGTACCTTCGCGTGAACGACACGGCAAGAACCTTCCGCCTGGTCACCGCCCCGGCCGCCACCCCCGGCCGCGCGCACTGGCGCGAATCGATTGCCCACCGCGAGGACGTGATGCTCGAAGAGCTGGAGCTCTTTCAGTCCTTCGCCGTAGTCGCCGAACGCTCGAACGGCCTGCCGCAAATGCGCGTGATGTTCTTCGACAACCAAGGCGCGTTCGAAGGACCTTCACGCCAGATTGCGTTTCCTGAGCCCACCTATAGCGCGCATCCTCATGTCAACCGTGAATTCGTAACCGGCAAATTTCGCTATGGGTATCAATCGCTGGTTTCGCCCACTTCTGTCTACGAATACGACGTACGAACGAACGAATCGACTCTGCTCAAAGAATTGGAGGTTCCGGGCGGATTCGATCGCTCGCAGTACCGCTCTGAGCGTCTCTTCGCCACCGCCCCGGACGGGACGAGAATCCCGGTTTCGATCGTCTACCGAAAAGACAAAAAAGGCGAGGGCACAAACCCCCTCTATCTCTACGGCTATGGCTCTTACGGGTATTCCCTTCCGGTAGGGTTCAGCTCCAACCGCCTCAGCTTGCTCGACCGGGGATTTGTGCTCGCCTATGCGCATGTTCGGGGAGGCGGCGATATGGGCAAGCCATGGCACGACGCCGGGCGGCTGATGCACAAGATGAACACCTTTACGGATTTCATCGCAGTGACGGAGTACCTGACGGCCAACGGCTATGGCGATCCTCGGCGCGTGGCCATCGAAGGCGGCAGCGCCGGTGGCCTGCTGATGGGTGCGGTTGCCAACATGCGCCCCGATCTTTACCGCGCCATCGTCTCCCATGTGCCCTTCGTGGACGTGATGAACACCATGCTCGATCCCACGCTCCCCTTGACGATCGCCGAGTATGAAGAATGGGGAGACCCCAATCACGCGGAGGCCTTTGCGTACATGCTGCAGTACTCGCCCTATGACAACCTCGCAAGCAAGGCTTATCCGGCGATGCTGGTCAAGACCTCGTTACATGACAGCCAGGTGATGTACTGGGAGCCGGCAAAATATGTGGCGAAGCTGCGAACGCTGAAGTCCGACGACAACCTGCTGCTGCTCGAGACCAACATGAGCGCGGGACATGGCGGCGCCTCGGGCCGGTATGACTATCTGAAGGAGATTGCCCTGGACTACGCGTTCCTCTTGCAGGAGTTGGAGCAGGGATAGCCTGCATTTCTCCCGAGAGGTGAGGGGAGGGGCTAGGATGTTGTGTTGGGCACGGTGGGAAGCACAGCGACAGTGCGGGTGCCCATCCTTGAATCCGTTCTTGGGTTCAAGGATGGGATTCAAACAACGGTCTGCATCGGGGTTCGTAGTATCCCGCCCTTCGCAAACAACGCGAAGGACC
>PLZN01000078.1 GCA_003152195.1 Acidobacteriaceae bacterium
AAGCCCGTACCCTTCATTGATAGGGTTTTTCCGCTGCCTGTGAAGGCCGTCCATAAAGGCGGCAGAATAGTGCGGCTTTGGCCGCTGAGGGACTCCCAATGGACTTATTCGGAGCTTTCCTAGAGCATCTCTTCGGTACACCCAGGACAATTGAGGAAACCCTGCTTGCGCATCGCGGTTTTTGACTACTTCCTAACGCGCAACAATCCAATTGGAAGCTGCCATCTAGCCATGCTCCGTGCGCTTGCAACGGAGCATGATTTCACCGTCTTCGCCGTCGACTTCGAAAATCCCTGGCCGCAAAAGATACGCTGGGTGCGGGTCCGTGCGCCCAAGCGCCCCTTGGCCTTGCTCTTTGTCGTTTACCACCTCATGGCTCCGCTCTGTTATCTGCTTTACCGGCTCCGCGGCGGCGGCAAATTCGATCTCGTTCAGGCATTGGAGAGCAATCTCGTTTTTGCTGACCTTCTGTACTCGCATTTCTGTCATCGCATGTACCTCAAGCATCATTGGAGCAAGTCCGGCGCCAAGGGACTGCGAGGTTGGTTCCGATGGCTCGATCATCAGCTGCACGCGTTGATGGAAGGCTTCACCTATCCTCGGGCGAAGCAGGTGGTAGTCCCCTCCAGAGGGCTGGCGCGCGAGCTTAAGAGTGAATTCCCCTTCATCGAGAACCGGCTGACTGTGCTGCCGAATCCAATCAGCCTGCAGCGGCTGGAGATGCCTGGCGACTTCGATCGGCAGGCCTTTCGCCGCGGCCTGGGCATGGAAGACGAGGACCTGGTTGGTCTGTTCGTGGCTCTGGGACAATTTGAGCGCAAGGGACTGCCACTTTTGTTGCAGGCGTTGCAAGGGACCGGGCGGGTAAAGCTGATCGTTGTTGGGGGGGAACCAGATCTGATCGCGCGCTATGGTCAAGAGGCTACAAGGCACCAGCTCGGTGACCGGGTAAAATTTGTCGGCATGCAGACGGATGTTCGACCTTACCTCTGGAGCTCTGACGTTTTTGTGTTTCCGTCACTGTACGAAACTTTTTCACTGGTGACCTATGAGGCGGCAGCATCCGGGCTCCCCATTGTGGTCTCCCAGCTTTACGGAGTGGAGGATCTGGTCAAGGACGGAGAGAATGGTTTCTTGATCGAAACCAGTGCCGCGGGGGTCAGGGAGGGACTGGAACGCGTTCTACGTCTTAGCCCGGATGCGCGGGCGGCCATGGGCCGGCAAGCTCGGCTCGCAGCCTCCGTTTGTTCCGAGGAGCAATTCGTGGAGGCGTGGCGGGACTTTTATCGGCAGCGCGACCTGGCCGCGGGCTGAGGGACCTGCTGCCGGCCGCACTGCAACGGAACGATATGTGGTAGAAGTGGTCTTGCTGCATTGAAGCGCTCGAGAGCGGTTTCAAGACAGGTGTAGCCGGTCAAAACGCCTCACACGGGGCTTTTTCACCAGGAAAAGGCCCACTTCACGGAGGCCGGATCGGGCCCGATCATCGTGAACCGTTTGCAGAGGATGTGCGGGCATGGCATTTGAAACAGAATCTTGCGACGGAACGCGCCCCAGCGCAGCGCTGAGTGAGTTCGTTCCGCTCCCATTGAAGAGCCTTCCGCAAAATCCCTCCGTCTCTGTCCTGATCACCTGTTTCAATTACGGGGCCTATGTTGGCGAAGCCATCGAGAGCGCTCTTGAGCAGACCTACCCTCCCGCGGAAATCATCGTGAGCGACGATGCCTCCCAGGACAACTCCTGCGAGGTGGTCGAGTCTTATATCAGCCGGGGGTTAGGGATAAAGCTGCTGCGCAATCCCCATGGCGGAATGGCGGCCAACCTGAATGCTGCCTTTCGCAGCTCCTCGGGAGATGTGCTTTGCTTGCTCGATGCGGATGATACTTTCCTGCCGGGTAAGATTGAAGCCGTCGTAAACGCCTTTCATACGCATCCGGAGGCGGGTTTTGCCGTTCATCGCGCCAGTCTGGTCGACAATCAGAAGCGAGCGCGCGGCATTTACCCGTTGTTGAGTGCCCTCCCGTCGGGAGACTGCGCGCAAATCACCTACGACAATTCGGGGATATTGATGGGCCTGCCGCCCACCACCAACCTGGCGCTCCGTCGTGAAGTCGCTGACCGGATCTTCCCCATCCCAGTGGAATACACCGGTTATGCCGAGCAGATGATTCACCGCATGGCTCCGCTCATGACCCAACTGTGTGCCATCGATGCCCCACTGGCGCGTTGGCGATTGCACGGTGCGAATGACCAGAACTCGACCCGCATCACGCCTCGCCGCCTGGAGCGTGAGCTCAAAATCATGGATTCTCTCTGGTTGGAGCAGAAGCACTACCTCGAGGGAGTCAGTGCGGTGCTCGGCGCCTCCTTCCCGGCCATAGAGCGCAATCCGCTCTATCTCAAGATGAATTACATACGCCATCGACTGAACAACGACCCAGCCATGCGACAGGCATATAGCGATCTGTGTGCCTATGGCCTGCGGGCGAATTCCAAAGTGGATCGGTTTTGGCGATACTCCAACCGTTTGCCCCGGCCGCTCTTCCAAAGAGCGGTCGATCTGCTTCTGACCCAGAGCGTATGGAAGGAGATGGTCACCCGCGCCATCCGGGGCAGGCAAAGCGTCTAGAGCGGTTTCACAGTAGGTATACCCCGAAGCAAAAGAGGTTTTCGTGGTTTTCCCCCAAAGAAAACCACACCTCGCGATCCTTGTGAGGGCACAGTAACTGTGAAACCGCTCTAATGTGCTTCTTTGGGGTAATTGCCCAACGCCCGCTCCAGGGCTAAGCTCTCCTGACACCGGGCCGATAAGAGCGAGTAACGCGGCCGCGGCGCCCCAGGATGAAGATTCTCTCCGTGCACAATTCGTATCAGCAGCCGGGCGGCGAGGATCAGGTCTTTGCCCAAGAGGCCGATTTGCTGCGGTTGCATGGCCACCAGGTTTTGCTTTACCAGGCCAGCAACGATCAGGTGACCGGCACCAACCCTCTGGTTTTGCTCGGCAACACAATTTGGAACAGGCAAACGTACCGGGAGCTTCGGGCCCTGATGCAACGGGAACGGCCGGAGATCGTCCACGTCCACAACACTTTCCCCGTGATCTCTCCGGCTGCCTACTATGCGGCAAATGAAGAGGGAATTCCGGTCGTACAAACCCTGCACAACTACCGCTTGCTTTGTCCCGCGTACACTCTCTTTCGCGATGGGCATGTATGCGAAGACTGCGTGGGCAAGAGTATCCCGTGGCCCAGCGTCGTGCATGCCTGTTATCGCGCCAGCAGGCCGGCGACGGCGGCCGTGGCCGCTATGCTGGCCACGCACAACTACAAGCAGACGTGGAGCAAAACCGTCTCCGCCTACATCGCCCTCACCGATTTCGCTCGCGACAAGTTTATCCAAGCCGGCTTTCCGGCCGCGAAGATCTTCGTCAAGCCTAATTGCCTGCGGGCGGATCCCGGACTGGGCGAAGGAAGAGGGAACTTCGCCTTGTTTGTGGGACGATTGACCCCGGAAAAAGGGATCGGCACGCTCCTCGAAGCCTGGCGCGAACTCGGCAATGAGCTGCCTCTGCAAGTAGCAGGCGATGGTCCGATGGCGCCCGAGGTGGAAAAGGCCAGCCGCGAAACGGAGAATGTGACCTGGCTGAAATGGCTGCCCAGAGTGGAGACCCTCCAGCGGATGAAGGATGCGTTGGTAATCGTGCTGCCGTCGGCGTGGTATGAAGGATTCCCCATGATTCTCGCCGAAGCCTTCGCCGTGGGACTGCCGGTGATTGCCAGCAATCTCGGAAGCATGTCGTCGATTGTGGACCATGGGCGCACCGGGTTGCACTTTGAGGCCGGCAACGCAAGCGATCTTGTGGATAAGGTGCGGTGGCTCCGCGCTCACCCTGCCGAAGCGATGCATATGCGAACCCAGGCCCGGCTCGAATTTGAGGGCAAATATACCGGAGACCGGAACTATGCGCAGCTGATGCGCATCTATGAGTCGGTGTTATCTCCGCTGGGTCAGAGGAATGCCCACGAACCCGCATTTGCGCCCGTCGTTGAGTCTGTCAGCGTCTAATCGAATCTGGGTCTTGCCGAGAGTTCGTCTGCGCTGCTAGCGCGGCTTTCACGTTGGCGCGTGTTTCTTCCCGTTTCTATCTTTCAATGCCGGTCGAATCGACGGGCGTGCCCAGCTGCGCCTGCCAACGTTGAGCAGTGCGTACACCGCGCTCAAGGTATAGTGTGCGAAGCGGAGATCAACACGTGGAGGAGCGAGAAAGTCGACATGGGGCTGATCGAATTTACCGGTGCGGTGTTGCTTAGCTCTGTTGTCGCGGGGATGCTCGGCGCACTCACGGGGCTGGGCGGGGGGGTCGTCATCGTACCCGCGCTCGCCCTGCTCTTCCACGTCGATATTCGCTACGCCATCGGTGCTTCGCTGATTTCTGTGATCGCCACTTCTTCCGGCGCGGCTGTCTCCTACGTCCGGGA
This sequence comes from Acidobacteriaceae bacterium, assembly GCA_003152195.1. Taxonomy (GTDB): domain Bacteria; phylum Acidobacteriota; class Terriglobia; order Terriglobales; family Acidobacteriaceae; genus PALSA-350. Next base: position 4,479 of record PLZN01000078.1, read on the forward strand.
GGGCTTCTCCAACGTGCGCATAGGAATGTTCCTGGAGGTGGCAACGACGCTTGGCGCGCTAGTGGGCGCCTACCTCACTACGCGTATCTCAACCCATGCCATCGGTATCATCTTTGGGATTGTGTTGCTCTACTCGGCCTGGAGCTCATTCCGCCAAAAGCAGGGTGAGGCGCCGCCCCGGCGGGATGCGCTGGCCGAGAGGCTGAAGCTAAGCGGAGACTACCCTACAGCGAGCGGCCGCGAGACATACACCGCGCAGCATGTTCCGGCGGGTTTTGGCATCATGTTTGTCGCGGGCACTCTTTCCGGTCTTCTCGGGATCGGCTCTGGGGCGGTCAAGGTCCTGGCCATGGATCAGGNNCCACCAGCAACTTCATGATCGGTGTGACGGCTGCGGCCAGCGCAGGTATCTATCTCGGCCGAGGATATATCGCGCCGGGGCTGGCAGCGCCGGTCATGCTTGGAGTTCTCGCCGGCTCGCTCGCAGGAGCGCGCATGCTGGTTAAGATACGTGTACCTGTCTTGCGGCTGGTCTTCGTTGTGGTCATTGCCGCGCTGGGCGTGGAAATGATCTACAGCGGGGCCACGGGAAGGCTGTGATCGGATGGCATCGGAAGCCGATCTGAAAATGGAATTGTCCGTCAGCCGGATGCTGCGTGCCGGCGTGAGCCTCGCTGCCGTGGTGGTTTTCGTTGGCTGGGTTCTATACCTGTTGCAAGCGCATGGAGTGACGACGGATTATCGCCATTTTCACGGAATTCCCAGTCCCGCCACCCGGATCGCGCCGGTCCTCGACGGCGTTCGCCACCTTGATAGCCGCAGCGTAATCCGGCTTGGCATTCTGCTGCTGATCGCGACGCCGATCATGCGGGTCGCTTTCTGCGTCTTTAGTTTTGCCGCCCAGAAGGACAAAATCTACGTCGTGGTGAGCGTAATCGTTCTGACGGTATTGCTCTACAGCTTCCTTCGGCCTTGAACCGGCCATGCGCATCAGCAATGCGAAAGCGCGATACGCATCGCCAGGCTCTTGACGTTGAGTCCGTGGGTATAGGTCCGGACCAGCGTCCTGCGCACCAAGGGAAAACGCATCGCCCGAAATCCCCGGGCAGGATTGGCATAGAAGGCCGCCGCGGCGCGCGAGGAAAAGCGCAGGGTATGGCGGTAGTCGGCGAGATAGCTGGCAAACGCCTCTTCCGCGGCGCCGGCGCCGCGCGTTTCCGAGAGCACCGCGGCAGCTGCCGCCTGTCCGCTGAGAAGAGCGCCATAAATGCCTTCGCCGGTGAGCGGATCGACGAAGCCGCCGGCATCGCCTACCAGAAAGACGCGATCGCGCAGATCCGGCTGCACGTCTTCGGCCTGACAGCAGCCTGCCCCGATCCCTAGATACTGGCCCACAACGTGATCCACCGCGTCGGTTCCCAACCTCGCCTTCACGTATCCGAGAAGGCGGCTACGCGTCACGCCCGCGGTAGACGATGGGGAGTAAACGCCTACATTCAGGTGGTCCCCTTTGGGAAAGATCCATGCATACCCGTTGCTGACGCCTGCAAAGTCAAAGATCAGACCGCTGCCATCTTTCGGCATCGCGGTCTTGACCTCGAGCGCGAAGCCCCGAGAAAACCAGGAGCCATCGGCGCAAAGGCGCCGCACCTGGCCGCTTGCTCCATCGGCGCCGATCAGAAAGCGCGCACGATAGAGGGCGCCATCGGTGAGCAAATGCACGTCGTCGCCTGAGCGCACAATCTGCCGGACGGGCGAGATCCTGCGGAAGCACGCGCCGGCCGCAATGGTCTTGCGCAGGCAAAATTCGTCAAGCTCGGCGCGCACCGTCATCACACAGATGGGCTCGCGGCTCTGTAGCACGGTACTCAGCGGATCAGGATGCAGGGAGTCTGCGCCTTCGAGCTGGACGCGGCGCATGACCTGTCTCACCACTGGGTCAATGGAATATCTGAGGGCCCGGACGGCTTTCATCGTCAGACCGCCGGCGCACGCTTTCGGCCGGGGAAAGTCATGCTTGTCGAGTAGCAGTACGGATTGTCCGGCGGCGGCGAGATCATAGGCGGCCGCGCATCCGGCCGGCCCCGCTCCCACCACCATCGCGTCCCAAAGCTGGCTCACAGTATCCACAGTGCTTCGTCTTTCGCGGAATGATCGCTCTTTGCGAGATTTCGATTGAGAAGGCTCCATATCCCTCCTGCCACGCGAAGCTCCTTGACCGCGGAAAACTCTCGTGAACCCACTTCGATGACCCCGATTTCAGCAATTGGACGGCCTTGGCCACGGAAACCGTCCGTGGCATGGAAAGCAATAAATGAACGTGGTCGGCGGCACCACCGACCGCTAAGGCAGGAATTCCGTTCTCGCGGGCGATGCCGGCGAGATAGGAATGAAGCCTTTGCTGCATGTCCTGACCGATGGCCGGCCGTCGCTCTGCTGTAGCAAACACCACGTGAACCAGACAACATATGTGACTATGAGACATGCGTTCAGCCGTCCCTTCCGGGACTCTCTCGAATTTTTCAAGTCTACCCAGGACTGGTGTACGGGTCTACTTGTACGGCGTGCATGTT
>PLZN01000229.1 GCA_003152195.1 Acidobacteriaceae bacterium
GCAGGTACATGCGCATCAGCATTTCCGCCCAGTCCTGTGACTCGGTGCCGCCGGCGCCGGGGTGCACAGTCACAATGGCGTTGAGCGCGTCGGTCTCCCCGGAGAGCATCGTCCGGGTTTCGAGCTGGTCCACGAATTCGCTTAAGGCCTTGATCTCGCGTTCCAGCTCCGGCTCGATCGACTCGCCTTCGCGGGCGAGCTCGAAATATGCATCGATGTCTCCTGTGCGGCGCACCAACTCGTTCTCCATCGAGAGTTGCCCCTCGAGGCGCTTGCGGTCGCGCATGAGCACTTGTGACTGCGCCGGGTTGGACCAGATGGCGGGATCGGAGAGCTTGGTCTCGAGGACGGCTAGTTCCCTGTCGATTCTTGCGTGGTCAAAGATACTCCCGCAGGTCGCGCACTTTTTCGCGAACCGGAGTGTAGGCGAATTCGAGTTCATTCCACATGGGCCTTTGCGGGACCTGCCATTCGTTTTGAATTCAGAGTTCGAGATGCGGCCGTTGGCCGGCGCAGACGAGCGCGCAGCGCCGCCGCAATCATACCCACGGTGATTATCCCACACAGATAAGCGAATAGATCGCCATGGCGGGTATAGAAGGTGAGGTCACTGCGATAGCCATACTTGGCGGCCAGCGAGGTACGTGCGTGGCGTTCCACGCTGGCAGTAAGGCGCCCATAAGGGTCGATGATCGTGGTCAAGCCGGTATTGGTGTCGCGCAGCAGCCAGCGCCGGTTTTCCACCGCTCGCATGCGTGCCATGTTGAGCGTTTGCCAGGGCGCGCAGGTATCCCCGTACCAGCCGTCATTGGAGATGTTCACCAGCAGCTGCGCGCCACGCAGCACGAACTGCCGTATTTCATCGCCAAATATCTCTTCGTAGCAGATGAAAACACCGAAGCGGTGGCCTCCGCTCGAGAAGACCACGCGGCGCCATCCATGGGTCATATCACCGGCCGCCTGGGTAAGGTTCTTGGCGAAGGAAAAGAAACGTTTGTAAGGGATGTATTCTCCCCACGGAACCAAGTGGATCTTGTCATAGCGGTCCGAGACAACACCATCGGGGGCCATAAAGAGCGCGGAGTTGTACACATCGAACCGGGCGCCATTCGAGTCCAAAGAGGTGCTGCCCGCGACCACTGGGGCATGCATGGAAAGCGCCACCGTGCGCAGCGCATTGAGCAGGCGCGAATCCTTGTCGAGAAAAGGCGCAGGCGATTCCGGCCATATGATGAGGCCAGGAGTGACAGGCACCGTTGGACAATCGGGCGCCACCGGATAGGCATCGAGCTCTGGCATCCCGGCAAGATGAGGCCCGCAGGTATGCGCGCTCAGCTTGACGAACTGGTTGACGTGCTGCTCATACTCGGCGCCGGGCCATCGATTGTCCTCATTGACGTTCAGATTTTGCTGCAGCAGCACTGCCGTCGCTTCCACCGGCGCCGCCGGAGGCGCAAAATGATCGCCGTTCTGCAGCACCAGCGCCACCAGCAGGCCGCCCACGAAGACGATGAGCCGGCGTTGCGGCGTGGAGGCGAGCAACCCCCAGGCGATGAGCGCGTTGCCCGCGACCAGCACAAAGCTGAGCCCATAGACCCCGGTGAAGGGAGCCAAACTGGTCAGCAGGTAATTATCGATTTGCGAGTAACCCAGCAAATCCCAGGGAACCTTGGTGAGGCGGGACGACAGCAGTTCCAGCGCCACCCAGAAGAACGGCGAGGCCAGAAGAGCGTAACGCGGACTGCGGAAGGCCTTCGCGGTTGCGGTGAGCAAGAGGCCGAAGGCGGCAAAGTAAAGCCCTAACACCATGCTGTAGGCGATCAGAATGCCGGCCGAGATGGACGGCGGCAAGCCGCCGAAGTACAGCATCGTCTGGTAGATCCAGTAGCAATTGCCGACATACCAAAGGAACCCCATAAGATAGGCGGCAAGAGTTCCGTACAGCAATGCCCGCTTGCGGCGCAGATTTTGCTTCGACAGCAAACCGTAGAAGAGCGGAACAAAGGCGAACCAGGCAAAGAAGGTGCGCCAAAAGGGTACCGGGCCGATGATCGAAAACGGCAGCAGAAGCAGCGCGGCGGAAGCGATGCCGAGCAGCCAGGGTTGCTGTGCGAGTTTTGCCATCGCGGTGAGTCTACCATCTATCCCTCCCCCGGATTCCCTGTTGGGCCTGGTGAGATCAACCAACTTCTTGCGGCTTTCCTTACAGGAAGCCGCACACGCAAACATGGGTGGCGCCGCGTACAGGAAATCCGGGTTGCGGGATGAGCCTCTTGCATACGCCAGACGAGGAAAGCGATACAATCAATGCCTATGCTGGTTGCCATCTTTTTCATGCGGCTTTGTGAGGTCATATTCTTCGCCGGGATCGCCGGATCCTCGGTGGTCGTGGTGATCAGTTTTATTGAAGATATCCAGGAGCTCGTTGGCGACTGAGTATTGGCTCCGTCCCCCAGTCAGCCGCGGCGCCACTTCGTTGACGCTAAGCGGCAACCGACATAGACTCAGGTCTGAGCTTCGATCCAGACCGCGATTGTCCATGATCGCGGGATTGACCCACTAGCCTATATCGAATGGCTTCCGAACGAACAACCAGTGCACCGTTTATGCCCTCCAACCGGGTAAAGCTGGTCGTCGCCTCGTCCGTGATGCTCACCTTTATATCGTTCTGGCGCGCCGCCGCGGTGGTGCTGAACGATCTCGGCTCTTCCGCCTTCTATGCCGGCGGCATTGCGGAAGAAGCCATCGGCAAGTCTGCCCCGTGGTTCATTCTGGGGGTCATGCTCTTCTCCTTTGCGGTGCGCTCCGTTTATGTGGAGAGCTGCTCGATGTTCACCCGCGGCGGTGTCTATCGGGTGGTGAAAGAGGCTTTGGGCGGCACCTTCGCCAAGCTGAGCGTTTCCGCGCTCATGTTCGACTACATCCTGACCGGGCCCATCTCGGGCGTCTCAGCCGGGCAATACATCGCCGGACTGCTGAACGAGTTGATGAGCGTGGCCGCAACCCATAGCTGGCTGCCCGGGGCCATGCTCAATGGCCGCCATGCCGCGCCCCAGCTCCCGATGAATTTTACCGCGGCAGCCTTTGCCGTGGCCGTCACCGTCTACTACTGGTGGCAAAATCTGAAAGGGATTGAAGAGTCGAGCGATAAAGCGCTGGAAGTAATGAAAATCACCACCGTCATGGTGGTGATCCTGCTGAGTTGGGGCATTTTTTCGGCCTTCCACGTAAATGCCAAGCTGCCACCCTTCCCCTCGCCCTCCACCTTGCACTTCAGCAAGGATGCTCTTGGCTTCCTGGCGCACACGCGGTTGCCGGCAATGCTGGGCATGTTCGGGATCATCATGGCCTTCGGCCACTCCGTTCTGGCCATGAGCGGCGAAGAGACGCTGGCGCAGGTGAACCGCGAGATCGAACACCCGAAGCTCAAGAACCTGAAACGCGCAGCGATCGTGATTGCGATTTACAGCTTTCTGTTTACCGGCTTAGGTTCGCTGCTGGCGGTCATGTTGATCCCCGACGCGGTACGCGTGCCGGTGTACCGTGACAACCTGATCGCCGGCCTGGCTATGTACATGGTCGGGCCGCAGGTGCTGCGGATTATTTTCCGCGTCTTCGTGGTGCTGGTCGGTTTCCTGATTCTCTCCGGCGCGATCAATACCTCGATCATCGGTTCAACCGGTGTGCTGATGCGCATTGCTGAAGACGGCGTGCTGACCGACTGGTTCCGGCGGCCGCACCGCAAGTTTGGCACCAGCTATCGCATCGTGAACCTGGTCGCTGGCATGCAGCTGTTCACGATTGTCGCCAGCCGCGGCAACGTGATCGCCCTCGGCGAAGCCTATGCCTTCGGCGTGATCTGGAGTTTTACTTTCAATAGCCTGGCCATGCTGGTGCTCCGCTGGAAATATAAGGGCGAGCGCGGCTGGAAGGTGCCGCCTAACCTGCGCATCGGCAAGCGGGAGATCCCGATCGGCCTGATTTCGGTCTTCATGGTGCTTCTGACCACTGCGATCGTGAACCTGTTCACCAAATCGGTGGCCACCGTCTGCGGCATCCTATTCGCAACCACTTTCTTCATCATCTTCACCATCTCGGAGCACGACAATAGGCGCCGGAGAACCACCACCGAAGTGCAAATGAAGGAGCACTTTCAGTTGGAACACGAGGACGCGGTGAGCCGCGAAGTGCTCCAGATCGACCCCGGATGCGTGGTGGTGACGATGCGTGACGCCAGCAACCCCTTCGCCCTCAAGTGGACACTGGCCCGCACCAATACCGGCGACCAGGACGTGGTGGTGCTGACGGCGCGGCTGGTCGGAGCGGGCGGACCCGAATTGTTGGCCACCACCGATCAGCTCTTCAGCGAATACGAGCAGATGCTCTTTACCAAGGCGGTTTCCGTCGCGGAGAGCTTTGGCAAGCACATCTCGCTTCTCGTGGTGCCGGCCGGCGATATCTTCGCGGCCCTGGTGCAGACTGCCAATTCGCTCGAAGCCGCCGCGGTTGTCTCCGGACTCTCCAGTAAAATGACCGTTCAGGAGCAGGCCTACCGCGTCGGCCAAGCGTGGGAGGCACTCCCGGAGCCGAAGCGGCAGATCACCTTCTACGTGGTCTCCCCGGAAGGCGAAGCGCAGTCGTTCCACATCGGCCCACACGCACCGTCGCTGCAGGCCGATGACGTTGAACTGGTGCACCGACTGTGGCTGAACTTCCGCCGCGATCCGGAGATGCAGAACCTCCACCATAGCGACATCGTGACCCACGCGCTGACCCGGTTGGCAGCCGAATATGCACGTGACAAGCAAGAGACGCTGCTCGGGCTCCGCCGGCGGGTGCAGGATGGCGACCAGCCCAAACGCCTCGGGGAGATGCGCACCTCCGGCAGCCAAGCTGGAGTCGACTACGGAGTGCGCGCGCCGAAGCCGGACGACGAAGAAGCCTAGTCCGGCTATTGTCTCCAGATGCGGCGGCTCCTCCGCCCAAGCGAACCGCTTTGCAGTGCGCAAAGGACACTACTTTCCGTCACAAAATAGCTGAGCGAGGTCAAGGCGGCTGGCCCTCCGCAACCTTGACCCGCTCCTCGCCGGAGGCGTACGCTGGTTTATAGAGGCGAACAAATGGCGAATACGACGCAGACTACTCTTGATCACAATTTGGAACTCTTTCCGATTCTGTCCAGCTTCCCTGCCCAGGAACGCCTTACCGGCATTGCCCGCTTGGCCGCTGCTTCCTCCCCGGCCGGTGAGGGACATCGGATGGAGCTTCGCTCTCTTCAAGTCCGTTCGGTGCTGAACAGGAGCGTTTCCCGGCGACGGCTGAGCTTTGCCTGGAGCATCAACCCCTACCGCGGATGCGAGTTCGCCTGCCGTTACTGCTATGCCCGGTATACCCACGAGTTCATGGAGCTACAGCCGGAGGAGTTCGAGCGGAAAATCTTCGCCAAGCAAAACGCAGCGTGGCTGCTGGAGCAGGAATTGAAGCAAGTCCGCGCGGGAGAGGAGATCGCCCTGGGCACGGCCACCGACCCCTACCAGCCCGCGGAGCGCCGGGCCCGGGTGACCGAGTCACTGCTCGAAGTGCTGGCCCGGCAGCGCGGCTTGCGCATCGGGCTGGTTACGAAGTCGACGCTGATCGAACGGGACATTTCCCTGCTCCAGAGGGTGGCCGAGCGAAATACGCTGGTGTTGCACCTGACGATTACCACCCCAAACACACAGTTGGCTCGTCTGCTCGAACCGCGGGCGCCCCGGCCTGACCTCCGGCTGCGGACCGTTGCCAGGCTCCGCCAAGCCGGCTTGAGAGCCGGCATCTTGTGTTCGCCGGTACTGCCCGGCATCACCGATACGGGCAAGGCGCTGGATGGGATGGCAAAGAGGGCAAAGGATGCCGGGGCCAGCTTTTTCTGTGCCCAGCCACTGTTCCTACAGCCCTGCTCGAAACAGATTTATCTCACGTTTATCCGTGAGCATTTTCCCGCGCTCGAGCCCATGTACAGGCAGCGCTTCGCCGCTGAGGCATTTGTCTCGAAGGCTTATCGGAGTCGGATTGAGGCGCTCGTCAAGGCGGTATGCGCCAAATATTCGCTGGAACGGCGTGATGGAGATGCTCTGTTGACGAGACAGGTGGGAGACGGCCGGCAGGAGCCAAGGGATTGGCCGGGTTCGTGCAGCGGAAGATTGCCGTTTTCTGGCAGCGAGACAGTAGAGGCCTAGAATATTGCGTCTTTGCTAAAAGTGTGGCAAGCCCCGGTTATGTGCAGCTGGTATCTGCGGGTAAGTAAAGAGGGCTTCATCCTTCAGGGTTGAGCTGAGTCAAAGTTGGAGAGGTTACCCCGGATGTTACAACGTCCGGCAAGGCTGCCGCGTAGATAGCTACGGTCTTATCTAACATAGACCGCCATTCGAAGTGTTGGCTGAACCGGCGGCGGGACTGTAGTCCCATAGTTTGCCTCAAATCAGCAGAAGTAATAAGCAAGGCTAATCTCTCCGCTAACCGGGATGCATCGCTGCGGGGAACAAGGAAGCCATTCACTTCATCTTCCACTGCCTCACGCACCCCGCCCGTATCGGTCGCGGACGGGTGCCCCACGTTCGCCCCAGCGTACGTGGGACGAAAAAGACGGGGCGAAGCCCCCACTATCGCCTTTTCCTGATAGGAATGCAGTTCCCCTTTCTCGCGTCACGAACCCTCTGAGGTACTCTCATCCATAGGCATGGCACGAATCAGAAGTCCTGAGAAGCGCAGCGCAATCCTTCAAGCGGCGGTGCACGAGATTACCGAGGTCGGACTCGGCGCGCCTACGGCCAAGATCGCCCGGCGCGCGGGCGTTGCTGCGGGCACGCTCTTCACTTACTTCGCGAACAAGGAAGAGCTGTTGAACGAGCTCTATCTCGAGCTGAAGCTGGAGGTCTATACCAGGGTAAACGCGAACTTCCCGCACAAAGGGAGTCTGGAGCGTCGCGCGCGGCATATATGGTCGAGCTTTCTCGATTGGGCCATCGAATTCCCCGAGAAGCGAAAAGTTTCGCTCCAGTTGAACGTATCCGACCTGATCACTCCCGAAACACGTAGGAGAGCGGCCGTGGAGCGCGGCACAATTGACACCACGTTCAGCGAACTGGGAACCCGTGGCGCGCTTCGTGGGCTGCCGGCGGGCTTCGCGACGGCCACGATGGCAGCGATGCAGGAAGCAACGATGGAATTCATCGCCAAACACCCGAAGCAGCGCGAAGCGCTCATAGAGCGGGCTTTTCAACTCTTCTGGCGTGCGTTGCGATAAAATCTCCTCCGGACAAAATAACTGAGCAACCAGTCAGTCATTTTATAATCCTATGCATAGGAGGATCTCGCAATGGGTAAGGTCTGGTTGATCACGGGAAGTGGAAATGGGTTAGGGCGGGACATTGCCGAGGAGGCAGCGCAGGCGACAGCGTGGTGGCCGGAGCGCGTCATACGGAGGAGCTGACGCCGCTGGCCGCGCAGTACGGAGAGCGGGTGAAGCCCGTGACGCTGGAAGTGCGTGATGAGGCGGCGGCAAAGGCGGCCGTGCGGTTGGCGTTGGACACCTTCGGGCGGCTGGATGTGCTGGTCAACAACGCCGGATACGGGCAGATTGCGCCGTTCGAGCAGATGAGCGCGGAAGACTTCCAGGCGGTCGTGGATACATGCTTCTACGGCGTGGTGTACACCACGCGCGCCGCGATACCGCTGATGCGCAAGCAAAAGAGCGGTCACATCTTTCAGGTCTCTTCGGTCGGTGGTCGCCTTGCGATTGCAGGCAATACGCCGTATCACGCGGCCAAGTGGGCCGTGGGCGGTTTCAGCGACGCTCTGGCCATGGAAGTCGCGCCGTTCGGGGTCAAGATCTGCACCCTGGAGCCGGGTGGTATCCGGACCAACTGGGCGCGGCGTGCGGGGCAGAATGGGCACCATCTGTTGCCGGACTACGAGGCCTCGGTCGGTTCGATACTCAAGCTGCTGCGAAGCCTCGAAGGGCGTTCGGAAGGCGATCCGCGCAAAATCGCCGACGTGATTGTGCAACTGGCGAACAGCGATGAGGTGCCGGTCCGGCTGATCCTCGGTGTAGATGCGGAAAAGCGTGTGCACCGGGCGGAAGCTGCCCGTGCGAGCGAGGCCGAGAAATGGCGGCATCTCACTGTGTCAACAGTGTTCGCAGATGCGGAGTCCATTCCTGAGCTGCTGAATCACTAGCCCACGGCAAAATCGTGGCGCTCCGGCACTACGCTTGAAACTGCCGCAGATGATGGTCCAGATGCTGGTACATCAACGCCGCCCATTCCACCGGGGTTAGCGGCCCGAAAAAGAAGTGGGGATGTCTCGTGCATCCCCCAGGCCCACCCGTTGCAAAGCGGTCAATCAATCCGCGCAGCCGTTGCCTCTCCGCCACGAACTCCCGTTCATCCCTGACCACTAAGCTCTTGTTCGTTGTCGAATTGCGGGGCATCGGCTTCTCGTTCACGATCATCGCCTTCTTCGCCAATCGCCCGAGCAGCCGCCCAATCAATAGTCGCGGCGGAGAAATCTCCCCCACCGCCATTTCCATCGCCGCGGAGCAATGCGCCAGCGTCTGCGCTGGGGTCATCTTGCCCCACAGCCGCTCGCTATCCGGCCTCAGCTGCGCCATCCGCTCCTTCACTTCTTCCAACGTCGTCGCTTCAAAGAGATTTTTCATATCGTTAGCGCTTCATCGGGCAGTGCACCATCCACGAAATCCCGAAGAAGACTTCTTCTTCTAAATATAAGGCGGGTACAGGATATGCCGCAGAACGCGAAAGTAGCCTTAGTGATCGGCGCAAACAAGGGCATCGGTTTTGAGTTGGCGCGTCAGCTTGGACGCGCGGGAATGACAGTCCTGCTGGGCGCGCGCGATGCGAAGC
>PLZN01000457.1 GCA_003152195.1 Acidobacteriaceae bacterium
AGGAAATCCGGGTACGCTGGTGCGAACATGGGGCACCCGTCCGGCATGGGTAAGGTGACTTCGAATTGACGCGGCGTGGCAAATGGCAAGCGTATGCGGCCCTGGCTCTCGGCGCGATGGGCGTATGCATCGCGGGCATCTGGCGAAGCGAGCGCCTCAACACCGAGCCGCACCAGGTCACGCTTCCGGCAGATGGCGCGGAACACGTCGCGTTCCGCATTCGCCTGCCCGCGTCATTGCTTCCGTCATGGCTTGGCCTTGACGGTGCCGTGACGCAAGACACGGCGACCCCCGGGCCCGCGTTGCGCCTGCTTGAATCGAAAGACCCGTCGGGCCACACCATCCTCGACGGTCTTCTGCAATCAACCGTAACTCCCGGCCACTCGCAACTGCACCTGTTGTGGCGCCATCGCAGCCTGAGCGTTCCCGTCACCTTCGTCTTCGACTCCAGCGACAGCTACGGCGACGGAACTCCCGACTTTCTCCGTCTCCACACCGCGCAGGACCGCCAGGCCTTCCGCAACTGGTTTACCGCCATTGCGGAGGCGCAAGCGGAGCAGCCGCCGGCCAAGCTACTCACCGAGATCGATGATTGCGCCGCCCTGCTCCGCTTTGCCTATCGCGAAGCGCTGCATGCGCACGACGAAGCCTGGCTAGCCGGCCACTCCTCCGAGTCTCTCTCGTCGATCCGGCAGTACGTGTACCCGCAGACGCCCCTGGGCGCAAACCTCTTTCGCGTCCGCCCCGGCCCATTCCTTACCGGAGACATCGACAACGGCAGCTTCGCCCAGTTCGCGGATGCGCGCACGCTCATGCAGCACAACACCTACCTCGTTGGCCGCGACCTCCGCCAAGCCCGCCCCGGCGATCTGATTTTTTATCGCCAGCTCGACCAGGACTCACCGTATGATGTCCCGGGCGCTACTCAGTACCACTCCCCTTACCACTCGATGATCGTCTGCGGGGAGAAGGGAAGCTGGGTCGTCTATCACACCGGGCCCATTCATCACGGCAAAGGCGAAATGCGGCGGCTGCTGGTTGCGGATTTGTTGCACCACCCGGACGCGCGCTGGCGCCCGCTTGAGGAAAACGCGAACTTTCTCGGAGTCTACCGTTGGAATATTCTGCGCGAAGGCGAGTGAGGGTACCCTCCAGGGCTGGGTTCCCGCTGGCGCTCCTGATGCTCGCGTTGCTGTATCCCACGGCCCTGCTGGCCGCCCGGCCGGTCTCGTTCAACCTCAGCACCAACCGCAGCTTCTCTCCCACCGAAAAGCCCACCATTCACCTCTACGCGCAAAATGTCGACGAGTTGGAATTCCGCATCTACCGCGTGCAGGATCCGCGCAAATTCCTCACCGGCCTCCCCGACCTGCACAGTTTCGATAACGGAACCCCCTTTGCCGGCAAAGAACGCATCGACGAAAGAACCTGGCTGGAGCGCTTCCACGATTGGAAGCATCATCTCTGGTTCGTAGTTCGCCGTTTCTTCCGCGGCCAGTTCACGATGGAAAACCGCGATCGCCTGCGCGCCCGCCAAGCCGGCCTGGCCCGCCGCAGCCGCATCGTCGGCGTGGCGCAATTTGCGCAGATCCCCTTGTTGAACGATCACCAGCTGGTCGCCCGATGGCGCCAGGAATTGCCGCCGACCTACGTCTCCGACTCGCAGGAGTTGCCGATTGACCCCTTGCCCTCCGGCCTCTACCTGATCGAAGCCACGGACGGCCACTTCAAGGCCTACACGCTGCTCATGGTTAGCCGGATGGCTATGATCACGCGCACCGCGGGCGGCGGCGTGCTGGCCTATTGTGTCGACCGCGTCTCCGGCGCGGGCATCGCCGGCGTGCAGGTAAGCGCAGGCATTGGCCAGCAGCAGCAAGCCAACGGGACCACCGACGCCGACGGGCTTGCTGACCTGCATATGACCGCGCCGAAGCCGGCGCCGGACAACTTCTGGGTACTGGCCTCTTCGGGCAATGATGTGGCCGCGGTTACCCCCGGCGGCTACGCGCTGAGTGGATGGCAGGGCGACCGCTGGTCCTCCTACATCTACACCGAGCGGCCAGTCTACCGCCCGAGCCACATCGTGCATTGGAAGGCGATTCTGCGTGCCCGGGTGCAGAATCACCTGGAGCTACCTAAGCTCACCACCATCCACGTCACCATCGCCGATCAGGATGACCATGCCCTGCTCGACAAGGACATGCCAGTTTCGCCGGCCGGTAGCGTGACCGGCGACCTTACTCTTCCATCGACTGCAACCCTCGGTTACTACAACATCCGCCTGCGCAATGGCCCCGCTTCGGACGATCCGGACGCCGACGTGGGCACCGGCACCTTCCGCGTCGAGGATTATAGAAAGCCGGAGTACCAGGTGCGCGTCAGCCCCGCCAAGCAGCGCCTGCTGCAGGGCGAAACCATGCAGGTGGTGATCGACGCCCGTTACTTCTTCGGCGAATCCGTCGCCAATGCCCAGGTAAAGTACCGCGTCTACCACGCACCGCATTATTGGTGGGATCAGGACGCCGGCGGCGACGAGGGGCCGGGGATGGACGCCGGCGAAGGAGGAGATGACTCGCTCGGCTACGACGCCGCCCAGCAGTCGGAGCAAACCGGCAAGCTCGATGCCAATGGCAAGCTGACCATCAGCGTGCCTACGCAGTACATCGCCAACCAGACGCGGCCGACCGATCAGGACTACACCGTCGAAGCCGCCGTCACAGACCAGGCCAACCGGGAGATCACCGGCCGCGGGCACTTTCTCGCCACTCGCGGAACCTTCCGCATCCAGGTCGAGCCGGTCAGCTATGCCATTCGCATCGGAGAGACCGCGCTCTTTAACGTAACCGCGGTGGACTACGATAACCATCCCGTACAAACCCGGGTGCACCTCCAACTGGTGACGCACAAGTATGCGAATGGCAAAGTCCAGACCACGCGCGGAGCCGCTACCGACGTGACCACCGGCGCCGACGGCCGGGGCCAGGGGGCAATCCCGGTCCAGGCCGCCGGCAGCGTCGAGGTAGAGGCGAGCGCCAGCACACCTGAACAGCGAGTGGTTGTCGACTCCACCTATCTGTGGGTGATGGGCGGCAATGAGGAGGGATGGGGAGGGCAGTCACAGGCGGTTCGGATCGTTGCTGACAAGAAGAGCTATGCCCCAGGAGACACGGCCCACCTGAGCATCCTCGCCAATGTCGACAGCTTTCACGCCCTGGTGCTCGCCACCGGCTATTCGGTGGAGTTCCGCAAAGTGCTTTTCTCCCCGGGCAAAGCGCTGACCTTCGACCTGCCCATCACTACGGACGCGCAGCCTAACCTCGAAGTGTCTGTCGCCTTCATCCGCAACGACCAGCTCTACCAGGCGAACCAATCCATCAAGGTTCCTCCCGTACAGGAACAGTTGCAGATCGACATCACCCCGGCCAAGCAGGTCTTTCAGCCGCAGCAGACGGCATCCTATGATGTGTTTGCCCGCGACTGGCAGGCAAGCCGGTCAGCTCCGATTTCAGCTTTGGCGTGGTCGATGAGGCTATCTACTCCCTCTATCCCGACAGCAGCGGCGAAATGGTCAAGAGGCTCTACCCCGGCCGCTACGTCTTTGCCGCGCTCGATTCTTCGCTGCAGTATTACTTCAGCGGCAGGGCTGGCCTCAAGTCTCCGCAGCTGGCCGAGCGGGCATCACGTTACCGGCCGCAGCTTGCCCAGGTGAAGCCGGGCAACGATGTGGTGCAACCGCGCGTGCGCAAGGCCTTTCCGGATACGGCTTACTGGTCGCCGTCCGTCCATACCGACGCCACCGGTCACGCCCACGTAACTCTCACCTTCCCTGACTCGCTTACCACCTGGCGGACCACGGTGCACGCCATCACTCTCGACTCCAAGGCTGGTTCGGCCATCAACCGTGTGCTGGTGCGCAAGAACATCATCGTGCGCATGGGCACGCCCCGCTTCCTGCGCCAGGGGGATGAAATCACGATTCCCGTGATCGTTCACAACTACCTGGACCAGGCCAAGCAAGTGCAGCTGTCTTTGGAAATTGGAGGGCTCGATCCGGTCTCCGGTACGCCCCAATCGGTCAATGTGCCCAGCAAGGGCGAAGGCACCGCGCTCTGGCGAGTGAAGGCGTCGCACATCGGCACCGCTCGTCTTCTCGCCAAGGCGCTTACCAATGAGGAATCCGATGCGCTGGAGCTTACCTTCCCGGT
>PLZN01000156.1 GCA_003152195.1 Acidobacteriaceae bacterium
AGCAGAATCCTGGCCAGTGTACAAAATTTTCTGTACGCGCTGGATGCCCGAACGGGAAAGCCTATAGCCCAGTTTGGCGAACATGGGCGGATTGACCTGCGCAAGGATTTGCGGGGCGACTATCAGTTGCAATCCATCGCCATGACCAGTCCGGGCATTGTGTATAAGGACTTGATCATCGTGGGCGGCCGCAACCCCGAGACTCATCCCTCCCCTCCGGGAGACATTCGGGCCTTCAGTATTCGCACGGGTGCGCTGCGCTGGCGGTTCCACACCATCCCTCATCCGGGCGAGTTCGGACACGACACGTGGCCGAAAGACGCCTGGAAGAATACCGGGGCCGCGAACAACTGGGCGGGTATGGCGCTCGATGCCAGGCGCGGCATCGTCTACATACCTACCGGGTCGCCGGTCTTCGACTTTTACGGCGCTGATCGAGTTGGCGACAATCTTTTCGGAGACACCCTGCTGGCTCTCGACGCTGGAACGGGGAAGCGTATCTGGCACTTTCAAGGCGTGCACCATGATATCTGGGACCGTGATTTTCCGTCGCCTCCCGCCTTGCTCTCCGTTGTGCGCAACGGCAAGCCAATAGATGCCGTCGCGCAGACGACCAAGCAGGGAGATCTCTTCCTGTTCGATCGCTTAACGGGCAAACCGCTCTTCCCCATCCAGGAACGTAAGTATCCCGCCAGCGATGTGCCAGGGGAATTCGCATCTCCCACACAACCCAGACCGATTTTTCCGGAGCCGTTCGCGCGCCAGATCCTGACCCGGGAGATGCTCACGGAGCGCACGCCGGCGGCGCACGCTTGGGCAGCTAAGGAATTCGAGACCTATCGCAGCCAGGGACAATATGTTCCTGTCGGTCTGGACAAGGAGACGATCGTTTTTCCTTGCTTCCTTGGCGGAGCCGAATGGGGAGGCCCCGCCGTGGACGTCAGGCGTGGCGTCATCTTTGTTAATTCAAATGATGTCGCCTGTACGGTCGCCCTGACGAAGAACAAGCCAGGGAAAAGCATCGGCGGAAGGGTCTATCACAACCAGTGCAGCATCTGCCACGGGGAAAATCGCTCGGGTTCGCCGCCCAACTATCCTTCTCTGGTCGATATCGGCAAACATCTGTCGCAATCACAGATTCAAGACACGATCCTTGAGGGGAAGGGACGGATGCCCTCGTTTCCTAATTTGCGCGGAAGCTCCCTGGAGGCGTTGATTCGATTCCTCACCGGGAAAGAGCTACCTGGGAAGCCTGATCCAGATGAGGGCGCAATCTACTCGAGCGATGTGGAAGGCGCTCCGCTCGCCTATCAGATCACAGGGTCGAACGACTTCCTGGACCCCGATGGATATCCTGCGGTTGCGCCACCCTGGGGCACTCTGAACGCAATTGATCTGAATACGGGCAAATATCTTTGGAAGATTCCGTTCGGTGAATATCCCGAACTGGTTGCGAAAGGAATGGCTTCTACCGGTTCTGAGAACTATGGTGGCCCGATTGTAACGGCGGGTGATCTTCTTTTTATCGGAGCAACCGTATACGACAAAAAGTTTCGAGCCTTCGATAGTCGAACCGGGCAATTGCTCTGGCAAACCAAGCTACCGTTTGCGGCAGTGGCAACGCCTGCAACCTACATGATCGATGGAAAGCAATATGTGGTCATCGCTGCGGGAGGCGGTAAAGATTTGAAAGCTCCATCCGGTAGCGTCTATGTTGCCTTCTCATTGCCNNTGGGTTCAAGGGTGGGATACGCAACTGTGTGTATCGAGATTTGCGGTATCCCACCCTTCGCAAAAGCGCGAAGGATGGGGCACCCGCAGATTTGTTGCACTTTTCGCCCAGGAAGCAATAGCGCTACTTCTTAGCAGAGTAACCAGTTGAAGTTGAAAACCAGAGAAACTTGACCGGGGTATCGCAGGAATTGATGTTCGAATGCAGCATCTGGCCATCTGGCCGCGGCATGTATGCCATTCCCGGTTTCTGAACGCGCAGCTCTGTCCCCAGGAAAGCCAGGCTGGTACCGCTAATGTCCGCCCAGATCTCTTCATGTCCCGGCTGGTGCGGGTGCGGCTCGCCCATGCTCAGAGGATTGATGGTAACGGTGATAATGTCTTCCAATCGTGGCCAACCGTCAGCCCTCGAAAAAAGATCTCTCACGACATGTGCCCAATGCCCGGACGCGCCCGGAATCGTATAGGGAGAGGCAAGCAGCGGGGTTCGTATCGGGACGGTTCTTTCGTCCGTCACGATCATGTCCTTTCGCGGAGTAAAGCCTTCCGGCACAGGTTCATTGATGACATACATGGTCAGGTCTTCGGTCCCGGTATTCCTCATCGAGAATTCGAGCCCGGCAGGCATGAGAACGCCTGTGTCCTCATGTAATGCGGCGGTCCTGCCCCCGCCGTGATCTCTCCGCCACCGCCAAGAACGTTACCTGATGAACTCGGGGCCGTCATAGGTGTTACCACCCGAACCGCTTGTTTTTACGGGAGGGTGAACGATCGTCTGAGCAGCCGCCGGTAACAGCCTCATGCAGAAAATGAATAATGCTGTGGAAGCGAAACCGTTGCCGGATAACCGTGAAAATATCCGGTAGTTTTGGTTCATCGGTATCCTCAATTCGTTGGCAGGTTTGTGTTCTGCCTCACGGCTGAGCAGCGAACGATCAGATGGATTTTCCAGCCGCTTTTCGGTCACGCTGCATTTGATATCGAAAAAGGAAGTATACGGGAACACCAATCAGAACGATCAAAACCCCGGGGACGGTTGTTGCTGGGCGGTAAATGAACAGAATCACCAGAATAATAGCGGCGCAGACAATGTAAAGCGCGGGAACGAGCGGATAACCGAATGCGCGGTATGGCCGCTCGGCGTTCGGCCGAAGTTTTCGCAAGCGAAATACGCCGGC
>PLZN01000597.1 GCA_003152195.1 Acidobacteriaceae bacterium
CCGATGTCGACGGCTCCCACATCCGCACCCTGCTTTTGACCTTTTTCTTTCGCCACATGGTGGATTTGATCCGGCGCGGACACGTGTACATTGCCCAGCCGCCTCTTTATCGGATCAAGAAAGGCAAGTTTGAGCAGTACATCAAGGACGACCGGGACTTCGTCCGGGTCATGGTCAAGCGCGCCTCCGAGGGCATGGCGTTGTGCTACGGCACCGAAGGCAAGAAGCTCGAGGGCGCAGCGTTGACCAAATTCATGGGTCAGCTCAACGAATACCTGGGCGTCTTCGAAAAGGCGAACAAGCACCTGCGCAACGAAGAGGTCACAGAACTGCTTCCCAAATTCGAGCTGATGCGGCGCTCCGACTTCGAGGCTGAGGGTGCTGTGCCGCCGAAGCTTGGGAAGCTGCACGCCGAACTGCAGAAGATGGCCAAGCGCAGCCGGTTCAAAGCTGTCGCTGCCCCGCAGTACGACGAAGAGCACCGCACCTGGTCGGTCAGCTTTACCGATAGCCAGGGGGCGCAACGCTGGGTGGACTGGTCCTTGGCCTCATCCCCGGAGTATCGGCAGATGATGACCAAGTATGCCCTGATCCGCCAGGAACTTGAGCCGCCATTCGTGATTGAGTACGCTGCCAAGGCAGTCGAAGTCGAGGAGGGTGAAACGGGTGAAAAGGACGGCGCGCCGGAGGCGGCAGCCGCTAAACCCAAGAAGGGGACACGCGTGGCCGCGGACCCGGTCACCAAGCAATCCGCCCGGGAGCTCTTCGAATACGTGATCGAACAGGGACGGCGGGATTACCAGGTACAGCGCTATAAAGGGTTGGGCGAAATGACCTCGCAGCAACTCTGGGAGACGACCATGGATCCCGATCGGCGTACCCTGCTTTCGGTCAAGCTGGAAGATCTAACCGAGACCGAACACATCTTCAGCACGCTCATGGGCGAGGATGTGGAGGCAAGGCGTAAGTTCATTGAAGACAATGCGTTGGATGTGAAGAACCTGGACATCTGAGTCGCTCCCACAGGCCCATGTAATCTGCACGAGAAAGGCTACTACTATCCGCTCATGGCCTTGCTCGAAGTACAGCAACTCACCAAGAATTATGTTCGGCGGTCCGGATGGCGGGGCCTGCGCGAGCAGAAGTGCGTAGTCGACCAGGTTTCCTTCTCCATCGCCCGCGGCGAGACCCTGGGACTGGTGGGGGAATCGGGCTCCGGCAAGAGCACAGTGGCACGGATGGTGTTGGGACTGGTGCCACCCTCTTCGGGAACCGTCCGCTTCGATGGCCAGGAGGTCATCTGCGGCTCTTCAGGCTCAGAGCTGCGTACACTGCGGCGCAGGATGCAGCCGGTGTTCCAGGATCCCTTTGCGGCCCTCAACCCGCGGATGACCGTTGCCGAAATCATTGCCGAGCCCTTCCGCATCCACCGCAGGGACTCGACCAGGCCCCCTGCCGAAAATGCACGGGAGCTGCTGGCGGAAGTGGGCCTGGATGAGTCCGCCATGCGCCGCTACCCGCATGAATTTTCCGGTGGCCAACGGCAAAGGATCAACATCGCGCGGGCGCTCGCGCTTCGGCCCGAACTGCTCTTGCTCGACGAGCCTGTCTCCGCGCTCGATGTGAGCGTGGGAGCCCAGATCATGAACCTGCTGCGGCATCTACAGCAAACATTTCACTTGACTTACCTCTTCATCTCCCACTCCATGCCGCTGGTGCGCTATCTCTCGACGAATATCGTCGTGATGCGGGCGGGCAAAGTGGTGGAAGCAGGAACCTGCGAGCAGATTTGCCGGTTTCCCGGGGAGACCTATACGCGGACTCTGCTGGAGGCCACGCCGGAGCTCCCAGGAAGTTAGGGAAATTCAGATCAGCCGTCCCTGACGGGACTAGCCGGGTTTCTTAAGCTGACCCAGCACTTCGTTGCTGGGCTATTTTCAGTCGTCCGCTGCGGCGGACTTGAATGATGCCTTCGCAAGACCCAGGGGCTGATGCGAGTGGGTGCCGGACCGATTTCTTAGTCGAGGGGAGAGCCTGTTATTAATATGATGTAGTTACACTCACATTTTATGCTTCCTTCGTGCTACGATACGCATCAAAAGGAACAGCTGGCCGGAACTCGGCCCGCATCGGAGGAGACGTATGACAATTACCCGCTGGGAAACTTATCGTGACGTTGTGGCACTGCAAAACCGGATGAATAGTCTTTTTCAAGACTTTTCCCGAAATTCGGGAGAAAACGAGCTGGTCACCGCCGCAGGTTTCGTGCCCCCGGTCGACATCTACGAGGATGAGGACAAACTGGTGCTCAAACTGGAGATTCCCGGCATCCGCCAGGAAGATCTCGATGTCCGGATGGAGAACACGACCCTGTCAGTAAGGGGCGAGCGCAGCTTTGAAAGCGAGGGGAAGGAAGAGAACTTCCATCGTGTGGAGCGACGCTATGGTAGCTTCTACCGCGCGTTTACGGTTCCGAACACCGTAGACCCGCAGAGCATCAAGGCAGAGTATGACGCCGGCGTGCTGCGCCTGGAACTGCAGAAGAGGGCGGAAAGCAAGCCGCGGCAGATCAAGGTGAGTGTCGGCTCGGCCAAGCAGCTGGACCAAGACCAGGCGGCGCCGGCAGAGACCGCCAAAACGGCGTAATGCAGTCGCCGCAAGCCGATCGATAAAGTGGCGGCCATCCAGGCGAATGGCCGCCACAGGTTCCATTCCGCCGTTTCACGAACATAAGCAGAGCCCTTTGACGCGTGACCGGCGTCACCAAGGAATATCCGGTCGAAACCGCAAAATAAAACGACGATACATCCGGCAGGGCGATTCCGCCCTTGCTTTCGCACTGCAAGCGACGCAGGATGATCTGGTCGAACACAGGAAGAAAGAATATGGCAATCCGCTGGGACAAATTCACACTGAAATCACAAGAGGCGATCCAGAAGGCAAGCTCGCTGGCGAATGAGAATGGCCAACCGGAAGTGATGCCGATGCACTTGTTGACCGCGCTGGTGGAAGACAAAGAAGGCATTATCGTTCCGCTGCTGCAGAAGGTCGGGATCCCTACCGAGCAATTGTTGACCAGTGCCCGCCAAGCCATCGCCGGGCTGCCTAAGGTCAGCGGCGCCACTTCTGAGCCGGGCCTCTCTACGAGCATGCAGAAGGTATTGAATGACGCCGCCAAGGAGGCGCAGGACTTCAAGGACGAGTACGTCTCGACCGAGCATTTGCTGCTGGCACTGGCACAGCAGAAGAAAGACCCGGCGCAGTTGCTGCTCGCATCCCTGGGCGCAACCCGGGAGGCGATTCTCCAGGGACTGACCTCGGTGCGCGGTAACCAACGGGTGACCGATCAAAGCCCGGAGGGCAAATACCAGGCTCTGGACCGCTACGCCAAGGACCTGACGGAGTTGGCGCGGCGGGGAAAATTGGACCCGGTCATCGGCCGCGATGAAGAGATCCGCCGCGTGATCCAGGTGCTGAGCAGGCGCACGAAGAACAACCCGGTGCTGATCGGCGAGCCGGGCGTCGGCAAGACGGCG
>PLZN01000179.1 GCA_003152195.1 Acidobacteriaceae bacterium
AGCCCAGCACGCCAGTGCTGGGTAGATTGAAGCAAAGAGACCAGTCCCGCAGGGGACGACTGAATTTAACTCCCGCGGGGCCGGTCAGTCACCCGGGAAGAACAGCGCTACCTGCGCGGCCCGCGGTGGCGGCGTCAACGCGCTCACCACGATGAGACATACTACGGCGGCGATCAACGCCGGGAAGATGGCATCGCGCTGCGCCAGAATGGGCGGCACGTGCTGCTTGACCGCCTGCACATCCCAAAAAAAGGTGACCAGCGTGCCGGCAGCGATGGCGCTCACCGCTCCCTGGGCAGTCGCGCGACGGCTGTAAAACGCGGCCAGGATGACGGGCGTGAGCGCGGCGGAGTAGATGGTGTACGCATAGAGGGTCTTGGCCAGCACCGAGTGGGTGTTAACCGCCTGGTAGAGAGCCCAGATGCCGAGCAGGACCACGATCAGGCGCGAGACGATGAGGACCCTCTTGTTCGAAGCCTTGGGTGCCAGGTAGCGGGTAAAAACGTCATTGACCAGATTGGTCGCCGGCGAGAAAAGGTAGTTGTTAGCCGTGGAGATGATCTTGGCGAACACCGCTCCCATCAGCAGCGCGCCCAGCCACGCCGGCAGCCCGTGCAACGCGGTGTAGGCGATGATTTCCCGTGGGCGCTGTTGGACCTCGCCTGAAGGAAAGAGTACCGAGCCGAAAACGGCAAGTGCAACGATGACAGTTTCGAGAATGATGGTGCCGATGATCCAGCCAACGACCGCGTTGCGCGCGTCTTTCTCCGATTTTGCGGAGAAGAACTTCTGATACATCGATTGATTGCCTAGCATCAGCAGCATGGTAGGCAGAAAAAGTTCGAATGCCTGCGGCAGGCTAAAGTCTCCCAGGACCTCGAAGTGCGTGGCCGGCAGGGCGTGGGTGACGGCGCTCCAGCCTCCCGCCGCGTGCAGCACGAAGGGTAGGGCAAGGATCAGCGTGATGGCCGCCAGCATGCCGATGACAACATCCATGTAGGCCACTGAAGCCATGCCGGCGATCGCGGTGAAGGCGATGACGAAGGCAGCGACGATGTATTTGCCCAGGTCCGCGGTGATGAGGGCGGGGAATACCAGGTGCAGGATATCGCCACCGCCGATGAGCTGATAGCTGGTGATCGCGGTGTAGGCAAAAAGAATGGCGATGACCCCGAGGACGCGAGCCGTTTGGTTGTAGCGGGCCTCGAGCAGGTCAGGAATGGTGAACTGGGCGAATTTGCGCGCTCGCGGGGCGATGAAATAAATGAGCAGCAGCCCGGCCCATCCACCGCCCGCCTGCCAGAGGGCGGCGAAGCCATGGTTGTAGGCGTTCTCCGCGCCGCCGAGCAGCGATCCTGAACCGATCCACGACGACAGTAGCGTAAACACCAGCACAAAGGCCGGCAGGGAACGGCCGGCGAGCAGGTAATCAGCCTTGGTCTTGGTCTTCTTCAGACGAGAGAGCGAGACCGTAAGCAGGGCAAGAACAATGACGCCGAGCACCCCGGCATACAGAGCATGACTCGGGGCAGGGAGAGTGGACATGGATTTTCCTTGAGCACTGAATGGTGGGCCGGCTGAGCAGATTTCCTAGAGCACACGCCGCGCGGCCACCTACTCAGTGGCTTTTCCGTGCACGGAAGGGGTCCACCTCCGGGTAATCCGCTCCAGTGTACCTGCTAGGTGCGCCGGACCGTCGCGCAATACGAATGGCCCACTGCGCCTGTGCGTCAGCATTTCCGCATCAAGCGCAAGCGTGACAGGTCGTCTTAGATGCCCCACCAGTCCTGCTCCTCATTGAAGTTCGGCTTGCCCTTGACATTGTTTTTCAATGCTCTACATTGTCAAGTATGCGCACCGCCAAGACTGTTTCCATCACCCTGCCCCCTGACCTACTGGTCAAGGCGCAGAAACTTGCCCTTCGGGAGCACCGCACCATGAGCGAGCTATTCCGGGAGGCACTACGGCGCTACATCGCGCGAGATGCAGAATGGGATGCATTGCTGAAACGCACCCGCGCCACGGGCAAAGCGCTGGGGATTACGGACGAAGGCGGATGTGGAGCTTGTCTCTGATGAGTTCCGGCGCGATAAGCGCCGATGATTCGTGTTGTCGCTGACACCAATGTCTTCATCTCCGCCCTGATGTTTGGCGGAGTCCCCTGGTTCCTTTCTCGATCTTGTCTTTCTGGGTTCGTTCTTGCTGGTCACTTCCCCCGTTCTTCTGGACGAACTCGAAGAAAAACTCCAACTCAAGTTCAAAGTGTCACCCGAAGATGTGGATTTGATACGGACACGACTACAAATCAACGCCCTGGTCGTAAAGCCGGGGATTGTTCTCGATATCGTAGGCGATGATCCGGACGACAATCGCGTGCTGGAGGCCGCATTAGCGGGCGAAGCTGACTATGTGGTCAGCGGCGACCGCCATTTGCTGAAGCTTGGCTCGGTTGAAGGCATTCCGATTCTCACCACCCGGCAATTTATGGATATTGTCGAAGCAGTTTTCTGAATCGAATCATTGCCTCATAAGTCGTTTGGCGGCTTGCGGCCTGACTATCCGTTGCGCAGGCGCCAGTTCGGTTCTCGCCTAAACCGTAAAGTGACCACGCAGCCTCTGCTGCAGTTCCGCAGCGCTACGCCCGGCAATGCGAATCACTTTATTGCGCGATCTTATCCCGGTCACGACCTGGACCGCGCCGCGCGGCACGGAGAAAATTTCGGAAAAGAATTCCGCCAGGGCGACATTGGCCCGCCCCTCGAGGGGTGGCGCCGAAAGCGTGAGTTTTAACGCATCACCCACTGTCCCGGTAATGGCTGTTCTCGCGCCGGATGGATGAACGCGGACCGCGAACGTGGCGCCCAAAGGGTGATCGTTGATAGGAATCACCTGGGGTAGATCCGGGCTCCGAACAACGCCGTTCCGATGCGCACCTGGGTAGCGCCTTCGGCGATGGCGACCGCGAAGTCATGGGACATGCCCATGGAAAGCTCGGTGAAGCAAAGCCGCGGATGCGCCGCCGCGAGCTGGTCGCGAAGACTGCGCAGCCGGTAGAAGTAAGGCCGGACGGCGGCCGGATCGTCGAGGTAGGGGGGCACAGTCATGAGCCCACGAAGCTCGAGCGCGGGAAGGTCAGGCAGATGCTCGAGCAGATTGCCAAGCTCGGCGGATTCCGGCTCGAGCCCTGCCTTGGATTGCTCGGGGCTGAGCTTGATCTCGACCAGCACCGCCAGGCGGCGGCCGAGCCGCGCCGCAGCCTCGTTGAGGCGTTCGGCGAGCGGAAGGGAGTCGAGGGTATCGATCGAAGAGAAAAGCTCGGCGGCACGGGCTGCCTTGTTCGACTGCAGATGCCCAATAAAGTGGAACTGGGTTCCCACGGCATGGCCAAGCCGAACCAGCTCAAGGCTCTTCTCCTGAAATTCCTGCACCCGGTTTTCGCCGAAGAGCCTAACGCCGAGCGACTCTGCCTCAACGATCGCTGATACCGGATGCATCTTCGAGACTGCCATCAGGGCAACCTCGGCCCGCGGCCGACCCGCCGCGCGGCAGGCCGCCGTAATCTCAGCTTCGATACGAACCAGGTTTTCCCCCAGAACCGGTTTCATATATGCCCGAACACGGGCGAAGTAGCGTACGAGACCCGCCGCCAAAGCGGGGCTCGGGTCCCACAAAACGCAACCGGACCCATACATGAAACCGGTTCTAGGGCGGGCATTTCCGTTACCCCCGTTGTCATGCCAGGGTCTTGCTCAACGGCCGTGTTCTTCAAGATACTTTTCCACCTCCAGAGCTGCCATGCAGCCGGAGCCGGCGGCGGTGACGGCCTGGCGGTATCTGCGGTCCTGCACATCGCCACAGGCGAAGACGCCCGGAACGCGGGTGAAAACCTGGTCTTTCGTGATGATGTACCCGTCGTCGTCCAGATCGATGAGCCCGCGAAACATCTTGGCGTTGGGGTCGTGGCCAATGCCCAGGAACATGGCGCTGACCGGCAGGGTCGACTCTCTCTGGCTGAGCGTATTCCGCAGGCGCAAGCCGGTCACTTCCTTCTGCTCCACGCCCAGCACCTCTTCGACGGCTGTGTTGGTAAGGAACTCGATCTTGTCGTGCGCCATGGCACGATCGAGCATGATGCGTGAAGAGCGGAATTGCTCGCGGCGATGGATCAGCGAGACCTTGGTGGCGAAGCGGGTCAGGAAAAGCGCCTCCTCCAT
>PLZN01000016.1 GCA_003152195.1 Acidobacteriaceae bacterium
GACCTGCAACAAAACCCCGTTTCATACCCCGTGGGTCGGCAACGCCGGTGAATGACTGAGAAGAAACAAATTCTCGATTAAGCCGCCGTTGGTGTTTGCCACGGCAGGAAGCACCACGAAAAGGCGGGGGATTGGTTGCATTTTCTGCCCAGGACAAGAAATGCCCCGTTTCATATCCTGCGGGTCGGCAACGCCGGATCGCAATGGGTGGAGTCGGCGAGCAGCTCATCCTGGTCGTCGCGGCAGCGATCGTCTACGCGTCGCTGGCCATGCGCGGTTCGTTATCGCCGAGAGCGGCTCTCCTCGCTCGCTGGACATTTGCACTCTGCTCTGCCGACTTCGGCCTGGCGCACCTGACCGGTGTTCACGCTGTGGCGACCATGGTCCCGAAGTGGATGCCTTTGGGAGCAGACTTCTGGACGGTGTTCACCGGGATTGCCTTCGTGCTCGCAGGCCTGGCAATCCTCTCGGGAATTCTGGACGTTTTGGCTACCCGGCTCCTTGCCCTGATGCTGTTGGTCTTTAGCGCACTGGTATTAGCGCCTATGATCTTTGCTTCTCCTCGCGACCATGTGGCCTGGGGAGGAAACGCGTACAACCTGGCCGCGGTGGGGGCCGCGTGGATCGTCGCGGACTGGCTGGCGACTCGCCAGCAGCCGGTTCAGAATCAGCAAAGCGCGAAGCCAGCCAAGCCGTCGTTGGCATAGGATCGCCGTCCACCAGAACCTGCGGTGGCTATTCTCAACAAGAACACCTGGACGGAAAGCGCGCCGCCAAGGTTACGACTAACAATTCAACGCAAGCCAAAGAAGCGCGCGTGAGCCTCGGTCAATGGGTAACCGCAATCACCCGGCCTTCCGACTCGAAGACCACGTAGGGTCCGGCCACGGCTCCAATCCCCTGCTGAACGCCGGAGTCCGGCAGGTAAGGGCTTGTCCACGTGGTTTGGCCGGTCGTCACGGAATAGATCGCATTCCGGCTGGGCACATAGACAGTATCCGAGGTCACAGGTTGAATGCTTTGCAACTGCGGCAAGGGCGGAGTTCCCAGGACCGCACCCGTTGGGCTATAAATCGTGGTTCCTATATATCCCTGGGACCCAACGGCATCTACCAGTAAGCGGCCGTTATCGATCCAGCCAACCCCAATCCCCGGAACAACTGCCACCTGTGTCCCATTCTGGTAAATGGTCGAGGTGATGCTCGGAGGAACGCCATTGGTCACGGCAACCAGGGTTCCGTCCGGCGAAATAGCAACGGGGCTATAGAAATTCTCAGACGTGCCTGAAAGGATGGTTGGGCTGCCGGATACGGGCGTAACTTGCAGCGTAGTGGTTGTAGATCGGTCAGCGTTCCCAATGTTCCGCATCGTCCCCAGGGTGTTTCCAGAGGCGGACAAGGTGAAGCTCGAAAGCAATCCCGGCGCATTGCTTGAGTAAGAAAAGGTATGGCTGACCGCACCGGAAGGAAGCGAATAGAGGTTGAGCAGGGCGCCGTCATCGGACGCCGCCGCGAGCACGCTCCCGTCCGACGAAAGCTCCACCTCTCCGCTGGTCAGGCTTATCGAACCCTCCGGCGTTGTGTCGGCCGGATTGAAATAAGAGACCTGCCCGCCTCCGGTAGCAATCGCCACCACGCCCGTGCTGCCGGCGATGCTCAACGCAGCGCCATTCCCAAGGTACCGCCGGGTGCTCGTCGGTAGGCTGGGACCATCGAGGAGCAGGCTGGATGGGGTGGCGTTGCCGATGACGCCGACGCCTACCACCCACTGGGTGCTCGAGGCCGCGGCATAGGGCCCCGCCGGATACTGCGAGGAATAGCTATAGTTGACCGGAGTCGGCAGAGTGTAATCCGTCTTCACAGGCGTTGCGCCCGAAAGGTCAATGACGCTCACCATACTGTATTGAGGAAGAACGGCAAGAGTCGTTCCGGAAGCGGCAACCTCGGCAATATCCCCATTGGAATCGGTCAACGCCGGGGTTGTGCTCCCGATCGGATAGACGTTCACCGCTGGCTGGTTGCCGTCGGCCCCGTAAAGCCAAATCCAGTTGCCCGCTCCGCCTATGCTCGCCCAAAACGGAAATTGAACCGCTGCCTGCTGCACGCCGGAACTGGAGTAGGTCCACACGGTACTGCCGGCGGTCGGGTTTACAGGGTTACCGTATACAAAGTCAGCGTTCTCGGTCAGGAAACGTCCCCCATCTGCGAACCATGCGTAGAACTGTGCCTGATAGGCCGGGCTGACGGTGGGGACGCCACTGGGCACAGCGATGGTTTGAATCGCGTTGGCGCCCGCCGGTCCATTGGCGACCTGAACCTGGCCAGGCGCGGCAAAGTAATTAGCTCTGGCGAGTCCCGTAAGGTAATCGCCTGCTTGCGACAAGAGGAGTTGTCCACTTGGCGCATAGACGTAGAGCCCCGTTGACGTTTCCACAGAGATATAACTCCCGTCGGAAGCCAACTGCCAGAAATCAATCTCTTGCAGCACCTTCGTATTGGGCTCGATGCCAAATGCGGGCGAAACAATCGTGCCCAGGAGGTGGCCATCTGCGGAGGACAGAACCTCAATCCCTCCCGTGACGCCAATCGCAAGCGTCGGGCCAGCCATTTGGGCTGCCGGAGGGCGGATACCTCCAGCCAGAGCCAGAAACCCCATGTCGGCATCGCCGCTAGCCAAAATCGCACCCGATGCGTATTTCCTCAATATCCAGAATCCAACGCCCTGGCTGAGCACGTTGGAGTTGGCGAATTGAAGGTTGCTGATTTGGTACTGATTGCCAAGTTGCAACAAAACGATGGGCGCCGCTGTGACCGTAATGGTTGGACTGACGCTCGCAGTAACACTGCCGGCCGCGTTCGAGCCGGTGATCACATAGGTCGCCTGGCTGGCGGGGGCGGTCGGCGTTCCCGAAATCACGCCCGTGGAAGGATCAATGCTCACCCCCGGCGGAAGCGCGGGGCTGACGGTGTAAGAGGTGAGGGTCCCGGCCGCGGCCGGCATATCCGGCGTAATCGGCTGGCCCACATAGGTGCTGATCGTGGTCTGAGGGTACATCAGGCCGGTGGGCGCCTGCACCGGCGCCGCCACCGCAATTTGAACCTTGCCGTAGTTGCCCCCGGCCCATTGGAAGCTGTCACGGTATACGCCGCCTGGGCCGTGACGGCTGTGGGCGTGCCGGGGATCGTCCCCGTTCTGCCGCTTAGCGTCAAGCCCGCGGGAAGGACGGGGCTCACGGTATACGAAGTCACTGTCCCTGTAACCGTCGGAGTGTCGGAAGCAATCGCCTGGCCTACATAGGCGTTGATTG
>PLZN01000115.1 GCA_003152195.1 Acidobacteriaceae bacterium
ATGTCTTGCAGCGAATCGCGGAGAACGACATTTCCTGGGAAAGCATGGTTCCTAAAGAGGTTGCCGCAGTGATCAAGCATCGCCGCCTCTTCGGCTATAAAGAAGCCTCAAACGCACTTCCCTAGAACTCGCTCTCGCCCGTTACGCCCTCGGAAGCAGAACTGTGTCAGACCGCATCTTCCTCTCGGAGTGCCGCATGGAACACTTCTTTACGCGTGGCGATAGCGCAGATACAATCCGGGAAGGTGGCTGCAACGAGNNGTTCAAGTCCGATCGTCGGCTCCATGTCGGCACTACGATTCGCCGGCTTTTCTTTTGACTGCGCCGTAAGCGTTGCGTTTCGGTGTTCCCTGCACCGAGTTTGGTACCGCTTATCCACTGATTTTTCCCCGGTCCCTCTTGCGGTAGGTATCCGGCCGTCCGCATAATCGCCACGGAAGATGAGGTGCGGAGGGTGACCGTCTCTAACGAGCACATCACTGTGACTCAATACAGCCGGGGCGATGTGCTTCGCATTTTGCGCATTCGCATCAAACAGCTTTGCTCCTGGGAACGTTCTGGCCTTATCGCCCAGAGCGAGATGTATTCTTTTCAAGATCTGGTCCAGCTCCGCAAGCTGCGTGACCTTCGCGCCACGCGCGTTTCCGTTGCCAACATTCGAGCGTCGATCCACGCCATGCGACAGGTTTCCGGCATGGCCAACCCGCTCCTCGAGGCGGGTGCGGTCCGTAACGGCACGCGCGTCGCCTTCCGCCTCAGCGGCGCCATGATGGAACCGATTGCGCGCCAATTCGTGTTTGACTTCGACTCCCCGCGCCAGAGTCAGCTCGCCGAAGTGAGTTCTACCGTCAGGCATCAGGCTGCGCGAGAGTCCCAGATACAAGCCCTCTTCCTCGAGGCCGTGAGAAGCGAAGAGCAAGGCAAGATGCAAGAGGCCGTGGACAACTACGAGAGCATTCTTGCGCTCGATGCGCGCCACGCCCCCGCATGCATCAATCTGGGTACGATTCAATACAACCAGCGGCAGTTTATCCGGGCGGAGAAACTCTATCGCCGGGCCACCGTAGCGGACCCGGATTACGCGCTGGCCTTTTTCGATCTCGGCAACGTGCTCGATGAGCTACAGCGTCTTCCCGAGGCCATCGAGGCCTACTGCACCGCGATTCGCCTGGTGCCCCACTACGGCGACGCGCATTACAATGTCGCGTTGGCCTACGAACGTACCGGCGACCGCCGGGCCGCCCTGCGTCACTGGACCACCTACATCAAACTCGATCCGATCGGCCCCTGGTCGAATCACGCCCGCGTTCAGGCGCGCAAGATCCTCGAACGGGAGAAGCTGTCCATCGTTACTCGCGGCCCATCCGGCCGGCACGACTCCTACTCCAGGCGTACACGCAGCGTGCCCAGGCTTCTCGCCGTTCCCAAGCCGCTGCTGCCGCTTTAGTCTTTCTCCCTGCCTGCCAAGGACACAGCAACAGAAGAAGTGCTATAAGTGTCCGGACACGCTCCCGGGTGTCAAGCAAATGCTGCGCAACGGTGATTGCGTCCGGTGCGTCATAACTTCGAGGTATTCCCATGGCAGATTCCGTGCTTGCATCTCTCCCCGCATCTCCGCTTACCCTTCTCTCGGAAGACGAACAACTCTTTCGCGAGACGGTCCGCCAGTTCGCGCAGGAAAACATCGCACCGCTGGTCCGTACCATGGATGAGCAGCAGCATTTTCACGCTGGATTGATTCCGCAACTGTTCAATCTCGGCCTGATGGGCATCGAAATTCCAGTCGAGTACGGCGGGTCCGGGGGAACCTTTTTTGAGGCCATCCTCGCCGTGGAGGAAGTCTCCGCCGTCGACCCCTCGGTCGGAGTTCTGGTCGACGTACAGAACACGCTCTGCATCAATGCGCTGCTGCGCTGGGGCACGCCGGAGCAAAAGAAGGTCTTTCTTCCCCGTCTTGCGGCCGACACGGTGGGTGCTTACGCGCTGAGCGAAGCCAGCTCCGGTTCCGATGCCTTCGCGCTGCAGACGCGGGCGGAAAAGCGCGGCGACAATTACTTGCTCAACGGGCAGAAGCTCTGGATCACCAATGCCAAGGAGGCCGGCCTGTTAATCGTCTTCGCGACCCTGGACCCGGCCGCCGGATATAAAGGGATCACAGCCTTTCTGGTGGACAAGCGCCTGCCCGGATTTTCCGTTGGCAAAAAGGAGGATAAGCTCGGCATCCGCGCCTCCTCCACCTGCGAGATTATCCTCGAAGACTGCAAGGTGGCCGCGGCCAACGTGCTTGGCGAGCCGGGCAAAGGTTACAAGATTGCAATTGAGACTCTCAACGAGGGCCGCATCGGTATCGGGGCACAAATGCTCGGTCTGGCCCAGGGCGCCTGGTCCCATGCCGCCCGCTACGCCTTCGAACGCAAACAGTTCGGCAAGGCGATTGGGGAGTTCCAGGCCGTCCAGTTCGCCCTCGCCGAAATGGCCACCGAAATCGAGGCCACCCGGCTGATGGTCTACAACTGTGCCCGCCTCAAGGACCATGGGCTCCCTTTCCTCAAGGAAGCAGCAATGTGCAAGTACTTCGCCTCCCAGGTGGCCGAGCGGGTTGCCAGCCAGGCGGTGGAGGTCTTTGGCGGCTACGGCTTTGTCAAGGACTACCCCGTCGAGAAGTATTACCGCGACGCCAAAATCGGCAAGATCTACGAAGGCACATCAAATATGCAGCTCGCCACCATCGCCAAGCTGATGCTCGGCAGCCACTAACTCGTTTTCGCACCGGCTGCGTATGGCGAAAAACGTGCCGGTAGCAGATCACCCGCTGTCCGCTAATGGTCCATCGACCCTCCAGTTCGGGAACGAACGAAGAAAGACCCCGGCCGGCCGCGTTCTACCGCGTGCTCACCGTCGCCGATCCAACGTAGAATCGCCGTGGAAGTCCGAGGTCAAGGATGGTTCGTGTAGGAATCCAGGCGTCGATCGCTCCCGAGCTGCTTCAGGACTTTACCCGGGAAGTGGAGCTGGTACGGATCCCCGACCAGCTCGAAGTTGATGTGGAGATCGACTTCTGGATAGCACCGCCGAATCTGAAGATCACACAGAGCCAACTGCCGCATCTGCGCGGGCTACGGGTGGTGCAGAGCCTGTGGGCAGGGGTCGATTTGCTGCTCCCGCTTTTGCCTCCGGGCCTGACTCTGTGCGATGCGCAGGGGGTACACGACATTCCCACGGCCGAGTGGGCAGTGACGGCGATTCTAGCCATGCAGAGGTATCTGCCGTTCTACTTCGCGTTGCAGCAGCAGGAGGACTGGGCAGGCCGGAAGCATTCCCAGCAGCGCTATCGCCAATCGCATGGATCGGCGCCGGGGTCTGCGGCGCTGATCGACGAAGTGGCGGAGGCAACGGTGCTGATCGTGGGATACGGTTCCATCGGGAAGGCCATCGAGTCGAGGCTGGCGCCCTTCGGAGCCCGGTTCCTGCGCGTAGCGCGCCAGGCCCGGGAAGGCGTGGACTCCGTATCGCAGCTCGACCAGCTGCTGCCGCGGGCCGACATCGTGGTGCTGATTACGCCGTTAACCCCGCAAACCAGGCATTTGATGGACGCGGGGAGAATCGCCAGGATGAAGCCCGGAGCCTTGCTGGTGAATGCATCTCGGGGCCCGGTGGTGGATACGGACGCGTTGCTCCAGGCGCTCAAGGAAACGAGGATCCGCGCCGCCGTCGATGTAACCGATCCGGAGCCGCTGCCTCCGGGGCATCCACTCTGGAAGGCGCCCAACCTGCTGATCACGCCGCATATAGCGGGAGCCAGCGCGCAGTACGTCAAGCGCGCACTGAAGCTGGCCAGTGAGCAGGCGCTACGGTATGCGCGGGGCGAGCCCCTGATCAATGTGGTTGATTCGGGGTATTAACGCTGTTTCACAGTTACTGTAACGTGGCGATAAAGCATAAAGCCGGGGTGGCGCAAGCTCGCGGTCACCTACAACGCGGGCGAACGGAGGGGCAACGTGACCTTCGAGAACGATCGGGCCATCGAGGAAGGCAGGGCAGTCGCATGAAATTGAGCCATCTGGGTTTTAATCTGCAGCGTGCAGTGGCGAACCGCGGCGTGGTGGGGACCCTCACCGCCGTTCCCGGGAAAGTTATGGGCCGGCTATCGCGGGGATCCAAGCCGCCAAAGGAATTCAATCCGGTGCACCCCTTTGACGCTGAATTCGGGACGGACACCTCCGGCTTGCTTGCCGCGGAAGAACTCCGCGATGGACGGCGCAGGAACAGCATCTACAACACGGGCTACTATGCGACCGCTCCTTCCATGTTTCAACAGGCTTTTGCGCAATTGGATATCGAGTTTGAGAAGTTCACCTTCGTCGATCTCGGCGCCGGCAAGGGCCGGATTCTCTTGCTTGCTTCCAATCTCCCCTTTCAACAGGTACTTGGGGTTGAGTTCGTTCCGGAGTTGCACGCGGCGGCGACGCAGAACATCTCCATCTATCAACCGCCTTACCGCCAATGCCAGGACGTGCAGTGCATCCTCAGCGACGTACGCGACTTTGTATTCCCATCCGCCCCGCTGGTGATTTTCATGTGGCATCCCTTTGTAGGACCGGTCTTCGAGCAGGTGATGGTCAACCTTGAAGATTCTCTGCGGCGGGAGCCGCGTGAGGTCTACCTGGTGTACTTGAAGCCCGAGTTCGAGCATCTCGTCAAGAGCAACACATCCCTGCGTAAGCTTTGGGAGAGTCACTTCACCATGACGGAGCAGGACTTCGCCGCCTACATTTTTCCCGATCAGTCCGAGACGTGCGCAGCTTACGGCACGTAGCCGGAGCCCGCCGCCGGTAGACGTGTGTCAATCGAGATCTTCCGCACACCGCCATCACGCTGTCTTGCGAGGAGCCGCGGTCTTCTCGTCACCGGTATTCGGTGTGCCGGCTGGCTCGATCAACAATACGTGCACTTCTTCCGTGGCTCTGGGGCAATGCTCGACACCCTTGGGAACGATGTACATCTCTCCGGGGCCAAGGGTGACGGTTCGGTCTCGCATCTGAATATCAAGTTTGCCCTTCAATACCAGGAAAAAGTCGTCCGTTTCATCGTGCTTGT
>PLZN01000079.1 GCA_003152195.1 Acidobacteriaceae bacterium
GACCGAAGCGTAGCGAAGTGGAGGGACCTGCGGTTTCTCTTTCTGCTCTTCGCGGAGGTCCTCCCCAAAGCGTGAGATACCTTCCTCACAGGCATCCTTAAACAAATCTTCCTCCCGTGCCAGAATGATGCAGACGGGAGGAATTGCCGGTGGAGCTGGACGATGCTTTGCGGGGAGTCGATCTCATCGCACGCGTGGGTCCCAGCCCACCGGTGACTGGCGTCGAATATGACTCGCGGCGGGTGGGCCACGGCTCGCTCTTCGTCGCCTTTCGCGGCGGCACAACGGATGGCAATTTCTACATTCCGCAGGCGGCCGCTCAGGGTGCAAGTGCCGTCGTCACCGACTCCGCCGCGGGCTTCGCCGCCGCCACCACGCATCCGGCCATAGCAGCGATCCAGGTGCCGCACGGGCGCCGCGCGCTGGCTGCCATCGCCGCAAACTTCTTCCAGCATCCCGAAGCGCGGCTGAAACTTAGCGGGGTAACCGGCACCAATGGCAAGACCACGACGGCGTTCCTGTTGGAGGCGATGCTGCGCCACCAAGGGCGTGAAACCATCCTGGCCGGTACCATCGAGTATCACGCCGCGGGTCGAATCATGGCGGCGCCGCATACGACGCCCGAGTCGCGCGACCTGCTGCAGTTATTTCGTGAAGGCGTGAATGGCGGAGCGACCGAGGCCGTTATGGAGGTATCCTCGCACGCTCTCGACCAGGAGCGTATCTCCGGTCTGCATTTCGATGTGGCCATCTTCACCAACCTGACCCGCGACCATCTTGACTATCACGGCAGCATGGAGAAATACTTTGCCGCCAAGCGTAAGCTGTTCGATGGCTCCACGGGACCGGCGCCGCGCGCGGCCATCCTTAATCGTGATGATGAGTACGGCGCCAAGCTGAAAGACACCGCACGTGCCGCGGGCTCGGAGCTGGTATTTACCTATGGGCTGCGCCAAGGGGACTTCCGGGCGGACAAGCTCCAGATGGACCCTTCCGGAATGCGATTCGCTATGATCACTCCGCACGGGCAAGTGGGTATCGAAACACGCCTTACCGGAGGAGTGAATGTTTACAACCTGCTGGCTGCGGGCGCCGCTGCTGTTGCCCGCGGCCTGACGCTGGACGAGCTTGCCGCAGGAGCAGCTTCGCTGGAACATGTACCCGGCCGATTCCAGTCTGTCGATTGCGGGCAGAATTTTGCCGTGGTGGTCGACTACGCCCATACCGACGACGCGCTGCGCAATATCATCGCCGTAGCGCGCGAGTTTGTGACCCAGAGAGGCGGCCGGGTGATCACCATGTTCGGTTGCGGCGGAGATCGCGATCGAAGCAAACGTCCGCTGATGGGGCGGGCGGCCGGCGCGGGCAGCGATCTGGTTGTGCTCACCTCGGACAACCCTCGGGGGGAAGACCCCTTGGCTATTCTCGACCAGGTGCTCCCCGGACTCAGCGAGACTCCGGCCAAAGTCATTGTCGAGGCGGATCGCCAACGGGCTATCGAATTGGCCATCGCCGAGGCACGGCAGGGAGACCTGGTTCTGCTGGCCGGCAAGGGACACGAAAAAACCCAGACCATCGGCGACCGGGTGATACCGTTCGATGATGTGGCCATTGCGCGGCAGGTATTGCTGGCCAGGGGAAGAAGCCAATGAAGCTGCAACTGCGGGATATCGCTTACTGGACTGGGGCTGAGCTCAGGGCGCCGGAGGGCGATCCGGCGGAGCAGCCGGCGACGGGATATTCCATCGACACGCGCACGCTCAAACCTGGGGACCTGTTTTTTGCCGTCCGCGGTGAGCGCTACGATGCCCATGACTTTGTCCCCGCCGCGCTGGAGCGAGGTGCTCGAGCGGCGGTCGTCTCTCGCGGCGCAGATTTGTCTGCAATGCCACGCACCCACGCTCTGCTGATCGTTGACGATCCGCTGCAAGCGCTGCAGACGCTGGCCACCGCGGTCCGACGGCATTGGAATAAGCACGTCATCGGCGTGACCGGCAGCGCGGGCAAAACCACGACCAAGGAGGCGGTGGCGGAAGTTTTCGGGACGCGCTTTGCGGTGCTTCGATCGCAGGGCAACCTGAACAACGAATTCGGTTTGCCCTTGCAATTGCTCAAACTCGAGCCGGAGCATGAAATTGCCGTGGTCGAAATGGGAATGTCGCATGCCGGCGAAATCGCGGCGCTGGCTCGCATCGCCCACCCCGATTGGGGTATCGTCACCAATGTCGGTAGCGCCCATGCGCAAAATTTTCCCGATGGTGTGGCGGGCATAGCGCGCGCCAAATATGAGCTGGTGCAAAGCTTGCCCCCCAACGGTGTCGCATTCCTCAACTGCGACGATCCCTACGTGAGTCAATTCGGACGCGACTTTCACGGGCGCTCCATCTATTTCGGCAGCGGACCGTGTGCCGATCCCCGGGCCTCAAACATCGAGGGACTTGGCGCCGAGGGGATGCGATTTCAGGTCACGGCCGGCGAAGAGCAGGCAACGGTGAAGTTGGCGCTGCTGGGGAGCCACAACATGTGGAATGCGATGGCGGCGATCGCGGCCGGTTTAGAAGCTGGCATCCCGCTAGCCGATTGTGCGGCTGCGGCTGGCCGGCTGCGCCCTCCGGACAAACGAGGCGAGATGCTGCGCATCGGCGGAGCCACGGTGATCAACGATTGCTACAACTCCAATCCGGAAGCCCTCAAGTCCATGATCGCAACCCTGGCCTCCATGCCGGCCAAGCGGCGCATCCTGGTGGCCGGCGAAATGTTGGAGCTGGGCCCGGGAGCAGCCGCATTGCACCGGGAGTGCGGTAAAGCTGCTGCCGAGAGCGGGATCGACCTGGTTGTCGGGGTGCGGGGAAACGCCCAACATCTGGTGGAAGCCGCGCGCGAAGCAAGCGCCCTGGCTATCTTTCTCGCTTCGCCACAGGAAGCCGGCGACTGGCTGAAAGCGGAGCTGAGGGACGGCGATGCCGTGCTGCTCAAAGCATCCCGCGGTGTTGGCCTGGAGCAAGCGCTTCGCGCTCTGCAGGAATAACACGACAGTCATTCTCCCAAGCCGGTTGTCCGGACTTTTCACCTTCAACCAATCGAAGGATGGACACCCCGGGATTGGTTGCCTGCCCGGGAAGATCCGTTCAGCCT
Source organism: Acidobacteriaceae bacterium (assembly GCA_003152195.1). Taxonomy (GTDB): domain Bacteria; phylum Acidobacteriota; class Terriglobia; order Terriglobales; family Acidobacteriaceae; genus PALSA-350. Next base: position 3,136 of record PLZN01000079.1, read on the forward strand.
AGTTGCCGCTGTGGTTCCCGCGGAAAAGCAACACGGACATGCACGCGAAGGCCTGTAAGATAGCCACAAACCGGGCTCGCCGTCGTCTGTGGGGTACTGGTGGATTTTTTTTGCGGGTGGCGGAGGAAGTTTGCTCTACTGGCTCCTTTATCAGAAGCTTTTCCCCTACTTCAGACCCTTCCGCATCTTCCGGTATCTGACGTTTCGCACCGCTTTTGCCAGTCTTACCGCGATGCTGATCGCCCTGCTCATCGGGCCGTTCGTGATTGAGAAGCTACGCGAGTTTCAAATCAGCCAATACATCCGCGAGGATGGTCCCAAGGACCACCAGAAGAAGGCCGGCACCCCGACCATGGGCGGCGTACTCATCTGTATCGCCATCCTCCTGCCCACGCTGCTGTGGAGTGACCTCTCCAATCCTTTCGTCTGGTTGGTTATGCTTTCCACGCTGGCCTTCGGCGCGATCGGTTTTACTGACGATTACATTAAGGTTATCCAACGGCGGAATCTCGGCCTGACCGCGGTGCAGAAGATGGGCCTGCAGATCATCGCCGGAGTGGTGATTGCGGTGGTGCTATTGGCCATGCGGAGTGAAGGCATCTACTCCACGCATCTCATGGTGCCGTTTCTCAAGCGCTTTCGCCCTGATCTGTCCATACATCTGCTGGGCGCGATTCCCCATCTGAGCACACTCGCCTTTCTACCCTTCGTTATCTTCGTCACCCTGATCATCGTCGGCTCCAGCAATGCGGTCAACCTCACCGACGGACTGGATGGCTTGGCCATCGGTTGCACGATTATTGCGGCGGCGGCTCTCACCGTGCTTACTTACGTCAGCGGCAATGCCGTGTTTTCCGATTACCTCGAGCTGCAGCGCATGCCGATGGTCAGCGAGGTGACCGTCTTCTGCGGAGCGATGGTGGGCGCCAGCATCGGCTTCCTCTGGTACAACGCTCACCCGGCAGAGGTTTTCATGGGCGACGTGGGCTCGCTGGCGCTGGGCGGCGCCATCGGTACGGTCGCCGTCGTTATCAAGCAGGAGTTGTTATTGCCCTTTATCGGGGGCATCTTCGTGCTGGAGGCAATCAGCGTCATTCTGCAGGTGGGAAGCTATAAACTGCGCAAGAAGCGTATCTTCAAAATGGCGCCGCTGCATCATCATTTCGAGCTGATGGGGTGGTCGGAGTCCAAAGTGATTGTGCGCTTTTGGATTGGCGCGCTGGTGTTTGCGCTCTTTGCGCTCACCACATTGAAACTGCGCTGAGCGGTGAGAAGCAGGATGGAACTGAAAGGCAAGAAAGTATTGGTCGTTGGCCTCGGCAAATCGGGCCTTGCCGCTGCACTCTTTCTGCGCCGTCGCGGCGCCCAGGTCACGGTTTCCGATCTGCGCAGCGCCGCCGCGCTGAGCAAAGAAATTCCCTCACTCCTTGAGGCCGGTATCGCGGTCGAAGCCGGCGGGCATGGACTGTTGACCTTTCGCCGCCAGGACCTGATCGTAGTCAGCCCGGGTGTGCCCTTGCTTACGCCGGAACTGGTGCAGGTGCGCCACCTTGGCCTGCCCGTCATCGGTGAGTTGGAACTGGCGGCGCGCTTTCTCAAGGGGGATGTCCTGGCGATTACCGGCTCCAACGGAAAGACCACTACCACCACCCTTTGCGGCGAGATCTTCAGCGCCAGTGGATTGAAGACGCTGATCGGCGGCAACATCGGCGTACCGGTGATTGAGATGGTCGACCAGAGCGCGGCCGGCACCTGGTCGGTGCTTGAGGTTTCAAGTTTCCAGCTGGAGACCACGGAGAGCTTTCACCCGCGGGTCGCAATCATCCTTAACATCACGCCCGACCACTTGGACCGGCATGGCACCTTTGAGAACTACGTAGCCATGAAGGAAAAGATATTCGCCAACCAGACCGGGGAAGACTATCTGATCCTGAACGGCGATGATCCTGTCGCCCAGCGGGCCGCCAGCCGTGCCAAGTCACAGGTCTTTTGGTTCAGCCGCAGCAAAATCGTCCGCCGTGGGACCTTGCTCATGAACGGCATGGTGATGTTTCGCGCATCGGAGCAAGCGTCGCTTATGCCCGTTTTACCCCTGGCCGATATTCCCCTCAAGGGGCAGCACAATGTCGAGAATGTGCTCGCGGCTGTTTGCGCGGCTTGCCTGGCGGAAATACCGGCCGAGGTCATTGCCCGGACGGTTGCGTCTTTCCATGCGGTTGAGCATCGGCTTGAATTCGTTGCCGCCATCCGGGGCGTCGACTACTACAACGATTCCAAAGCCACCAACGTGGACGCGACGGCAAAGGCAATTGCCTCGTTCCCGGGAAATATTCGCCTCATTCTTGGAGGCAAGGATAAGAACTCCGACTACACCCAGCTTCATGCCTTGCTGAAGGAGCGCGTCAAGGTGGTCTACACCATCGGCTCAGCGGCGGAAAAAATCGAAGGGCAGATTGGGCGAGTGACCAAGGTGGTCTCAGTGGGTACGCTTGCGGCGGCTGTCGATCGGGCAGCGACCGAAGCGGTGGCGGGAGATGTGGTTCTGCTGGCGCCGGCCTGCTCGAGTTTCGACCAGTTTGAGAACTACGAACACCGGGGAAGGGTCTTCAAGCAAGCCGTGATGGCGCGGCAGGGAGCGGGCGTATGGCAAAACGCGTAGGGGTCGACAAATGGCTCTTCGGCGTGACGCTCCTGTTGGTCTTCATCGGTTTGTTGATGGTCTTCAGCGCGTCCGCGGTTATGGCCCAGGACCGGTATGGTTCGCCTTATACCTTTGTGAGGTCGCAGGCCGCGGCGGCTGTCCTCGGCCTGCTCACCATGATCGTGCTGATGCGGATCGATTACCGCAAATTCAACCGGCCGATCGTGGTCTTTCCTGCGGTGGCCGTCACCACATTGCTGTTGCTGGGCGTCTTTCTCTTGCACGACTCGCACAACACACACCGCTGGTTCCGCGTCGGAGGTGTCCTCTCCTTCCAGCCATCGGAGATCGCCAAGCCGGTGCTGGTGCTCTTTCTGGCCTGGTTTCTGCAGGACAAGCTCCATTCCATTCGGGACTGGCGCAGCACCCTTGTGCCGGCGGCTCTGCCCACCCTCGTCTTCCTCCTGCTCATCCTCAAGGAGCCAGATCTGGGCACGGCCATGGTCTGCGCCGCGGTGGCGGCTCTGATGTTCTATCTGGCGGGCGCGGAGGTGAAGTACTTCGGCTACGCTGCGCTGGCCGCCGCGCCGGTGCTCTGGTTTCTGCTCTTCCGCGTGCCCTGGAGACGGGCGCGCATGTTGGCCTTCCTGAACCCGGAGGCGGATCCGCAGGGGTCCGGCTTCCACACCATCCAGTCGCTGATTGCGGTCGGCACGGGGGGAATCCGCGGGCTCGGCTTTTTTGAAGGCCGCCAAAAGCTCTTTTATCTACCCCAGCCGCACACCGACTTCATCTTTGCCAATATCGCCGAAGAGCTCGGCTTGATTGGCGCGCTGGCGATTGTTGGCCTGTTCGTCGTCCTCGGTTATCGCGGGCTGCGGGCGGCAAGCCTTTCCAAAGACGTCTTCGCGCGCTTTCTTGCTTTCGGCATCACGGCGACCATCCTGATCCAGGCCTTCTTCAACATCAGCGTGGTGCTCGCGCTGGTCCCAACCAAAGGCATTACCCTGCCCTTCATCTCTTACGGCGGCACCTCTCTGTTCATCACGCTGGCGAGCATTGGTGTGTTGTTGAGTCTCACCCGGGAGATCGACTGACGCGATGCGGGTGATGATTGCCGGCGGCGGCACCGGTGGCCACGTCATTCCCGCCCTCGCCATAGCCAACGCGCTTAAGTCCGCGTATCAGGCAGAGATCTGCTTCGTCGGGACAGCGCGCGGAATGGAAACGCGTCTGGTGCCGCAGGCTGGCTACGCGCTCGAACTCATCGAAGCCGGCCAGCTCAACCGCGTCAGCCTGGCTACCCAACTCAAGACCCTGACCGCACTGCCGCGCGGAATTTTGTACTGCAGACGGCTGTTGCGTCGCTGGCAACCGCAGGTGGTGGTCGGCGTGGGCGGGTACGCTTCCGGGCCGGCGATGCTGGCGGCATTGGTCCAACGCGTCCCGACTCTGGCCTTTGAGCCAAATGCCGTGCCCGGTCTCGCGAACCGGCTGATTGGGAAACGCGTCCGCGCTGCCGCAGTCAATTTTGCTCCGACGCTGGCCTACTTCCGCAACGCCGAAGTCACAGGAATTCCTGTGCGCGCCGAGTTCTTCAGCCTCGCTTCCCGGTCGCCGGGAAGCCCGCCCCGCTTGCTCGTGATGGGGGGAAGCCAGGGGGCACGCGCGCTGAACCAGAGAATGCCTGAGATTGCCAAGGTGCTGTTGGATAATGTTCCTGGCCTGACCATCCTGCACCAGGCGGGAGCTCGCCATGCAGAGACGACGGAAGCGGCGTACGCGGCCAGCGGGGCAGCCCAGGATCGTTGGCAGGTACAAGCTTTTCTCGAGGACATGCCGAAGCAGTTTGCTGCATCGGATCTGATTCTGGCCCGGAGTGGCGCAAGTACTGTGGCCGAACTCGCTGCCAGCGGCAAGCCTTCGTTGCTGGTGCCCTTTCCTCAGGCTGCGGACGATCATCAGCGAAAAAATGCAGAAGTATTGGTTAAAGGTGGGGCTGCCATGATGCTGTTGGAGCTTGAAATGACCGGGGCCACACTACTGGAAGCGTTGTCCGGTCTGCTCAAGAATCGCGAGAAGCTG
>PLZN01000499.1 GCA_003152195.1 Acidobacteriaceae bacterium
TGAAGCCCGTACCCTTCGAACCAGAGAGTTTTTCCGCAGCCTGTAAAGCCCTCTCCTCGGTCTTGGGCCGGTGTCAGGGTTAAAACCCTGACCTACCAACCCCGACTTATCAAAGAGATCCCGACCTACGCAAGATTCCATCCGCAACTTCGCTTAACGTTGTCGGGTTTTGTTTCTTATCAGAAAGCCGCACACGCGTCCTTGGCTGGTGTCGCGCTGCGGGAAATCCGGGAGAGGGTGTGCATCGAGGTTTGTGGCTTCCCACCCTTGCCGGAAAAACACCGTCAAGGACCCCGGAATTCCTACTGCGTGGCCCCAAACATGGTTGTGTGTGCGGCTTTCTTTGAGGAAAGCCGCATGAAGTTCGTTGACTCCAACAAGCCTTACGGGAAATCCGGGGGGATGGGGCACCCGCAAATTTGTTGCTGGGCGAGGCCGAGCGGTCCGCGCCGTGCGGGGACGGTGTAGATTGAGCAACATGACGGGCAAGCACCGGGCGCCGCGGCGGAGGCGGGGCCGCCTTTCATGGACGCCACAATCCAAGCCATGTTACTCTTAGTCAGACACTTAGAGTGTAGATTCGATTAACGTAGAGGAGTAACGCGCTGCCGTGCTGGCAACTGCAAGGAAGACCGAAGTTATTACGCGCTTTCGCACCCATGACAGTGACACGGGTAGCCCGGAAGTGCAGATTGCGATTCTCAGTGAACGTATTGGCGAGCTGACTGAGCACTTCAAGCTTCACAAGAAAGACCACGCCTCACGGCGCGGCCTGTTGATGCTGGTGAGTAAGCGCCGCCGTCTACTGGACTATCTCAAGACGAATAATTCTGACCGCTACCGGGATGTCATCGGTAAGCTGGGCATCCGCAAATAAGCAAGCGAGAAACTTGTACCCCAAAATAACGCGAAGAAACTGGATCGGGCGGTACGCTGAGACGGCTGGTGCATATTGGGCAGCACCGGCTGGAAAGCGTACGCCGGCTGATCGGCCACGAACCATGGCTTCACCCCCATCGGGCGTGGAGCGAAGTAACCGCCCCGGGCGAGGTCTGATCCCAGACTTTGCCTCTCGCGCTCCCTCCAGCGCTGGGCGGTTGAAGCAGAACCGCTGCGCTGGCAACGGTTTCCGCCGCCGGTACCATTCCCACCCTCTGCACAATCAACAACACCATCTCCGCGCGCGCCGCCCTTTGTGCATACACGAAATGAGGATTCTATGAAACAGGAAGTAACCGTCGAGCTTGCTGGTGGCAAGCGGCTGATTTTTGAAACAGGCCGAATGGCCAAGCAGGCGTCTGGCGCCGTGCTGGTGACCCAAGGTGACAACGTGGTCCTGGCAACCGCAGTGGCCGCGCCGGATCCCAAAGAAGGACTCGATTTTTTCCCTTTGACCGTGGATTACCGCGAGTACACCTATGCTGGTGGCCGCATCCCCGGCGGATTTATCAAGCGCGAGGGCCGTCCCAGCGAGCGAGAGGTTCTCACCTGCCGCCAGATCGACCGCCCCATCCGCCCCATGTTCCCTAAAAATTTCCGTAATGAGACCCAGGTAATTGCCCTGGTCATGTCCGCGGATAAAGATAACGATCCCGACGTGGTGGGCATCAACGCGGCTGGAGCCGCCCTGGCGCTTTCCGATATTCCTTTCGGCGGCCCCATCGGCGCCGTGCGTGTGGGTCAGGTGAACGGCGAGTTCATCGTGAATCCTACTTATGCAGAGCGGCTCGAAAGCAAGTTGAACATCACAGTCGTGGCCACCAAAGACGGCGTGGTGATGATCGAGAGCGGCGCAACCGGAGTCACCGAAGACGTTGTCGTCGACGCGATTGAATTTGGTCACACCGAGATCAAAAAGATTTGCGCCGTCATCGACGAGTTGGTTGGCAAGGCAGGGAAGAAGAAGCGCGTTGTGGCTCCGCTCGAGTTTGACCAGGCATACTTCGAGACCCTGCAGGCCAAGGTTGGCGACCGGTTAAAGGATGCGCTCGACACTAGGACCCATCCCAAGGCGGAAAGCTACGCGTTGATCAAGCAGATTAAGGACGAGCTGGCCAAGGAGCTCCCCGAAGGAGATGCGGACGCCAAGAAAAAATTGGCGAAATACTACGAGGCCATGCGGGAGAAGATCTTCCGCGAGCAGGTGACCAAAGACCACATACGGCCGGACCGGCGCAGCTTCGATCAGATCCGCGAGATCACGATTGAAGTCGGCGTGCTGCCGCGCACCCATGGTTCCGCGTTGTTCACACGCGGCGAAACGCAGGCACTGGTTACAGTGACCCTGGGCACCTCGGACGATATGCAGCGGCTGGAAACCTTCCAGGGCGAACAACGCAAGCGCTTCATGCTGCACTACAATTTCCCTCCGTTCTCTGTTGGCGAAGTAGGCCGCATGACGGGCGTTGGCCGCCGTGAGATTGGCCACGGCGCTCTGGCCGAGCGTGCCATTGCCGCGGTGCTGCCCGGTGAAGACGAGTCTCCGTACACTTTGCGGGTTGTCTCCGACATTCTGGAATCGAATGGTTCTTCGTCCATGGCCAGCGTCTGCGGTGCGAGCCTGGCTCTGATGCAGGCAGGCATTCCCCTCAAGGCAGCCGTTGCCGGTGTAGCCATGGGGCTAGTCAAGGAGGGCGACGCCTACGCGATCCTGACGGACATTGCCGGTGCGGAAGACCACTACGGCGACATGGACTTCAAGGTGGCGGGCACGCGCGAGGGTATCACCGCGTTGCAGATGGATATCAAGATCAGCGGCGTCACCGGGCAGATCATGCGCGAGGCGCTCGAACAGGCCCGTCGCGGACGGTTGTTCCTGCTGGACCAGATGGATGCAGTGCTGGCCAGTCCGCGAACCGAGCGGTCGAAGTTCGCACCGCAGATCCACACCTTGCAAATACCGACCGATAAGATTCGTGACCTGATCGGACCGGGCGGCAAGACGATTCGCGGCATCATCGAAGCGACGGGCGTCAAGATCGATGTTGACGACACCGGCCGCGTCAATGTCGCCTCGACCGACGAAGAAGGGCTCAAGAAGGCACTCGAAATGATCAGCAACCTCACGGCAGTGCCGGAAGTAGGTAAGACCTACCTGGGCAAGGTAGTGCGGCTGGCCGAGTTCGGTGCGTTCGTCGAGATCTTTCCCGGCACCGATGGCTTGCTGCACATCAGTGAGATTGCCGAGCATCGCGTGAAAGACGTGAAGGACGAATTGCGCGAAGGCGACCAGGTACTGGTCAAAGTTCTGGGAATCGAAGGCAATCGCATCAAGCTTTCGCGCAAGGCATTGCTGCGGGAACAGCGCGAGAAGCTCGGGCTCCCGGAGCCAGGCAGAGGCGGAGACAGTGGCGGCGGCGAAACACCGGCTGCACGCGCTCCGCGGCCCCAATCGCATGCGCCTGTGGAACGGCAGCCAGCTTCGAATGCCAGTACCATCACCATCGAAGGCGGTGAAGAGTTCGATGACGATGAACCATTTGTCGAGGGCGGGGAAGAGCCAAACTTCAATCGTGCGGATGGTACGACGGATGCCGCACCGGCTGAAGTTCGCAGGCCGTCAGGACCGGGTGGTCCCGCAGGTCAGCGCCGGCGCCGGCATCGCAGCCGGGGTCGCGGGCCGGGCGGTGGTGGCCCCAGCGGAGGCGGAAGCCGTGGGCCTCAGTAGCGGCCTGATTTTGTAAGCAAAGGGGTTGCGTGACCAGCGCAGCCCCTTTTGTTTTGCTGCCGGGATTGTGGATGAGAACTGCAGTGGCCGGACGAAAGCATTGGATTGCCTTTGCAGCGTTAGGTATTGTCTGGGGCACGACGTGGGTGGCTGCGGACACTCTGGCCGAGCAGGTGCCGCCGTTGTGTGGAGCGGCGGCGCGTTTCCTGCTGGCTGCCTTGCTTTTGGTTCCGGTAATCCTGCTGAAGCGCCTGAAGCTGCCGCGCGGCCGCGTCCTGGGCGTCGTGCTCATTCTTTCTTTGACCATGATCGTGGTGCCATTTGTGCTGTTGCTTTGGGCGCGGCAACACGTTCAATCAGCAACCGTGGCGGTGATATTTGCCGCCATGCCGCTCCTGGTCGCGCTGCTGGCGCCGGTCCTTGAGGACAGGCGCGGTCCACGCAGTGCGATGCAGGCGGAGCTCGTAGGGCTGGGGGCAATCGCGCTGGCGATGGGGGCTTCGATTTCGGCGGCTCAGGCCGGTGGCGCTGCCGTGGTGCTCCTGGCAGTGGTATGCGTCGGCGGTTCTTCCATTGTTGCCCATCGCGAACTCAGGAGTTTGAACCCCGTGGTTACCAGCTCGTTATTACTGGGAACGGCAGCGCCGCTGCTGTTCCTCGCCAGCTTTGCCCTGGAGCGCGGACAAACGGTGGAATGGAATAGCAATGCAGTCGGGTCTGTGGTTTTTCTTGCTGTTCCAGCGGGTGCCGCGGGATACGCCACCTACTTCTGGTTGCTACAGCAGTTGGAGGCGTACCAGGTGGCCACGCTGCAATGGATGCAACCGCTGGTGGCCACGCTGGAGAGCGCCTTTTTTCTGCGTCAGGGACTGTCGTTCAGCATGATCGCCGGATCCATTGTCGCCTTGGTAAGCCTGGTAGTGGTGATGCGCGCGCGAGCCGAGGATGACGATACCGTTTCCCTCCGGAGTAATTGAGAAGGTAAGGGAGCAGCTTGCGCCGCGAGGATACGATAAACTGCAGGCGATGGGTGCGACTTTATACATCGTAGTCGAGGGCGACGACCCTGGATTTGATATCTTTGTCAACGGCAGGGCGCTCGCTCGCAATGAGGACGCTCTGGAGAAAATGGCGCAGCGCATAGGAATAAAGCCGTTGCTGGAATTCTTCTCCGCCGACGAGAACTCCATGGCGCTGCTGCTCGAAGAAGGCGCCGGCGATCCGGAGTGGGCCAAGACGCTGCCCCCGCCGCAGTGGTTTTCCCCCGAAGACGGCCTGATTACCGTCTGCACGCTCCTCGACCACCTGAAAGCATCGCCTACCGCGCTGGGAACCGAGACCCCGGCAGTCCTGCGCGAGATGGAAGAATTTGAGCGCGTGCTGCGCAAGACAGCACAGCGCCAACTGCGCTGGCAGCTGGCGGTCAGCTGGAAATGAAGAGAAGGCGCTATGTTGCGGGCCGTTTTGGATACACCCAAGGTGGTTGAGGACGG
>PLZN01000534.1 GCA_003152195.1 Acidobacteriaceae bacterium
GTACATACCCAGGTCTCAAAAGCGAGGGGCACCCATCCGTCATAGAGCGCCTTACAGAATCACGCGGTCACGGTACTAGAACAGCAGATTCTCCTGCTACTGCCAACGAAACACTTTCGCCGAGATCGCCGTGCAAACAATAAACACCACGACCAGTGCGGCTACGTCGCCCACGTGGGCCGACCACGCGTCGCCGTTCCAGATTCCCTGCAGTAGAGGCACAGCGTAGGTTAGCGGCAGCACGCGCGCCAGCGCGTGAAGCACTGGCGGCAGGGATGCAACCGGGGCAAAGAGTCCCGAGATAGCGATCATCGGGTAAAGGATGATGGCGCCGATCGGTTGTGCAAAGCGCGCCGTGGGAACGACGCTGGCGATGAGAAAGCCGATCGACAAGATGCTCCACGTGCTGATCAGCAGCGCGATCGTGAAGGAGAACAATGGAACATGAACGCCGGCCGGATAGTAGCGTTTGCCGGCCAGGACCATCAAGCCCAGCGTGACAGCGGTGAGTGTCAGCTTGACGATCACGTGGGCAGTAAGGATCGTCTGAGGATGCAGCGGCGTGGCGCGGAGGCGCTTGAGGATGCCGCCCTCGCGGTAGATGGAGATAATCGTGATCAACGAAAGCACGGCGCTGACGGCGATCAGAAGCGACGCGAATACCGGTAAACCCACGCGGATGAAACTGCTGGCGGCGAGTGAGGACGGTGAGAGCCTGCTGCCGGCTACTCGGCCCGCCACGAGGAAAACGAGGACCGGGAAACCGATCGTGCCGAATGCGCCAAGCGGCTCACGCAGGAAGATCTTGATCTCGATCCAAGTCAGTTTCCAAAGTCCACGCAGCATCATCATTGCACCTACTCGCGAATCGAATGACCAGTCAGTTGGAGAAAGACGTCCTCAAGGTTGGGGAGAATCGTGCGGAATTCCGTGACCCGGATGCGATTCTCCGACAGACAGTGAATCACCTCGGCCACCAGGTCGTCGCCCCGGCCGCGAATGGTGAAGCGCATCTCGGTGCAGATCACCGCCTCAACGCCCGGGATCGCTCGAAAACGGTCTTCAGCGAACGGGTCGCTGGTGACGAGAACGACGGTTCGCTCCGGGCAGTGCCGGTCAATGAGCCTCTGCGGGCTATCGATGTCGATGATCCGTCCGTGCTCGATGATGGCTACCCGGTCGCACAACCGTTCCGCCTCCTCCATCAGATGAGTAGTCAAAAAGACGGTCTTGCCGCGCTCGCGGATGCCGCGCACCAGATCCCAGATCGCCCGCCGCGATTGCGGATCCAGCCCGGTTGTCAGTTCGTCGAGAAACACCACCTCAGGATCGTTGATCAGCGCAAGGGCAATGAACAGCCGCTGCTTCTGGCCTCCGGAGAGGTTCATAAACCAGGCGTCCCGCTTATCGGTGAGACCGAGCTGTTCGAGTAAGTGTGCGGCGTCTATCGCTTTCTTCCGGTAAAGCGAGGCCCAGAGGTCTACCGCTTCCCAGACTTTGATCCGCTTCTGCAGCTGCGCCTGCTGCAGCTGAACCCCGATGCGGTCCTGCAGCTTGTAAACGTGACGAAAGGGATCAAGACCCAGAACCGAGATGGTGCCCCGGTCGGGCGTGCGCAGACCTTCGATGCACTCCATCGTGGTGGTCTTTCCCGCGCCGTTGGGTCCGATCAAACCAAAGATTTCACCATCGTTTACCTCGAACGACACCTCCTCGACAGCCACCGTCGAGCCGTAGGTCTTGCGGACTCCTGAAACTTGAATGACTGGACGCATGATCGTTTGCAAAACCGTCACCTGAACTTAACCGATCCGGGTGGGACTCGGGTAGAGTTTAATGGAGGTTCCTGTTCCGCTTTCACCGGTGCGCGTCTGCTGCCTGATAGCTGCTGCAATCAAGATATGGAGCGTTATGAATCGTCGTGAATTCAGCCAACTGATGGCCGCGGCAAGTCTTGGACAAGTGCTTTCCCGCGGAAACGCCCAGAGCTTTCCTTCTCAAAGCGGATCCCGGTTCTCGGTCATGCTATGGACCCTTGAGAAGCAGGCGCCATTCGATCGCTGCCTCGAGATCGTTGCGGCCGCAGGCTATCAGGGCGTAGAGCTGGTGGGTGAATTTCAGAAATGGCCGAGCGATGAGACGCAGCGAGTCATGGCGAAAATGCGTTCACTGGGGCTGGCCTTTGACCTGTTGAGCGGCGTCAAGGCCGGATTCGCAGATCCCAACGGGTCAAGCGATTTTCTTGCAGCGGTTACAACGCAAATGAAAGCTGCAAAGGAGCTGGAGAGCCCACAAATTAATCTCAAATCGGGAAATCGTATCGACAATTTGCCGCGAGCAGTTCAGCACGCAGCATGTGTCGAGAACCTTAAGCGCGCTGCCGATCTGGCCGCGGCAAATCATGTGCAAATCGTGATTGAACCTATCGATCCCTTAGAAAATCCGAGTACGTATCTGACCAGTGTCAGCGAAGGGTTCGAAATTGTTCGTGCGGTAGGAAGCCCGCAGGTCAAAGTGTTATACGACTTTTACCACGAACAGCGCGCCTACGGTAACTTGATAGAGAAGTTGGAGCAAAATATCGACCTCGTTGGGTTGGTGCACATAGCGGATGTGCCCGGACGCCACGAGCCCGGGACAGGGGAGATCGACTATACGAATATCTACCGCAAGCTCGGGCAGCTGAAGTACAACAAGTTCATAACCATGGAATTCTACCCGACACAAGACCCTGTAAACACACTGAGGAAGGCGCGGCTGGATGCCCAACAGGCCACAGGCGCAGCGGCCGCCACAGCAAACTAAGGCTTCGTCATTTTCAAATCGGTGACGCTGCCTTCCGTGTTGTGAGCGAAGCGAATCCCGTAGACGCCGTCGGTTGACTTCAGCTTTCCAGCCGTCACCAACTGAGATTTGTCATAGCTCGCTACCACAGCGCCATTGATGGCGCACTCCACGTGGTCGCCTTTCACGGAAAGCGCGATTTTCTGCGTCACAGGTTGCCCGGGGCCAGCCGCCTTGTGGATAGCGGCGTTCGCTTCCCCATGACCGTTCATCTGAAACGGATCGGGTCCAAAGCCGCGCACGATGAAAGTCCCATTGCCGTAGGCCGCACAATACAGCTCGCTGTGCTGGGCAGTTCCCAAGTCGTTGCCGGCGATGACAATGCCGTATGGGTGCGGATGGCTGTTCAAGTTCATGTATTGTGCCTCAGTAAAGGTGGCAGACACGGTGTAGTTGCCGCTCGCCTTGTTGGCCGGATTCCAATAGGTCACCTGCGGGCCCGTCGTAACGTGCAGCGCGTTGCCGTCCGGGGTAAGCTTCGCGTCTTTGATCGTTTGTCCGGCCTGCTCCGATTTGGCGTCGATCTCTCCAACCCAGCCTGGGACGGAAATGCCGCCACCTGCAATGGAGCGGGAAGCATCCTGACCCTGGGCAGGGACCAGCGTAGAGAAGAAGAGGACGAGGGTAGCTGTAACGGTGAATCCCCGGACGAGACGCATAGGGTGTCCTTTCAAGACGGAACGTTGACACGCGAAGATTGTAGAGATCTTTCCGTTCAGCCACAAGAGAGGCTGGCGGAGGAGACACGCAATTTGAAAGCGTGGGAAACCCGACACACGAAGTAAACTGCGAAGACGATGAAGAACCGCCTTGGGAAAACCCCTCTCCATTGGGCCTTTTGCCTCTTCTTAGCCACCCTGCCCGCGCCAATGCGGGCACAGACCCTGGCCGATGTTGTCCTGGTCCACGGCAAAGTTTGGACGGAGAACCCGCAGCAGCCTGAGGCGGAAGCGGTCGCCATCCTCGGCAACCGGATCGCCGGCGTCGGGTCGTCAGCGGAGATGCTCCAGCTGGCCGGCCCTGGCACCAAGGTGATTGAGCTGGGTGGAAAGCGGGTGCTGCCGGGGTTCAACGATGCGCACGTCCACTTCATCGACGGCGGAAGCGGGCTGGCCAGCGTGCAGCTGCGAGATGCTTCCAGCCAGGCGGAGTTCGGCCGGCGAATCGCCGGCTTCGCCAAGACCCAGCCCAAGGGCGCTTGGATACTGCAGGGTAACTGGGACCATGAAAAATGGGTCCCGGCGCAACTCCCGAATCATCAACTGATCGACGATGTCACCGCGGATAATCCCGTCTTCGTGTACCGTCTCGACGGCCACATGGCGCTGGCCAATGCTCTCGCCATGAAGCTGGCCGGAGTCACCAGGGATACGACGGACATTCCAGGCGGGGTCATCGTGCGCGACGCGGATGGCAACCCTACCGGCGTTTTCAAAGACGCCGCCGTCGCGCTGATCGAGCGCGTCATCCCACCTATGACGGCGCAGCAGATGACAGCCGCGATCGTGGCCGGCGAAAAATATGCCGCGGAAAATGGCGTGACCAGCATCCAGGATCTTCCCGGCTCCACAACCGACATGCACAGCGCGGCTACATTTCGGGCCTATGAAACCATGTGGCGCGAGGGCCGGCTTACGGTGCGTATCTCCCGTGGCCAGAGGCTGCTGGATTGGAAGCGTCTGGCCGACGTGGGCGTGATCACGGGCCTCGGCAATGACACCTTGCGCGTCGGAGGCCTGAAGAGCTTTGCCGATGGGGCCCTGGGGTCGACGACTGCCTGGTTTTTTCAGCCATACAGCGATTCGCCTAACACCAGCGGTATTGCCAGCGACGAGCTGGTTCATTCCGAAGCGATGTACGCGGACATGAAGGGCGGCGATCTGGCTGGACTGCAGCTCATCACCCACGCTATCGGCGACCGGGCCAACAATACCATTCTCAACATGTACGAGCGGCTGGAAAAGGAAGATGGTCCGCGCGACCGCCGCTGGCGCATCGAGCACGCGCAACACCTGCTCAGAAGCGACATTCCGCGCTTTGCCAGCCTGCATGTCGTCGCCTCGATGCAGCCTTATCACTGCATCGACGACGGCCGCTGGGCGGAAAAGCGCATCGGCTCGGAGCGCATCAAGACAACCTACGCGTTTCGCTCACTTCTTGATTCCGGCGCGACCCTGGCCTTCGGCTCGGACTGGCCGGTCGCACCTATGGTCCCGCTTATGGGAATTTATGCCGCAACCACCCGCCGCACGCTCGACGGCAAGAACCCCGAAGGGTGGGTCCCCGAACAGAAAATCACGGTCGCCGAGGCCGTTCACGCGTATACCTTCGGCTCCGCGTACGCCGAGGGCGAGGAGACGGTGAAAGGCTGGTTGGCTCCCGGCAAACTTGCCGACCTGGTCGTTCTCTCCAAAGACATCTTTCACATCGACCCAATCGAGATTGAAAACACCAGCGTTGAGCTCACCGTCTTCAACGGCAAGATCATCTATCAGCGCCAACCTGCCCCACGATTGGAATGAGCAGCAGTTCGTGCTGAGTCGCCACGAGATCCACGTTTGGAGGCGATGCTGCAAGCGGTTACCCAGCAGGTCGTACCGTACAGAAGCTAGTTTTGAGGGCTTGCCGGAGGGGGCGCTGGGGTGGGTTGAGGAGGGCGGGAGATGTTCTGCGAACTTCTCTGCGCTGCCTGCCCAGCTAGCTTCTTGGCTTGTTTCTGCTTGTAGTGACGTACGATGTCTGGCCAGAATTCGATGACTTCAGCACCCACGATTCCTTCGACTGTCACCGTCAATCCGCGTTCGATCGTGCCGCTGGCGGTTCGGTCTGACTCCGGGTAGTAAAGGTTGGAAACGGCAGCGCCCATGAGATTGCCCACGACGTTTGCATAGTTCGGTCCCCAGGTGCCGTCATCGCGTTTGCACCACACCGTGCTGCCTGCCGCCCACAGAGACCGGTCGGTGAAACTGCCTGAACCTTTCTGAAAAAATCGCGGATCCTCGTGCAGCAGGCTTGTCAGCACAGCGTTACCCAACAAATTGCCGGTGAAGTAGTCCGTGTAAGAAGCGCCAAATCTCTTTCCGTAGCCTTCCATCCCCTGTCCGTATTCGGAGAAGCTGTTTTCGGCCTGGTCAATGCCGGACACAAAAGCTGCAAGGAAGAAGGGCCACGGATCGGTTGCGCTTTTGAAAAAGAGTTGGTATTTCTGGCCCGCAGTCAGAGCAAGTGCGTCCTTATTACTGGTGGTGTTGAATGTTGCCATCACCCCCAGAACCCGCTGATGCTCCTGCTGCTTAAGCTGATCCTGCGACTTCTTTCGCTCTTCTTCTTCCGTGCTCTGGCTTGTCGTGCTTTGGGCGGACGAGGTTTGGGCGGCGGAATCGCCGGGCGCAGCCGGAGTGGAGTTGTTGGGAACGGTGGCTTGCTGCAGGCTCAGGACCGGATCATCCGGCAGGTTGAGCGCGGCTTCCACCGATTGTGATCTTCCAAAAGGCGCCGCGAGAAGTAAACCCGAAGCTACAGATGCAGCCGCCAACCATCGCTTCAGAGCCAATCAACTTACCTCAATCCGGTGTTAGGTATTTACCCGCCATTCCAATACAGGTTGTGCCCATCAAGCCAGCCAACTGGCACCCTCGGATAAAAACTGGTCTTGCCATCCACGACCAGAAGGCGAGATGCTGTCCCTGGTGCACAGGCCATCAATGGACGAGCGCGAAGATAACGGCAGACCGGCTCACGGGCAGCCCCTTGCGGAAGCTAAAAACGCCATATCGCAGACCAGTAACCTACAGAATACTAGCTCGCAGGCTGATGGAGAAGGAATTTCGCTTGATCCCGTCGCGCAGCCGTTAGCGAAGTCGACCGATACCCTGCTCGAGGGCAATTCTGCCACGTTGAGCGCCGTGCCCGGCGACACCCCTACCGCCCCGGCGGAAACACCCCTCGTTTCGCCCAGGATTCGCCTGGATAAGAAGCATCCGCTCGCGATCCGCTGGATGCATTGGATCAATTTCCCAGTGCTTTTCACCATGATCTGGAGCGGTCTTCTGATCTATTGGAACGATTCGGACAACGCTTACAAGCATCCGCATGCGGTTTACCGGATCGGAGTGGGGCCGTTCACGCTCGTCCGCTTTTTCCCGGAGTGGTTCTGGAAGGCAATGAACGCTCCCTACCATGTGACGCAGGGGCTGGGATATCACTTTTTCTTTATGTGGGTCTTCGCCATCAACGGAATCCTATATGTGCTTTTCACGATCTTCTCCGGCGAATGGAGCTTTGTGGTTCCCGACCGGAAAAGCCTGAAGGAAGCCATTCAGGTGACACTTAAGGACTTCCACCTGAGCAAGACCCTTCCACCGCAGACAAAGTACAACGGCGCACAAAAGATCGCTTACACGTCGGTAATCGTGATGGGCATGGGAAGTCTGATCACTGGCCTGGCCATCTACAAACCGACCCAGGCGCATTGGGTGACAACCTTGTTGGGCGGGTATGAGATGGCCCGCTGGGAGCATTTCCTGCTCACGATGGGCTTCTGCGGGTTCTTCCTCATTCACGTGACCCAGGTAGTGCTGGCGGGCTGGAACAATTTCCGCAGCATGGTGAGCGGACTGGAAGTGAAGCCGGTGGAGGAGCCCTCGCTCGAAGCAGAGAGGAGGAGTTGGGGATGACCGATCCGGACAACGAGCTTACGGGGGCAGCGCAACAAGCTTCGCGGCAACCAGCCCCTGAAACTGCGAAACCCGTATCCTCTGAAGTCACGCCGCCGATCGCGCCCGCAGAGCAGGACGCGGCCGACGCGGCAGTCTTGCGCGAAAGCCGCAAACACACCCGCCGCAGCTTCGCCATCGCCGCCGTGGGCGCAGCCGCCGGGTACGGCATATACCAGTGGATCGATCATAGCCAGCGGTTAAGTATGCAGCCGATGCCCTTTCGCAGGGCTTTTCAGGCCAATGCAAAGCTTTCGCGCGCGATTTTCGATGACCGAGCTCTGGCGCCGGCCTACCCGCTCAAGCGGGCTGAGGATCTGCGCGTCAATGGCGTTTACGGGTTGAAGCAAACCCTGGTTCCGGAGAGTTGGCGCCTGCAGTTGACCGGCGTCGCGGACGCAAGAAGCTATCCCCAATATGTAACGGCCGTCACGGCCTGGGAGTATCGGTATGCCGATGTGAAAAGCCACGAAGACCAAGGCCACGACACCAAGGTGGCTCCCAGCGCGGACACGGCAGAGAAGATGGCGCCGGAATCGATGGTTGCCGCCGAAAAAATCCGCCAGGAACGCGCCGGGAGGATGCCGCGCGGGCTGGAGGAGGCAGGCAGGAGCCGATCCACGCTTGACCCCGGCACACCCGGTCTGCTCCTGACCATGGACGATATTCTGAAGCTCCCGAAACATGACCTGGTGACGCAATTCAAGTGCATCGAGGGATGGAGCCAGATCGTGCATTGGAGCGGAGTGCGGTTGGCGGATCTGATTGCTGCTTACCCGCCTGCAAAGGGGGTGGATGGACGGCTACCGCGCTACGTATACATGGAGACACCGAACGGCGACTACTATGTCGGTTACGATATGAAGGTTTGCATGCACCCTCAAACGCTGCTGGTTACGGAAATGGGCGGCAGCCCGCTGACGCAGTTTCATGGCGCACCGTTGCGGCTGCACGCGCCGACCAAGTACGGTTACAAACAGATCAAACGCATCGGGCTCATCGCCTACACCGGCCAACAGCCGGACGATTACTGGACCAAGCTCGGTTACGATTGGTACGCGGGCCTCTGACCATGCCCCTGGCGGAAGCCTTCCACGCCAGAGAATAGCAATGCAGCGAGATGCCGCGGCCGGGCGCTACCCGTGAGCGCCGGAACCAAGCGCCTCGAGCACCATGCCGGCCGCCTGCGACACGCTTCCCGCCCCCAGCGTGACGATCACGTCGCCATCGGCGGCTTGGGCGACGGTTCGGTTGACGGCCTCCTCGAAGGAGGCCGCGTACTGGACCTCTTTACGGCCTACGGCACGAACCAGAGCAGGGGCATCGGCGCCGGCAATGGGCTCTTCGCTGGCGGCATAGATATCCAGCACCTGGACAGTATCGGCATCATCGAATGCGGCCGCGAATTCCCCCATCAGGTCCCGCGTGCGCGTGTAGCGATGCGGCTGGAAGATCACGTGCACGCGGCGGTAACCGCACTCTCGCGCCGCGCTGAGCGTGGCGCGAATTTCGGTAGGGTGGTGGCCATAGTCGTCGACGACATTCACCCCGCGAACGCTGCCCTTCCCTTGAAAGCGCCGATCCACCCCGCGATAGCCGCGGAGTGCGTGCGCAATATCTTCGCAGGTCACGTCGAGCTGCGTGCCAATCGCCACCGCAGCAGTTGCATTGAGCACGTTATGCCGGCCGGGGACGTGAATAACAAAAGGGCCCAGCACCAGCCCGCCGGCAGCCACCTCAAAGCGGGAGCGGGCCTCCTCGGCGGGGGGAAGCATGCGGATCACGTAATCGGCAAGCGGAGACATTCCATAGGTAAAGACCCGATGCTTTACGCGCGGCAGCAGCGCAGCGAGCTGCGGATTGTCGATGCATGCCGTACACGCGCCGTAAAACGGCACCCGCTCCATGAACTCGAGGAACGCTGCTTCCACATCCTCCATGTCGCGGTAGCAATCCATGTGTTCGCGATCCAGGTTGGTCACCACGGCGAGGATCGGCGAAAGCTTGAGAAAGGAACGGTCGCTCTCGTCGGCTTCGGCGACCAGGTATTGCGATTTCCCCAGACGCGCGTTCGAACCCAGCGCATCCACCCGGCCGCCGACCACCACGGTCGGATCCAGCCCACCGGCGGCCAGCACGGTGGCGATCATCGAGGTGGTGGTCGTTTTGCCATGCATCCCGGCGACCGCGATTCCATATTTGAGACGCATAAGCTCGGCCAGCATCTCGGCTCGTTGAATGACGGGTATTTTGCGCTGCCGTGCCTCCACCACCTCAGGATTCTGCTCGTTGACGGCGGAGCTGGTTACCACCACCCCGGAGCCGACGACATTGGCGGCCGCGTGCCCTTCAAAAACCGTCGCGCCAAGGGTGCCTAGACGGTCAGTGATGCTGGAATGGCGCAGATCGGAGCCGGAGACGGAATATCCCAGGGTCAACAGAATCTCGGCTATGCCGCTCATTCCAATGCCCCCAATACCAATGAAATGAACGCGTTGCGCTTTCGCAAACATGGCTGGCGAGGGGAGGGTGGCAAGACTCACGCTCCTTACTGTAACAGCGGCCCGCTCTGCTTCCCTTGTGGCGGAGGGCGCATCTAACAACCAGGTAGTGCCAGGGGCGGCAAACGGGTAGTTGGGTATTTTTTCCGTTGGACAAAATTCTGGTTATCGAAAGATAGTAATTCGCTTGCCAGAAGCCTTCCTGAAGGCGCAACTTTTAACAGAAAGTGTTGTTTTAGATAGTAGGCACCCGGAGCTAACCAGGAGTGCTCGAAGTAACGCCAAAGCAGTTGGTTACGCACTGCATGATGCCTTGGCGAGGAGGTCCAAAATGCGCTTGCTAAGGTATTTCGTGCTGCTAGGCGCCCTGGTGGTTCCCGCAGCGTTTCTTACCACTCCGGCTCAAGCTCAGATAGGCGTCGGTATTGGGATCGGGGATGGTGGTGGTTACGGAGATGACGGGTATGGGCCGGCTCCGGTTTGCAGCTGGGGCTACTACGGCTACGCTCCTTATGCCTGTGCTCCTTATGGATACTATGGATCGAGCTGGTTTCTCGGCGGCCTGTTTATCGGCGCTGGTCCTTGGTATGGCGGCTACTGGGGACGCGGCTACGGCTATGGTCGCGGCGGCTACGGTCGTGGTGGCTACGGTTACGGTCGCGGCGGCTATGGTCGCGGCGGCTACGGCGGGGTTGGCTATCGCGGTGGGGTAGGCTACGCTCGTGGCGGAGCTGGCTACGCAGGTGGCGGACGCGCATACGGTGGTGGCCGCGGTGTACACGCGATGGCCGGCGGTGGTGGTGGCTTCCACGGTGGCGGTAGTGGCGGTGGCTTCCACG
>PLZN01000449.1 GCA_003152195.1 Acidobacteriaceae bacterium
GCGGCGCCGCCACCAGCCGCGCCGAGGCCCAGGTCCTGCGTCTCAGCGCCATCTACGCGGCCCTCGACTCCACCTCCATCATCGGCCTGCCCCATCTCCAGGCTGCCCTCGCCGTATGGGATTACTGCTACACCAGTGCCTCCCTCCTCTTCGGCATGTCCACCGGGGACCCCATCGCCGACCGTATTCGCGAGGCGATCGAGGCGTCCCACGCCGGATTGTCGAAGAATCAGATCAGGCGCCTCTTTCATGGCCACCTCGAGGGCACCCGTATCGACGCTGCCCTCGAAAAACTCGTTGCCCTCGGCGCACTCACCGCCCACAGCGAGCCCACCGGAGGTCGCCCCGCCACCCTCTGGTCGGCCATCGCAGAGGACGAAGACGAAGAAAATGAGGAATCGGTAGCGGAAGACGAAGAACCGGCAGAAGAGGAATAGGGCACTTCTAGCGCTTATAGCTCTTTTCGCGCATTTTTTTGAAGTCGCTCCTCTGCTGGGTGCCGATTCGGGCTAGGCGGGCAGCAAGGTTCTTGTCGAAGCCGCGAATAGTACAGCACCAATGTGGATGTGATCGGCGCGGCAGTGAGCAAGGAGTTTGCCGAGAGTGAAAAAGCCAAGGCCGCGAAAAAGACCACCGCAAATCCGCAAGAAAAGGTGACAAAGAAGACTGCAGCAGCCTGACCTTCGGCGTCGCAATTCCAATGGAGCCTGCAAACACAGGCTCCATTCTTTTGTCATGCGCGTGTCGTCTTCGCCGAGCAACGCGTCACTCGAGTGCTGTCTACAACCAGCAACCGGTATCCAAAATCTTGCCGCCCGATTGGGCAGCATGATGCCGGGCTGCGCATCTTGCTGCCCACGATTGCGATCAACGGACCGTATTTCAATACGCAGTCCATGCTTAAGCAATTTGTGTTGAAGGCCTACCTTCTTGAGCGGCGGGTGCCAGCCCCCGGTATTGGAACTGCTTCTGGCGTATGAGTGTCGTAACTCTCTCGACTGGTGTCGAGATTTGGACTCCGCACTTCGGATACTTTTCGACGAATCCCGAAACGTTCTCAGAAGAGCCCTCAATTCAACAAGATCGCGGGATATTTCGTTTGCGGTGGTTTGGCATTGTGAATGCACTAGGGCTATCAAGGCGATTGAGGGGCTAAGTCAATCTTCGATGCCTCCGGAGGACACGATGCGTTCTGAGCTGGTCTTTGGCGCAATGACATACGTTTCAAACCGATTCCTGCTTACCAGGCTTGCCTCAGAGGCAACCCGCAGTTTGCACAGGCCAAATACTCGCATACAGGACACGGCAAACGAAGTGTTTGAACGCTTCACTCGTGTCAATCCATTAGCAGGCGTGCCTCATGCCGCCAACGTGCAGTCGTTCCCATGCGCTGCGCAAGGTGAAGCCTATTCATTCAATGAAGATCTAGAGAAATCCGTGGCTTGAAACCAAAGAGGTGAAATATGCTGCAGCCAATGCATTTCGATGACGAAAGAGCAACACGCTACCCAACTGCAACCGACTTCTTTAGGACCTTTGATGAACAGATGCACAGTCTGTATCTGCTCTCATTCCTGCTAACCGCAGACCATGATAAAGCCGAGCAATGTCTCGTTTCCGCGATCGGAGAATGCGTGGAGGGGATCGGTGTTTTCATGGATTGGGTGCGTTCATGGACTCGGGGAGCGGTTCTAAAACACGCGATCCAGATGATCATGCCTGCACCGGAGCACGCGGATAGCGTATCGCTCATCAGTCTCAAGAGATCGGCTACGGCGGCAGAAAGCAACCCCTTTGCCGCAATCCTTTTACTGGATGCCTTCGAGCGCTTTGTCTTCGTCATGTCGATTCTGGAAGGGCAGTCCGATGAAGAATGCGCGATTCTTTTGAGGTGCTCGCGCCGCGATGTCATGATGGCCCGCGTGCTGGCGCTCACACGTCTGGCAAACACCGATCATCCCTACGCTCAAGCCGAGGCGTCCATGCAAGCCTGACGAACGATTCTGGATTTAAGCAGTTGCTTTCGCAGCTTTGAGCTCAGGATATCGGCCTCGGCAGAAACAAACGCCACTGAAGAAGGGCCCATTTTCGCATCGCGGCAAGATCGATGTGTCGACAATCCGCCGGACCGTGTCGAGATTCCGACTCGCGCTTCTGAGGGTCTTTCGCACACGCCCAAGCGGTGCGGGATAACACTCCAGGATTCAAATACATCGCAGAACGTTCATCTGCAGCGGCTCTGGCATTGCAAATGCTCTTTGACTATTGAGAAGCGCGGTCCAACGTCAGTGCCTCGGCCAACCTTCAGCCCTGGGGAGGATCGAGGCGTTCTGAGCTGGTTGACTGCAATCCTCGGGGCATCGTCCGAGTGACGATTGCCGCCAAGAGGCACAACAACGAACAAACAGCGAGGAGATAACGTGATGGCCATGCCGGTAAACATACTCGATAAACGCACAGTCCAAATCGGATTCATCGGTCTGGGACTTATGGGAAGCCGGCTTACGCGGCGTTTGCATTCAGCAGGCTGGAACGTTCACGCATGGAACCGTAGTCCCGGGCCGGCAGATGTGCTGAGGCGAGAGGGTGTAGTGATTGCCGCATCAGTGGCGGAGCTCGTCGTTGGTTCGGATGTGGTTCTATCTTCCTTGGCCAATGATGAGGCAGTTTACGCCGTGTATTTCGCTAAGGGTGGCGTCTTTTCTGCGGCAAAGCGAGGAACCATCATTCTGGAGATGAGCACCATCTCGCCGGAACTATCGCGCCTTCTGCATCGCCAGGCGTGCACTCTGGGCATTAAATTCCTCGATCTGGCCGTCTCCGGATCAACGCCGGCGGTCGAAGCAGGGGCGATCACACTGCTCGCTGGTGGCGACCAGAAGACCTTCGAGCAATGCGCTCCGATTTACGAGTCTATTGCTAAACAGTGGTTCTTGATGGGACCTGGTTCTTCCGGCGTTCTAATGAAACTGGTCGTCAACCTCCTCCTGGGTTTAGATATGCAGGCGATCGCGGAAGCAGTTTCGCTGGGAGAGCACCTCAAACTCGATCGCAACATTATGCTCGATGTTCTATCCAAGACGGCGGTGATACCTCCGGCATTTGTAGGGAAATTCCAAAAAATAAAGAACGGCGACTACTCTCCGGAATTCCCGTTGCGGCTGATGAGCAAAGACATGGATCTGGTCATGAATGCCGCAAGGAGCTCGGGTGCTGTTTTGCCTGCGGCAACCGCCGCCCAATCCGTCCTTGCTTCCAATATCTCCGCCAATGGAGATCTGGATCTGGCCGCGATCACGCCGTTTGTCATCGGCCAAAGAGCGAACGGCTAGGTTGCGGATTGGTTGGATAACAGATCACATTGGTCGCTGCCCGATGAGATAGGCCAACCAGGAGGAGGTCTCTTTTCACATGTGGATTGTCAAAGTTGCACTGGACCGGCCATACACGTTCATCATCCTGGCGCTGCTCATACTCCTGCTCAGCCCGGTCATGATCCTGCGTACGCCGGTGGACATTTTCCCTAATATAAATATCCCGGTAATCGCTATTTCATGGACTTACACAGGTTTGAATCCGGAAGAGTTTGAGGGCCGGATCACCCTGCCGTATGAAAAGGTTCTAACCACGCTCGTCGACAACATTAATCATATTGAGTCCACAACATACAACAGCTTGGATGTCGTCAAGGTTTACCTTCAGCCTGGGGCAAGCCTCGATACGGCGAATGCCCAGGTCACGGCGGCATCGCAGTTCGTTCTCAGGCAACTTCCGCCGGGGGAACAGCCGCCGCAGATCATCAACTTCAGCGCATCGAGCGTGCCTATCCTGCAGCTTGGAGTCTCCGGGAAGGGACTCAACGAGCAGCAGTTGAATGACTACAGTTTGAATTTCATTCGTCCGCAGCTTATCACCGTGCCGGGCGCCGTTGTGCCTTCTCCTTACGGCGGCAAACAGCGTCAGATCATGGTCAATATGGACCAGAGGCTCATGCAGGCGAAAGGCATCTCGCCCGGCGACGTTCTGGGAGCGCTCACTGCGCAAAGCATGGTGTTGCCTTCCGGCACGGCGAAGATCGGACAAAGCGAGTACGACATTCTCAACAATGTAGCTCCGCGCACGATTGAGGAGCTGAACAACGTGCCCATCAAGCAGGTAGACGGAGCAATGATTTACATGCGCGATGTTGCCACCGTAAGCGATGGCTTTCAGGTGCAGACCAACATCGTTCGCCAGGATGGCCATCGCGGCGTGCTTATCTCTGTCCTGAAGGCCGGCAATGCTTCGACTCTGAATGTCGTCAAGGGTGTGCATGGCATGTTGCCGTTTATCGCGTCCATCGTCCCCTCGCAACTTCGCATGGTCCCCCTTTCCGATCAATCGATCTTCGTTCGCGCGGCAGTTACCGGAGGGATCCGCGAAACCGTTATCGCCGCGGCTCTCACGGCACTCATGATCCTGCTCTTTCTGGGAAGCTGGCGCAGTACGATCATCATCGCCATTTCGATTCCATTGTCGATTCTCAGCTCGGTGATCATGCTGAGCTTGTTGGGAGAGACGATCAACACCATGACGCTCGGCGGCCTCGCACTGGCCGTTGGTATCCTGGTAGACGATGCCACGGTAACCATTGAGAATATTGAGCGGTTTCGCGAAGAGGGGCACGGCCAACGTGAGGCGATCCTCGATGGCGCGGCCCAGATTGCGGTCCCCGCCCTGGTCTCGACACTCTGCATCTGTATTGTCTTCCTTCCCATGTTTTTTCTTAACGGGGTATCCCGCTATCTGTTTGTTCCCCTCGCCGAGGCAGTGGTCTTCGCGATGCTTGCCTCCTACATCCTCTCCCGCACTTCTTGTACCCACTCTGGCGATGTATCTCCTGAGGGCGCAGGATCATGGCGCTTCAAGGAATGTCTTTAGCCGTTTTCAGCGTGGATTTGACCGTGGATTTGAACGCGTGCGTCAGGCATATCATCTGTTACTGACCAGGCTTGTTTTTGCTCGCCGTAGTTTTGTGCCCCTCTTCCTTTTGGGTTGCCTTTCGGCGTTTATCGTGGTGCCGTGGCTGGGGCAGGATTTCTTTCCCAGCACGGATGGCGGCAACTTCATTTTGCATGTTCGCGGGAAGACCGGACTGCGGGTCGAGGAGACAGCCCGTCTATGTGACCTGGTCGAGCAATCCATCCGTCAAACGATCCCCGCCAGTGAGCTCGGCAACATCCTCGACAACATCGGCCTGCCGTACAGCGGTATGAACACATTACATCTCACCTCAGGCATAATCGGGGCGAGTGATGCCGATGTCACGGTGACTCTTAAGCAGCATCACCTTCCCACCGCGAACTATGTGCGTGATTTACGTGCTCGGCTGCCACGGGAGTTTCCCAGTGCGGCTTTCTATTTTCTACCCGCCGATATCACAACCCAGATTTTGAACTTTGGGCTTCCCGCGCCCATTGACGTCCAATTCCGCGGAAACGATGTCAGGACGAGTGCAAAGCTTGCCGCCGATCTCGCAGCTCAGTTGCGGCAGGTTCCCGGTTTGGTGGACCTTCGCGTGCAACAGCCGATGGACTATCCGACATACCAGGTCGATATTGACCGGACCAAGGCCCAGCAGGGCGGATACGCTGCGCGCGATGTGGGCCAAAGCATGCTCAATAGTCTCAGCGGTAGCTTCCAGATTACCCCAATGTTCTTTTTGAACTGGAAGAACGGCGTCAACTACCAGATGGCCGCGCAAACACCCCAATACAGGATGCAATCCATGCAGGATTTGCAAAATATCCCGATCGATATACCCGGCTACACGAACCCCGAAATTCTGGCCGATGTGGCGTCCATTCACCGCGGAGACGAGATGGCAATCATCTCCGAGTACAACATGCGTCGCATCGTCGATATCTACGGCGCGGTGCAGGGGCGCGGCCTGGGAGGAGTGAGCAGTGATGTCGAGCGGATTGTGAATGCCTTTAAAAAGAACCTGCCCAGGGGAACCTCCATCGTGATTCTGGGGCAGGTAGACACCATGCGTAGCTCCTACGTTTCTCTTCTTGGTGGTCTGGTCTTTTCGATCGTGCTTGTGTACATGCTGATCGTGGTCAACTTCCAGTCGTGGCTTGACCCCTTCATTATCATCACTGCCTTGCCTGCGGCGCTCGCCGGCATCGTCTTGTTTCTTTTCTATACCCACACCACGCTCAGCGTTCCCGCGCTCATGGGGGCCATCATGTGCATGGGGGTGGCCACGGCCAACAGTATTCTCGTCGTCTCCTTTGCCAAGATCCGTTACGCGGAGCATCAGGATGCTGTGCTTGCTGCGATCGAGGCGGGACTCACTCGCTTCCGCCCTGTCTGCATGACTGCTTTGGCCATGATCATCGGCATGATTCCCATGGCTCTCGGCCTGGGGGATGGCGGCGAACAGAATGCGCCGCTGGGACGCGCCGTGATCGGCGGCCTCATGTTTGCCACCGTCGCGACACTTGTCTTTGTACCGTCCGTATTTGCCCTCTTGCACGGACGCGAGCCGGAGGGCAAACAGCCGCTTGCCGCCAGAAGCGAGATTGAGCCACTACACGCGTGAAACGGAGCGAAGCCTTATGGAAACCCTTGAACCAGCAAAGAATGTAGAAACCAATGCCGAGAGTGCGTCCGCTCCCAGTGTGAACAGGCATGGCTTTGGCCGCGTAGCAGTTAATTCTGCCCTATTGATCGCTGTTTTAGCCGGCCTACTGACCTTTCAGGATAGCCATGCCAGGTCGGTCGCGAAAGCCACACTGACGCAGGACACACTAAAGGCTGCAATTCCATCGGTAGATGTTGTTCATCCCTCCCTGGGCGCTGCCTCATCTGAGGTCATTCTGCCGGCCGGCGTTCAGGGCTTTATCGACAGTCCCGTCTACGCACGCACCAGCGGTTATCTCCTTCACTGGAATGCCGATATCGGGACACATGTGAAGAAGGGTGAGTTACTCGCCGAGATCCAAACTCCCGAGCTCGATCAGCAAGTGCAACAGGCGCAATCTGACCTTGCAACGGCGCAGGCGAATTACCAATTTGCAGAGATTACAGCCGATCGCTGGCAGAAGCTGCTGCAAAAAAACGCTGTCTCCAAGCAAGAGACGGATCAGGCGACGAGTGATTTGAATGCCCGGCGCGCTGCGCTGTCCGCACAGCAGGCGAACGTCCGCCGCGTGCGGCAGTTGCAGAGCTTCGAGAAAATCTATGCCCCTTTTGATGGCGTCATTACGGCCAGAAATACTGACATCGGTGATCTGATTCAAGCAGGGGAAAATACCACCCCGCAAGAGCTGTTTCACCTGAGTGCCATCAATCGGCTGCGTGTATTCGTTCCCGTGCCCGAGGTCTATCAAAGCGTTCTGAAGTCCGTAAGGACCGTTAGTATTTCCTCCGACGCTTACCCAAGGGAGCACTTCACGGGGACAATAGCGAGGAGCTCCGACGCTATCGATCCGCTTTCGCGCACACTGAAAGTCGAAGTGGACATCGCCAACCCGAATGCGTTGCTGCTTCCGGGCGCCTATGTGTTTGTGCATTTGCCATTGCCTGCCGATGTTGCGTCGCTGACCATTCCTTCGAACGCGCTGCTCTTCCGTCAGGAAGGCTTGCGTGTGGGCGTGGTTCGTGATGGGCGCGTCCAACTCGTCCCCATCAGCATCGGCCATGACTATGGAGACACCGTTGAGGTCACTGCCGGGCTTACTCGTATGGATCAGGTCGTGCTCAATCCGTCAGATTCGCTGGTGAGTGGTACTGGCGTTGAAATAGACACGAACGCTGCGGCGGAGGCAACCGAATGAGACGGTTCCATAGCCTCCCTCTTCCAGTTGCGTCCTTAGCGCTTGTGCTGCTGAGCGGTTGCATGGTGGGTCCTACATACACCAGGCCTTCCGCTCCTATGGCTCCATCATTTAAAGAATCTCCGCCCGCTTCCTTCAAGGAAGATGACGGCTGGAAGGTGATTCAGCCGAGCGATGCCCCAGCTCAAAGGCAACTGGTGGGAGTTGTTTGGAGATCCTCAACTGAACGCGCTCGAAGCGAGGGTGGAAGGAGCCAATCAGACGCTAAAGATGGCCGACGCAAACTTCCGTGCCGCACATGCCAATATCGCCTACAACCGCGCCGCGGAGGCGCCGACCATCGGCATTGCTCCGAGCATATCTGCAGTTCGTGACTCTGCAAATCAACCGTATCTCTCCAAAACTATTGTCAACAATGGCATCGGGAATTTTACCTTGCCGCTGGAACTCGATTATGAGCTCGATCTCTGGGGCCGCATTCATCGGCAGGTGACTGCGGCCCGGGAGCAGGCGCAGGCGAGTGCCGCCGATCTTGCCAACACGCGGCTGAGCCTGCACGCGGAGCTCGCCATTGACTATATGGAAGTGCGGAGTGCCGACGCGCAGATCAAATTGTTGAACGACACGGTCAAAGCATATACAGATGCTGTCAATCTGACGAGGGATCGCTACGAGGGTGGTGTCTCACCGCTGTCTGATCTCAGTCAGGCGCGCACCCAACTCGACTCTGCGCGCGTCCTCGAGACGGACATCTCGGTGACACGAGCGCAGTACGAACATGCCATAGCGATCCTGATCGGTGTGCCGCCCGCGCAGTTCACTTTGGCTCCCGTGCCGCTGAATCTCAATCCGCCAAAGACGCCGGACATTCCGGGTACGTTACCTTCGCAGCTGCTGGAGAGGAGGCCCGACATTGCCTCGAGCGAAAGACAGATGGCTGCTGCAAATGAGCAAATCGGCATTGCCCAGGCGGCCTATTATCCCACGCTGAGTCTGAGTGCCATAGCGGGCCTGCAGGGCACCTCCGCATTGAACTGGTTCACGTGGCCGAGCCGTTTCTGGGCTGTTGGCCCCACTTTCTCAGAAACGCTCTTCGATGCAGGACGCCGCCGCGCTGTGCGAACGATAGCTTCAGCGAACTACGATGCCACCGTTGCCAATTACCGGCAAACGACACTCACGGCATTCCAACAGGTGGAGGATAATCTTGCGGCCTTACGCATTCTGGAAGTAGAAGCTCAGCAACAGCACGAGTCAACGGACTCCGCGGAGCAGTCACTCGACCTTTCACAAACCCGTTACGAAGGCGGAGCCGATACCTATCTGCAGGTAATCACATGGCAGACCGCTGCCTTGAATAATGAACGAAACGATATTGACATTATGCGCCGCCGTACGGAGGCAAGCGTAGTCCTGATCAAAGCGTTGGGTGGAGGATGGAACACCACACAACTACCCTGATTCCGTGCTGCCAGATAGGTGTTAGCTGATGCGCTTGCGCCGGAAATCCTCCATGAGGATTCAGGGGTTGGTAAACTGATAGACGTTGCTATTCACTCCATCACTCTTGCCGGTGGCCTGCATCGAGTCAACTGTGTAGTAGTACATAGTCTGCGGCCGGAGACCGTCCACACGCACCCGAAAAACCGTGGAGGAATGGTTTTGGTTCAGCCTGATGTGAGACTTCACCATTTGGCTCAAGTGCTCAGGATCAGTACCGTAGTGCACAACACCGAAGTGCTCATCCGAGCCCCCGGGATTGTTGCTTGTCCACCGGATAATGGCCGTGTTGAATCTGACAGATTCGAGCGCCGGTCCTTCAGTGATATGGACGCGTGCGGCCGGCTTCGCCGGAGGAAGTATCTTAGGCTGGTAACCAGCCTGAGCGGCGCTTGATGTTGAGAAGAGCACGCCGCCGGCCATAACCGCGATCGCCAGTGGCAGAAGGAGTCTATGTAAGTCGAGACCTCTCACTGCGGACCTCAAGGGTAATTGCTGAATTGACCTGTCTCAAGAACCGGGGGCAAGGGACGCATGGAGACCGCCCCATGCCCCGATTTCGACTACGGCTTTGTCGACGTCCATCCTCCTATGGAGCAGTTTCAAAGTTACTGTGTACTACTGTGAAGTCCGTCTCTTTGCCAGAGAAGGAATGATGGTGTTATTCCCTTGGGTTGAAGCCCTCCCGCCCGTCATGCAAGCCCCCGTATAGGTGCCGATGTCGGGATAAGGTGTTGTAAAACCGTCGTTGAGTGTTTTCAGGAAGGTGACGATCTGGTTCTCCTCCTGATCCGTCAAGCCGAGGCTGCCGACTGTCATGTCCCGGTTTTGCGGTACTTCCGGCTCCGGCCAGCAATTTACTTTTTCAACTGTCCCTGCAGGGCAGTTGCCGGACTCCACCGGAAACGGATAGACGTCGCGCGTGTTGTAGAAATGTACCAGTTGTTTCAGGCTCTTGATNNTAGCCGTTGTGAAAGAATTCCTTCTGGAAGTAGGGGCCAGGGGCCTCTGTGGTGGGACACTGTGGAGGTGTGAGCGCCACATCACGCGCCGTAGACGTCTGCATCTGCCCGTCGGTAGTTGACGCAAATTGTCTCCAACTCGAGTTTGGGCTGGGCGCCGAGCCGAAGCCGCTTCTGAGGAAAGTTCCCAGCCCGTAATCGGTGTAGGCAAAGCCTGTCGGATTAGGGGTAAATCCAAAGGAATCCGGTGTGGTCTCATAATAAAAGGAGTCCCTTGGATTCTTGGGGAGTCCGAGATTAGCCGAGCCAAAGCACGTGAACACAGGCGTTGTGTCTGCGGCGACACCCGTGTCTTCGGCGTTTGGAGCCGTCCCGTCGGGTGGTGGTGGGGTTGGGGCGGTAGACCTTCCGTCCAGATGGCATGAGTTGCAATTCCCTTTGCCGCGAAACAGGTTGTATCCAGCCTGCTCGTCTGCAGTGAGGGTATATGTGCCCTTAAGGTAGGCGTCGAATTTCGAAGTGAAGGGGCTGACCGACAAGCTATGCTCGTATGCGTTAAGGGACTGCGCCCAATGATCATAGTCCGCATTGGAGCGTGTGCGGTCAGCCGGACTGAGCGCCACTGGTGTAGTGCTCCCGCCCAAGGACGCCGCTCCATTAGGAGTGGCGCAGATTTGCGCAGTGTTGGATGGCCAGTTGATGTCGAAGGAGCCAGCGCCCCATACCTCCTCAAAGAGAGGGCTGTACGCGGCNNGAATCCCAGAAGTTTCCGCCAAAGAAAGCGGCCTGGGTCGCGTTGTACTGGAGCGGAGGGAAGTAGCTCGCATACGTATATCTCTGCGCCGTCCGCTTTCCGGCCCGAAAGTGGACCGATCCGGGATACGCGATCATGGTCAGATTCACCGACGGAATCGGTCCGCTAAAGCCGGCGTACGGCATGTGGCAAGACGCGCAGGCGCTATTTTCATTGGGTGAGATGTTCTTGTCGAAATTCATCAGCTTGCCGAGTATCTCTACTGCGGCCTGTCCGTTGTTCTGAATTATGGGCGGGTTACCCGCCAAAGTCAGAGGCGGTAAGGCCCGCCACTGCCCAGCAGCCTCAGTTTCGATGAAATTCACTTCTCGTAGAACCCGTGCCAGCTCGGTATCTATATCGGAGGGGAGAATTCCAGCTGGATACGGGTCGTAGACTGGTGCGGCCGGCCCAGATTGCCCGTGCACGATGTGAATAGAGAGGGACATGGCGCCCGCGATTGTCGCGCACGCCACCGCGAATCCTACCACTGTTGTCCGTTTCATGAGGAGCCTCTCGAACTGTTAGGGTTCGGGTATGGCGTATGACTCGCCCGGCGAGACCTGAGAAGGGTCACACGGTCTCGGTGCTTTTCTTACCCGAACAGGTTCGGGAATTGCGCTGCTTTTTTCCTCAAAAACACCGGGTCAAAGAAACTGATCATCACTCCGGGACGCAAAGAGGGCCGCCGAAGAGACCTGGGGAGGAGAGCCTCACAAGCAACCTAGAGAGCATGTTCCCGCCGGTGACACATGTCAAGGCAGTGTGTGACTTTTTATTTAATATTCACTCGACAAACAAAGCTGTTCCTCTAACAAAACAAATTTTCCCATTGACTCTTTATCCGTGGTTGCGGCTCCGGTAGCCCAGAGCGGCATCTACAATCCGGCGAATGTTACAACTACGGTCACTGAAGAAGTGATCCTTCTAAACTGGGATTTCGAGCATCATTTCCTGATGCCCGATGGCTCTGTGTGGAAAAACCAGAAACTCCCCTGACTGAAAGAGCATCGAATCTTGTATGGAAGGCACTCCACAAGCCCCTGATGAAATCAGCTGCGCCTCTCTGGATATCCCCATTAAGAAAGTGACCGGACTGAATCTCCACCCAGCACACGACGCGCTCGCTGTTGAGGAGCCGCTCGAGATTCAGTTGGGCTATGGTGCCGTCGATGCAAGAGTAGTAAAGTCCATTTCCGTAACCGAAGGACGCTCCCAAACCTAGTGAGGAGAAACTATGGAACGCAGAGATTTTATTAAGTCGGCTGTCGCCTCCGCCGTGACCGCTGGTGCGCCGCTAAGTGCTTCGGGGCAGGCGCAAAGCTCGGCCCGCATCAGCAACCCAGTCTCTCGTCCGATGTCGCCCGGCATGCAATACCGTGACCTGGGGCGCACCGGGGAGAAGGTTTCGGTGATAGGGTTAGGTGGCTATCACCTTGGTAAACAGGCAGATCCCGCTGAGAGTGTGCGCCTGGTGCGAACCGCGATTGATCGCGGCATTACCTTCATGGACAACTGTTGGGACTACAACGACGGAATTAGTGAAGTCCGCATGGGTCAGGCGTTGCGCGACGGCCATCGCAGTAAGGTTTTCCTGATGACCAAGATGGATGGCCGAACCAAAGAGGCTTACAACCTTCAATTGGAGCAGTCTCTCGGGCGGTTGCAGACCGATGTGATCGATCTGGTCCAGTTCCACGAGGTCATTCGGATGGAAGACCCGGACCGCATCTTTGCGCCCGGCGGAGCGCTTGAGGCTGCGATCGCCGCACGTGAAGCGGGCAAGATTCGCTACATCGGGTTTACGGGTCATAAGGATCCAGCGGTGCATCTCCGGATGCTTGCGATGGCTCAGAAGCACGGCTTCCATTTCGACACGGTACAGATGCCGATCAATGTCATGGATGCGCATTTCCGGTCGTTTACCAAGGAGGTCATGCCAGTCGCGGTCCAGCAAGGGATTGCGGTGCTTGCAATGAAGACTTTTGGAGACCATTTCATCCTTGACAGTAAGACGATCGAGCCTGTCGAAGCCCTGCACTACTCGTTGACGCAGCCGGTCTCGGTGGTCATTACCGGGATCGACTCGATGCCGGTGATGGAACAAGCGCTGACGGCCGTGAAGACCTTTAAGCCCATGACACAGGAGCAGGTGACAGCGTTACTTGACCGGACGCGCAACGCGGCAGCCGATGGCCGCTTCGAACTGTTCAAAACAACGGCCCACTTCGACGGTACGGCGGCAAACCCGAAGTGGCTAGGCTAGGAATAATTGGTGGAAGCAGCGGGAGTCGAACCCGTGCAGGGTAATGGAACCTTACTCGACGGGTGATCGTCTGCCCCAGGTGAAGCGGCGGCCAACAAAAGCTTTGATGATCAGATGATCTATCGCAGCAATGGGAGCGAGTCCCACGTCAAAGTTGATCCGCCACTTTCCTTCGCGCCATCTCGCCGGGCGCCCTTAGCCGCGGAGGCTCGCGGCCGGAAGGCTCACCTCAGACAACTCGTCGTATGCCGCCTGGGGAAGTTCAAGGCTTGCGGCAGCGATGTTCTCTTCCAGGTGCTTGATCGACGAGGTTCCGGGAATTGGCAGAATCACCTTAGACCTCTTGAGCAACCACGCCAAAGCGACCTGCAGGGGGCTCGCTTCGAGATCTTCGGCGGCCTTCTTTA
This sequence comes from Acidobacteriaceae bacterium, assembly GCA_003152195.1. Taxonomy (GTDB): domain Bacteria; phylum Acidobacteriota; class Terriglobia; order Terriglobales; family Acidobacteriaceae; genus PALSA-350. The sequence goes on from PLZN01000449.1 coordinate 13,752, forward strand.
CGGCATCATGCGCCTCTTGCGCTTGGCCGAGGGGAGCCCACGGAAGAAACGCGATGTTGTGCTGCTCGCAGTAGTCGACAATGAAGTCTGACTCGCGGTCGGCAAAGCTGTACCGATTCTGCACCGAAACGATGGGCACCACCTTGCGGGCGCGCTCAACGTGCTCGCGGGTCACGTTCGAGAGTCCGACGTGCAGAATCTTACCTTGCTCGCGCAGCTTGGCCAGAGCTTCGACTGAGGCCTCGAACGAGACGGCGTTGTCCGGAGCATGGAGTTGATATATATCGATGTGATCGAGACGCAGGCGTTTGAGGCTACCTTCCAATGCTTCCGCGAGGTGTTTGCGGCCGGCATTATGAGTCCACTGTCCGGGACCGGGACGCTCCCATCCTCCTTTGGTGGCGATGACCAGATCGGATGGGTATGGATACAGCGCTTCCGCAATCAGTTCTTCCGAGACAGCCGGACCATAAGAATCAGCTGTGTCGATGAGGTTCACGTTGAGGTCGATCGCGCGCCGCAACGTTGCAAGTGCGGAGTCTTTATCGGCGGGAGGTCCCCAAATGCCTGGACCCGTAATCCGCATGGCTCCATATCCAAGGCGATGGACCGTGAGGTCGCCTCCTATCGTGAACGTACCTGCGGCGGCTGCAGAATGAACTTGCTCGTTAATCATTGAGATGCTCCTTTTCCAGTTTTCTTAAAACAGATTGGTTTTGCCTCGTGCACGGACCGGCGCATCTGGCTTAACCAATCGGCCAACACTACTTTGTAAAGATGTCGTGCTCCTGGTCATAACGCTGTTGCCTCTTTGCGGCCCGGCTCGCAGCTTCGTTCGCGATGCGATCTAGCTTTGTTTCCTTGGCAGTTGTGGCGGCGCCAGAGTTATCTTGTCTCGGTACGTCTGGGGTATCAGTTTGGTTCGGCATTGTTCTTCTCCTTCACTAGTGGGAGAGCATTTGCAATGCCAGGGATGGTGCAAGGAGAATAGTCTGCGATGTAATTGAATCAAAACGGCATTTTGCTGTGGATATCCTGACTTGTGTGAACAGCACCAGGAGTGTAAGTCGAAATCCCGACAGAGGCCGCGGATTTATCGACACATCCCTCTTGTCATGCAACAAATGCGTTCACTCATTGCCGCTGAGTTAGCCTTGTGCAAATCACGCGCTCCTCAGTTGACTTAACAGTTAAACAATAGGTGCCTTGCCAGCAATATGTGCTGAACGCCTACTTCTCCGAGCCGCGGCCGCTGTCAGCCCCGGCGCTTGGAAACTGGTTCGGGCGGATTAGTGTCGTAAATCCTGTCGGTCTCTGTCGGGATTTCGACTGGCACTGCGGATGGTTTTCAAACGTTCTCAAGCGTCCACGGAAGAAGATCCTTGAATTCAGCTATATCGCAGAATATTTGCATTTGCTTGTTTTTGGCATTGTGAATGCATTAAGGCTATTCGTATCCGGCCCCTCAGAAGACCATTGCGAAGGTGTCACATGTCCATCCCACTTCGAGAGTTTGGCAAGACAGGCGTCAAGATCTCTGCACTCGGTCTCGGCGGTCATCATCTTGGTGGCGCCAAAGATGAGAAAACTGCCATCGAAATTGTCCACCGCGCCCTCGACGGGGGCATCACCTTTTACGACAATGCCTGGGAGTACTATCGCGGCAAAACCGAGTCCTGGCTAGGCCTGGGTCTCAAAGGCCGGCGCGACAAAGCCTTCATCACACGTAACCAGGTGTGGACTGTTATGAATGACAACAACCCCAAAATCGGACCTGAGATAAGCCGCAGAGGATTCCTGAAAGGTGCCGCGATCGCAGGAGTTTCCGCCGTGATTCCTGCGGAGAAGATCCCCACGGCAGTCGAAACCAGCAACGAATCCGCCCTCGGCGGCTTCCAGGCGCAAAAGCGTCCTTTGGGCCGTACCGGCCTCGAATGTTCCATCCTGGGCATGGGCGGCTTCCATCTCGGCACCGTTGCCGATCAGGCTGAGGTGAACAATATGGTTGCCAAAGCCATCGGCCACGGCATCAACATCTTCGACAATGCATGGGAGTTTCACTGGGGCCTCAGTGAAGAGAAGCTTGGCATCGCCCTCAAAGGCAAACGAGAAAACGTCATCGTCATGAGCGCCGTCCGCACGCATGGCCCCAATCAGGACGTTGCGATGCGCATGCTGGATGCGTCCCTTACCCGTCTACAGACTGATCATCCCGGCGTCTGGCAGATTCACGAGGTTATCTACCACAATGACCCCGAACTGATCTACGCGCGCGATAGTGTTCTCGAAGCCCTTACCAGGGCAAAGCAGCAGGGGAAGGTCCGCTTCGTGGGATTCAACGGACACAAGCACCCCGCGATCAATCTGGAGATGCTCAACCGCGGCTATGCTTTCGATGTTATCCAGATGCCTCTCAATCCACTGGACCCGGGCTTCCGCAGCTTTGAAAACAACGTCCTGCCCATCGCCAATCAGCGCGGCATCGCGGTCCTGGGAATGAAGAGCATGGGCGGGTCGGGCGAGATCATCTCGAAGGGCGCATTCACACCTTCCGAAGCGCTCTCCTACGCCATGAGCCTGCCCGTCGCCACTACCATCAGCGGCATCGATTCCATGGGAGTCCTCGACCAGAATCTGGCGATCCTGCGCGATTTTAGGCCACTCTCCACCGATCAGATGCAAGCGCTCCGCGAGCACGGCAAACAATTCAACGATGGTCGATACGAACTCTACAAAAGCACACTGAAGTACGACAGCGATCTTGGCCGCGGCCGGCACGGTTATCCGTCAGCCGCTGAACTTCCCTTGTGAATGCACGCGGCTGACGATTTCTGAAACAAGAGTCAACGCCTGGCAGAAAGGAACAGCTAATGAATACGCGGAGAGAATTCCTGAGCATCGCTATCGCAGGGTCTGCCGTGGCAGCTGCAGAAACGCTACTACCCAAGGCGGCTTCTGCCTCTGAAATTACTGACATGACGATGGAGGGTAGCAGCATGGGACAGAATGCGGGCAGTGCAAACAACGGCCATTACAAGCCGCCGTTCAGGTTCGCCATGGGAGGCGTTCCGCTCGGAAATGAATTCGAGTTCGTGACGGACGAGGAAGCGTACGCCACCATCGAAGCCGCGTGGAATGCCGGCGTTCGCTATTACGATATGGCTCCGTGGTACGGACTGGGTCTGGCGGAGCGCCGCTATGGGACCTTTCTTCATAACAAACATCGCAGCGAATACGTTCTTTCCACGAAGGTTAGCAAGCTGCTTAAAGCATCAACAACAGCTAAGAACAAGGGCTATTTCCCTTTTTCTCCTTCGCCCAACGATGTGGTCTATGACTACACGGCATCTGGCGTGCGGCGGTCGATCGAAGACAGTCTGCAAAGGCTCGGCATCGACAGCATCGACATTGCGTTCGTACATGACATTTCCTCGGACAACAAGTATCTTCCGGCGCCCTGGCTGGAACAGTTTGCGATCGCACAGAAAGGCGCATTTCCTGAACTGACCCGCATGCGGGAGGAGGGACTGATCAAGGGATGGGGAATCGGCGTCAACACCCCGGAGCCGATCCTACGGCTGCTTGAAGTTGCAGATCCTGATGTGTGTCTTTTGGCTTCGCAGTATTCTCTGATCGATCACAAGAACGCGCTGGACCAGGTGTTTCCTGCCGCCAGGGCCAAGAAGGTTTCCTTTGTGGTCGGTTCGTCGCTCAATGCGGGCTTCCTCTCGGGAAGCCCACGGTACAACTACGGAAAAGAGTCGTATAAGATTCCGCCGGCATTTCTCGAAAAGCGCGGGAGGCTGCGTGAGGCCGCGGATAATTATGGAGTTGATCTTCGGACTGCTGCTCTGCAGTTCTCTGCGGCGCCCGATGTTGCCGCGGCCTTGGTTGTAGGTTGCAGGAGTGAACAGCAGATCCTTGCGGATTACACCTCCATGCAGACCAAAATCCCCGCCGAGTTCTGGGCAGAGATCAAAGCGCAAAACTTGATTGAGCAAAATGCACCCGTGCCCGTTTGAGCGCACCGGTGAACTCTATTCAACCCGATGTCTTCAAAACGAAGAGGAGCAGATTCATGTGTAAAGCAATGACCCTTTCAGCCGCAGTAGCTGCCATGCTCGCTGGAGCATCTATGACGGTCATAGTCGCCCAAAGCGGACCGATGAAGGTCGCGAGCGGCCGCCGCGAGCTTTTGCTACAGACGAGCCAATCTTGGAACGGCAAGCCGTACACACACTATCCCACGGGCCGGCCGCAACTCACAACGATCAAATTGATCATCGAACCTTCTGGTGATCAGTAAGCAAAGCACGAATCATCCCTAAGCGCGTATCACACCCCCCACCCCTTCCAGTGGCGCACAACGGAATGGCCACACAAGGAGGAGAATCTATGCAACATCAATCTATTCGTGTCGTTCATCCAGAGCAGTTCGATTCTGTCACGGCGCAAACGCCTGGATCGAAGCGTACTGCCGCAATCTATCCAGGAGCTGGTATAAGTTCGCCTATGTGGGGAGGACTCTTCCTCGTCGAGCCTGGAGCTCATACGGGAATTCATCACCATGGAGAGCAACACACGATCGCCTATGTCCTCAGCGGCTCTTCTTACCTTCGCTGGGGCGACCGGGGCGAGTTCGACGCCACCTTGCACGCTGGCGACTTTCTCTATGTTCCGGCGTGGCTTCCGCACCAGGAAAGTAATCCTTCAAAAGACGTCCCCTTCCAATGGATTGTAGTTCGCAGCACTTCAGAAGCAATCGTCGTGAATCTGCGTGACGAGTTTTGGGATGAGCTCAATTTGATTTCGCCGGGTCTTCGTGCTGAAGGCTGACAACTCAACTTGTGCTCCTTAGAAGGAGAGCCATGCACTGGCGCGGCAGTCGAGGATCGGTCTCTGCGAAACAAACGCCACTCAAGAAGAGGTCGCTTTTATGAATGCACTTATCCCGTCAGCCAATAATCTTGCCATCAAGGGCGGCTTGTACAAGATGAGCGAAGAACTGTTGGTCTCGGCTGCGAAGTCGGGAGACGCTGTTGCCTTTGTCGAGCTCAGCAAACTCCACTCCAAGAAGGTCCTGCGCCGGGCATATCGCATCGTAAAGAATTGGCAAGATGCAGAGGATGTGCTTCAGGAGTCCCTAATGAGAGCCTTCCTGCACTTGAAGGACTTCGAGGAGAGATCCAGTTTCTCTTCTTGGCTCACAAGGATCGCTATGAATTCTGCACTTATGAGTTTGCGGAAGAAGCGCGGATATATTGAGACCTCGATGGATGTTATCAGCGATGATCATGGATTTCAGTATCGTTGGGAACCAAAAGATCCTGCTGAAAGTCCCGAAAGGCACTGTTCACGGCGAGAGAGAGAAGTGCTACTGGAGAGAGCAATTCAACAGTTACCGCCGAGGCTCCGGCAAGTAGTCCAGATGAAACTTATCGACGGTCGCTCAGGAGAAGAGGTTTCACAAACTCTCGGCATCTCTGTGGCAGCAGCCAAGTCGAGGCTGGCGCGTGCGAAAATGGCATTGCGCATATCGCTGGCCTCAGGCGATTGGTAATCTGAACATGAGTCCGGCACGGACTTGCAGCGAACTGCCAAAACTGTCGTCGAGGTCGTCCTCGCCGCGATCCATTGATCGGACTGTCGACGCCCATCGCACGCAGGAGGGCTGATTCTAGGCATTAAGGGGAGAAGGAAATGGACAAAGAGAAGCTTGGTAACTCGGACATGGAACTGACACCGATCGGGTTCGGTTCATGGGCAATCGGCGGTGGCGGCTGGCAATTTTCCTGGGGGCCGCAGGACGACAACGATTCGATCGCCGCGATTCATAAGGCGCTCGAACTGGGTATCAACTGGATTGACACAGCGGCAGTCTATGGCTTGGGACATTCGGAGGAGGTTGTCGCCCGCGCACTCAAGACGACTTCTCACAAGCCATATATCTTCACAAAATGCGGCCTGGTGTGGGATGAGAAGCGCGAGGTCACCAATAGTCTGAAGCATATTCGCCGCGAAGCGGAGGACAGCCTTCGCCGCCTCGCGGTGGATGCCATCGATCTCTACCAGGTGCATTGGCCTAAGCCGGACGAGGAGATCGAAGAGGCATGGGGCGTGATGGCCGACCTGCAAAAGGAGGGCAAGGTTCGTTGGATTGGTGTCTCCAACTTCAGCGTGGACCAGATGGCGCGAATCATGAAGATCGCTCCGATTACCTCGAACCAGCCACCCTACTCCATGTTGAACCGCGCGGTTGAGGCAACGATTCTGCCATTTTGCGAGAAGAAGAATATTGGCGTTATCAATTATGCCCCTATGCATTCCGGTCTATTGACGGGGGCCATGACCAAAGAGCGTGTTGCTAACTTCCCAAGTGACGATTTTCGCCGTAATGCGAAGAACTACCAGGAACCTCTTCTATCGCGGAACCTGGCTGTGGCGGACTTTATCGGGAAAATAGGTGAGAGGCGCGCCGTGAGTGCCGGTGTTGTGGCGATTGCGTGGACCTTGCATCATCCTGCAATCACTGCGGCAATCGTCGGCGGGCGCAACGCAAAGCAGGTAGAGGGCGTAATTCCTGCGGCCACATTCCGGTTATCGGAAGAGGAGTTTTCAGAAATCCAGACCTATCTCACCCGGAACGCGGTCTAGCGGAGAGGGCATAGGGCGGAGCGGCTCCCGAGCAACTGAAGCTAGGCGATGACGTGATTCTCCATAAGCGCGGCGACTACGCCAACTCGATCGAGGTCGAGGCCGTATTCGTCGCACACTGCCTGGTGATTCCTGAAGTGCATGACAACGATCGGGAGGAGACGTCACCGTGCCCCGTAGAGCAAATGGGGATAGTACCGCTATACGTCACGAATACCGCCAAGGTCGAGCAGTCGGCATTTCGAACCGCCAAGCCCTGCAAAGCAGCCTCAATGAGTGCTTTGCCCTGTTCGCGCAGTTGAGAACCCGGCCCCCGGATTCGAGATATATCAAGAGGCCGAAGAAGATGGCTCTGGCGACGCTGCCGCAGGCATGGCAGATCGCCTGTTTTCTCCACCATTATGCTCCCGTTGCTGCATCGCCTTTTCCAATTCTTTCTGGTGATCGCTAAGCAGGGCATGGATTTCATGATGCGTTTCGTCGCTGATAGCGTGAATCTGCGGACCGAGCTCCTGCCGCGAAGCGTTCGGGTTCTTATCGAGCAGCGCCTGAATCCTATCGTGGTGCTCCTCAAGCAGAGGCCGGACCTGCTGCTGCTGTTTCGGAGTCAACTCCAGATCTTTCGTGAGGCGAGCAAGTTCCTGGTCGATCGATTGCGGCGTATGGATATGCTGAAGCTGCTGACGCGCTGAGGGCTGCTGTACCCCATTGTCCTGAGCTACGGCAGGACCGGCCATTCCGAGCATCAGCATAACCCCATATGCAAGCGTGAGGGCTCGATTTCGCATGGACAGCAACCTCCTTGAGGATCCTCGACGCAGTCCCAGCCGAGGCTCTGATCTGAATAGACGGTCAATTCCACAACGAGTTGCGCCAAGCGCGTATTTTTCGCGCCCGACGGGCTTGAAACCAGTTGAGCATCACCTAAACTACTCATATGCGAAAAGTAGTCATCGTCGGACCGCCTCCTGTTCAGGTCCTCGACGTAACTGGCCCATTAGAGGTCTTTTCCAATGCGCCTGATTACGAGATTCAACTTGCCAACCCCGGCCTTGAACGAACTCTTCAGACCAATCGCGGCGTGGTGCTCGCCGACGCAACTCCCATCGCCGACGTCCACGGTCCCATCGACACCCTTGTGATCGCCGGAGGCCCCGGCGCAGAAAGCGGCAGGTACGATCCCAACTTCATCGCCTGGATCGCGGAAGTCGCAAGGCAGTCACGTCGCGTCGCATCCATCTGTACCGGCGCATTCCTTCTCGCAGAAGCCGGTCTCCTCAACGGAAAGCAAGCCGTTACCCACTGGACCTTCTGTGACCGTCTTGCCAAGGAATACCCAAAAGTCACTGTGCGGCCCGAGCCCATCTTTCTGCGCGACGGCTCAATCTATACATCGGCAGGTATCACAGCTGGCATTGACCTCTCGCTCACCTTAGTAGAAGAAGATCACGGACACGAAACGGCGCTCAAGATCGCGCGCTTTCTCGTCATGTTCCTCGTGCGTCCGGGCGGACAAGCGCAATACAGCCACATGCTCTCGCATCAGGCCGTCACATCTCAGCCGCTGCGCGAGCTTCAGGTATGGATGCTCCAACACCTTCGTGAAGGCCTCACCGTCGAATCGCTCGCCGAGCGCATTGGGATGAGCGCCCGCCATTTCACGCGCGTCTGCCTCCGCGAGACTGGAATGAACCCCGGCCAGTTCGTTGACCGTATGCGCGTCGAAGCGGCGCAGCAGATCATCGACAGCTCCTCTCGTGGGCTCAAAGAAATAGCCGACTCCTGCGGCTTCCACTCCGCAGATGCGATGCGCCGCACCTTTCTCCGGGTCCTCGGCGTGACTGCGGCCGAATACGCCAGTCGCTTCAAGAGCACACTCGTGCGTGCGTCAGTCTCTTAAATTGCGATGTCCTAAATTGCTGTAATCATGTCGTGGCGTTCACACAGCGCAAGTTCTAGCGTGGATATGTAAGCAAATCACGCAGGAGGGCATCCATGACCATATCAACTCAGGCTTCTCAAGCAGCACTCATCTCGGGTATCAGGGTCCCCGACAGTAAACTTGCCAGCGAAATCACGGAGTTCATCCGCGATACGGAATCGACTCTGCTGTTCAATCACTCCAGCCGCGTTTACTATTTTGGCGCACTTGCTGGTCAGCGCCGTGGTTTCAAGTTCGACGCCGAACTTCTCTACGCCGGCGCTATGTTCCACGACATCGGTCTCGTATCTGCTTACAGTAGTGACGCAGACCGTTTTGAGGTTGATGGAGCAAATGCCGCGCGCAACTTCCTGCTCCGCCATAACATCTCCGAGCAGGACATGGACCTCGTGTGGACAGCGATTGCACTTCACACGACTCCCGGCATTCCTCAGTACATGCATCCGGTAGTAGCCCTGGTAACGGCAGGCGTTGAAATGGATGTGCTCGGAATCGACTACGCCAGCTTCACAGACTCAGACCGCAACGCGGTAGTGCAGGCGTTCCCGCGTACAGTCCATTTCAAAGAGGATATCCTGCAGGCCTTCTACGACGGCATAAAACACAAGCCTGAGACCACCTTCGGAAACGTGAAAGCGGACGTGCTCGCAGACAAAGAGCCCGGCTTCCACCGTGGCACCTTCTGCACTGTGATCCGTAACTCTTCTTGGCGCGGCTGATCAAGCGAATGGCCGTATTCCAAAGACAGGTTGACCCACATCTCTCCTTATAGAGATGTGGGTTCGCTCACACCATGCGCTTCCCGGTGCCTACCGACTGGCAATGCCGGGGAATTGCTTCGAGCCACAGGACAGCTCTAAGCAAGTCCTCAACGAAACGCATAGAAAGCACCACAGAAAGGTAAAATCATGGCTATTCCGGACTTGATTGGCTCCAGCGAAAGATTCCAGGCTGTGCTCGACGATGTACGCGTTGTAGCCGGGGTAGGCTGCTCTGTTTTGCTTCAAGGAGAGACAGGGACGGGCAAGGAAGTGATCGCTCACGCGATTCATGATTCCAGTTCGCGTCAGACAGGACCCTTCGTGGGGCTCAACTGCGCAGCAATCCCCGCCGCCTTGCTGGAAAGCGAACTATTCGGTCACGAAAAAGGTGCTTTCACAGGCGCCATTGCGCAGACCATCGGACGTTTCCAGGCTGCACATGGGGGAACATTGTTTCTGGACGAAATCGGAGACCTTCCCTTGGAGCTTCAGCCGAAACTGTTGCGAGTGCTCCAGGATCAGCAATACGAACGTCTGGGAAGCACCCGCACATTGCGCGCCGACGTACGAGTCATCGCGGCTACCAATCAGGATCTCAGCCGCATGGTGGAGCAGAAAACCTTCCGCGCCGATCTCTACTATCGATTGAGTGTATTCCCCATCAGTCTTCCGCCGCTGCGCAAGCGGAAAGAAGATATTCCATCGCTCGTACACTACTTTAACCGCAGATTCTCGCGCCAGATGGGTAAGTCTATCGATCAGGTTCCCGACGGTGTTATGGACATCCTAAAAGCGCACCATTGGCCAGGCAACATACGCGAGTTGCAGAATTTTATTGAGCGCTCTGTGATTGTGACCCAAGGCCCGGTACTGTCTCCACGGATTACCGAGCTCAACCTTCTCATGCAAGCGGTTGTGTCGGCACCGCCCCAGACACTGTCCGATGCGGAGCGCGCACACATCCTGGGAATTCTAAAAGAAACCAATTGGACAGTCGGTGGACCCGACGGTGCCGCGGCCCGCCTCGGCGTTCCACGGACCACTCTCATCGGCCGGATGCAAAAACTGGGAATCTCGAGCAGGCCAAGCGGTCTTCGGCTGGCTTCGAGTCGAAACGCATCACAACTGCTGGCCAGCTAAGGCCTGCGATCGATGAGCGGACCAAACAGAGGCCGTGCTCAATGATGAATGTCGATAACCACGATTGTGATGTCGTCTTTCTGTCCCGCCCGAGCCCCATTGCGCGACCACGCGAGCACTTCTTTTAGCAGGAGATCGGCGAATTGCTCAGGTTCAAATTCCTGCCTTTCTTCGATAAAGGCAGGAAGTGCCGTGTCGCCAAAGGAATCTCAAGCTGCCGGGCGTCCGCGGGCGCGTATCCGCACGGAGGGTCGTGTTGCTGCGGATTGAGAGGTTCACTTAAAAAGTATCTTCGCCATCATGCCTTTGTCCTCGTGGCTCAGCAGATGACAGTGGAAGAGCGATACTCCCCGGATGATGGGGTCCGTGAAGTCCATCATCAGATCGACACTTCCTTCGACAGGAACGTTGACTGTATCCAACCACTCTGGACGTGAGAGAGGTCTCCCATTCTCTGCATAAGCGAGAAAGTGAACCTGATGAATGTGGAAGGGGTGGACTTCGTGCGTGTCATTCACCACTCGCCAATGGTGAAATGCACCGATGGATATGCTGGTCATGGGAGGATCCGACGGACCATATTTCTTGTCATTGATGTAGAAACCCTTCTTATCTTCGGTGAAAGTAACCACGAAGTCAGAAGGGCTATTCTCGATCCTCGCCATCAGCGCCGGCGACAAAGGCTTGTAAGCCGGCGCCGGCGGGCTGACCGATGCGGTGGAGATTCCGTGAGCGGGTTGCGCAACATCGGCCAGGTCCGCCAGCACCATTGCAGGGTTGGGGTCTCCATCAGGGCCGGTATCGAAGCAAAGTGTGCGTAGCGATGCGTTGGCTCCAGGTTTTGGTCCGGTGACGATTGCTTCGACTCGACTCGCTGGAGGAACCAGGAAGTGACCCCTAAACTCGACCCGCCGTTTTGGATCATGGAAGGAAAGTGGCATTCCATCCAGCGCAACAATCTCAAGCTGCTCCGTCTCCACTTGTAGATCCGCGTATAGGTCTGGTGAAGCGTTAACGATGCGCCAGAATTGACGTTCTCCCGGAGCGATGGCAATCCGCGGCCGCAGCGCGCCGTTTACCGTGAAAATATGCTCCGGTACATCGGTCGAAGTGCCGCATCCCGTTGCAGGAATTTCGACCGTCCGCCTTAGTTCAGGTGCAGCGGGGTCGTTCTTCTCGACGGCTCGGTCGCGCAGCACCAGAATCCGTTCCCGCATATGCTCAATTTCCGGAACATATCGGCCCATGCCATCGATCACGATTGCTCCCGACATGCCATCGAGGTCCTGCTGATAGCTCTCTCCATGAGGATGCGTGTGATACCAATACAGCCCTGGGGGCTGGTCTCTTGGAATATTCACTGTGTAGTGCAGCGATTGCCCCGGCATCGCCATCATCGTGATGACATCATCCTGAGGAGCGTCTGGTGATACATGCAGGCCGTGGAAGTGGAGGTTCGTCATGTTCATGCACGGTCCGTCAACGCAGTGTTCCTGGGAGTGCGTCGACATCGCGTTGATGTATGTCAGGCGGAGATCTTCCCCGGGTTTGACTCGAATCACCGGGGCGTCTTCTCGTCCATCGAACCAGATGGCGGCCTTGCCAGTGTGGGGATCGTTGACGGCTTTCAAGAGCACAGGAGAGCGGGTTGGTGTCGGATCCGACAGCAGCACCGGCTCAGAAACCTTCATCGGGCTCGGCGGCGCTTGCGCGCCCGGCTGAAAGCAACAGAACAAGCTCAAGCAAGTCATACACCCAAGCACGTTCCGGCGCCTTGTCAACAGGCGATTTTCCATCATGGTGTGTTTCCTCCCGCCCATCCGCCGCCAAGAGCCTTGATGGGCACTACGGACGCGGCCATCTGTTGACCACTGATTTGCGCAGCAGCTCGCTCATCGCTGAGCTCGGTCTCTTGTGCAAAGACCACATCGAGATACCCGGCCAGCCCGGCTCTGAAGCGCTGCATGGCGATCTCTTCCGCTCGCGTCGAATCGAGCACGGCATTCGCTTGCGATTGCGATTCACCTGCCAGGAACTGCAATGCGGCCAATTGATCCTCTGCTTCCTGGTACGCCACGAGGACTGTCTTTTCGTACTGTGCGAGGGACTGTCGATACACCGCCTGTGCCTGGTCGACACCAGCCCGCAACCTCCCTCCAGTGAACATTGGCGCCACCGCTGAAGCGCCAAGGGACGCCATGGTGTTTTGCCAATTAAGTAGACTCACGGCATTCGTGCTCTCATATCCCACCAGAGCGGTGAGTGACAGTTGCGGAAAATATGCAGCCTTTGCAACCCCGATCTGCGCGGTTGCGGCCGCGACATTTCGGTCAGCTTCGGCGATATCGGGTCTTCGCTCCAACAAATCCGATGGCAGCCCGCTTGGAATGACCGGTGGCGTTGGGTCGGACGGTTGGTTGGGCAAGGAGAAGCTTTCAACCGTGCGACCCAATAATACTGCAATCGCATGTTCAAGTTGCGCCCGCTGATTTTGAAGCGCCTGCTTCTGAGTAATCGTCTGATCGAGCAGCGTCTTAGCCTGCGCCACTTCCAGCTCGCTGTTCAAGCCCTTTTGAAAGCGATCGGTGGTCAGTGAAAGCGCTCGGGCGAAATCGGTAAGCGTACTATCCAGGATCTGTAGTTCCTGATCGGTCTCGCGCAGCTGGTAATAATCGATTGCCACAGAGGCCTCTACCGACAGGCGCACAAATCTAAGATCGGCTACGGTCGCTTCCTGTGTCGCGCGTGCGGATTGGACCGTGCGTCGTATGCGGCCCCACGCATCGATCTCATAACTGGCTAGAAGCGGCAGCTGAATATCGTTGTAGGTTGCTGCGTGGCCCTGGGTATTGCCGTTGTTGGGGCGGCTTTGCGCCTCGCGGTTGCGAGAGACGCTGGGCCCTGCGCTCAGCGTAGGCAGAAGAAAGGAATGAACGGCGCTGGTTGCGGCCGTGGCCTCATCTACATGCGCGATAGCAATCTTGATGTCCTGGTTCGCTGCGTCGGCTTGGGCTTCTAAACTGTCGAGCGTCGCGTCATGAAAAACTTTCCACCAATCGCTGTATGCGATCTGATGCGCGTTTCCGTCTCCTGCGGAACCAGCCAGGTATAGGTCCAGATGATGCTGACAACCGGTGTGTTGATCTCCGGAAAGATGTCCACCGGTGTCCGCAGCAACATCACTGGGGCCATCAAAAACAACAACAGGGCCAGCACGACAAATGTGTAGGGTCGGTTGAGGGCAAGTTTAACAATCCACATGGCAATCCTTTGAAGTCCCTAATTTCGCGAGATGCAAATCCCATACATCCCTATCAGCCCGTGGTTAAAGTCTAAAATCCGTGAAACTGATTTTCTAACACTATGAATCTAAATTTCTTAACTTCTCGATGTTTCCAGAAAGGCACTTTAACCACGGGCTGCTAGGTAGATGCTGCTTTGCTGATGGAAGAGCCGTACGGTGAATTTGGCTTCTTCAATCCCACAGGACATTCCGCGGTTTACCTTAACCATGTGTGCGCAGAGTCTCCGGTTAAGCTGCGGACCTGTCGCCCCGACGAGTACGGCATAGTCATTAGCCGTTATCACCGGATCGGCGGCTTCGACTGGATTGCGATTCCGCTAGTGGCCTATCTGTACGCAGGAGATCAAGTTGGAGATATCCCGGTAACTGCGGATGCCAAGCTGGAATCCCGCTTACGGGATGATTATTGTCGGAAGCATTTGCTGCTGATTGTGCCGAATGTATCAGAGAAGTGGGGTTGACCTACCGAACGGCGAGTGGATCCAACTCATTGGGGCTTCCTATGATCGTAAGATCTACGGCTTTCAAATTGAAACTACACTCCAGGAAGATCAGCATCTGGTTGCTCTTCTTAACCAGAGACGGAATGTAAGCCACTTCAATCTCTTCTTCCATAATTGTGCGGATGTTTCGCGCACTCGGCAGCAGCGATGTGTCGGTACACCTCAATGAGTTGTGACTCCGCCTCGGGCGTGAAAATGACCGTGTAGGACATCAGCGTTTGCTGCTGGCCTTCTCGTGTTCGGCCGAGAGCCTGGCTCGTACATTGTCCAAGGACACAGCACGGGACGGATCGGCTTTCAGGGCATCATAGGCCGGGGCCACCTGCTCACGTAACCAGCTTTCCACCGCGCGATCCCGTGCAGGCAAGGTCCGCAATCCGTCCCGGATGACTTCGCTTTCGGTCGCGTACTCTCCAGTAGCAACCTTAGCGCGGACCAGATCGGCCATTTCATTAGGCAGCGTGATGCTGAGTTGCTGGGTCGAGCGCATGGAAACCTCCGTCCACGGAGTAGGATTAAATCCTACTTTACCCCCTCTTTCGTTCCGAAGCGCGTTTCCAGATTTTGCCCGTGGAAGAGGTCATCTGCTCGAATCCCTGACCACGTCCGTGATCAAGTCATCAGCCGGGGCATAGCTGTTTCGCCCGGTCCACATGCTAACCGAGAAGGACCGAGCCCCCGGTCCGATAGCGGTCCGATAACTGTTCCTCAGGGCTCCCGAAAAGCACTTTGGAAGCCATCCGTGCCTTGTGTTTTCAATCGGTTACAATGATTGGCGAGACTTTCACGACGATAACACGGGTTCAAATCCCGCCCGGTACGCCAATCATTTCATCAAGTTAGAGTCATTCCGGTCGGGAGAGTGTTTCCGCCGGTGACGCTACGGTATCGTGCTGACCGACGACGCAGGTCCCGGGCTGCCTTCCACCTTCGGGCGAAGTTATCGAGTGACCGTATACGTAGCTGTCGCCACGGGCGAAGGATCGTAGAACGCCGTAAACGAAGCGCCGTCAATAATCATATCGAGTGAAACCGGCGAGTCCGTCGGCGAGCCATCAATCTGGTACTGGCCGCTTACATTCGATCCAAACCCGGTCTCCAGGTAGTCAGCCGTGATGGTGCATCCCGTCCCGGCGGACCCGGTGGGCCTGTTGGGACACATGCTGGGGTCCTGCATGTTATACACATGGCCATCGAGAATCAGCTTCGTATAGTACTCACAAGGGAAAGCGGTACCCCCACTTGAGCAAGGTTTACTCGTAAGCTCCGACAGTTTCCAGTGATCTTCCTTCACCATGCTGTGCCATGCATTCGCCGCAGACTGCTGCGTAATGCCGGTAGAGATCCACGGAGTATTCGTAGTCCCGCCGATCTGCCAATTCGCTGAGCTGGTGCAGGTCTTGCACTGCATACCGAACTGCATGTTGTAATTGTCAGTCTTGTCGAAATCCTGCTGGTCATGCTCAAACGCCGAAGCCTGGGCCGAGTTGGCCCCGTAATACACATTTGACTTCGAAACAAACCACGTACAGCGGTCGCACTTGGCGCCCCTGCGCGGCCACAGCGCATTGGTCTGGTGGTTGGCCAGCGGAGTCTGGCTAAACTGCATGCAGGTGCCATCGCCGCCAGGCACGCACGCGGAGCCACGAAGAATCGTCCCACCGGGCGAAGAAGCGGCCGTCGGAGTGCAACAGTTATAGTTCGGCGGAGGAGTCGGGTTTAACGTCCCCGTACACCCACCGGGATTATCGTTAGTGCAGGTCTCAATATTTTTCCAATTGGTGGTCGCATTGTCTTCATTCAGAGACTGCGCCCCCACCACGCCGGCAATCGCTTTCACAGTAGTGTTCCCCGAGACCCGGATAGGCCCCGCATAAAGCGTCGAAGTGTAGTCCGGCGTCGACCCGTCGAGCGTGTAGTAGATCACAGCGCCAGGCGTGCTGGTCGAGAGCGTAACCGTCTGCGGTCCAGTATAGGCGCCGGCAGTCAGGGAAAAAGTAGGCGCGGCCGCAGCCGTTGAGCGCCCCGCAGTATAGGTCGCGCACACCGTAGCACTCTGCGCTTGGCCGGCAGCGTTCGCGCAAACGGTTTCCGCCGTCGCCAGGTTGATATCGATCGAGCTCGTGTACGTGGTACCCGGCGTACACCCGCCACTCGCCGAATGGCACCACAGAATCGTCGCCCCTGCGGTCGCATCCGTGATCGTCGTGCTCTGCGGCATGATGTAGGTGCCGGTGGCCAGTGTAATCACCGGCGTAGCGGTGGTCGGCCCATACGCGAGCACAACCGCGACCCACAACCCTGCCGTGCAAATCACGGTACATCCCTGAAGGGTGCGGGCTAAGGGCCGTCCAAACCAGACTGATGCCCTGGGACCTTTAGGCCCTGCGGGATTCTTCATCACTGCACACTCACCGAGAAATTCGTGCTGCCGGCCGCCAACCCACTTAGCAGGCCGCCCGCACTCGCGTGGCGACCGCTCGCAACGTAAGCTGGACCGCTGGCGGCGCCAGCAAGCCCGCGCCGGCAATTCCCAGATCGTAATTCGTTTGCACCCAACTAGGGCAGGCTTCTTTCATTCTTTGCCTCGGGCACAATACGGCGACAGCATCGACAGCATACCTATTCTCCGGCAGGCGCATCGCACACTGCACTCAGGGCCGAGACACGCAGGCCGCCTCCCCGAACTCCTTCCGCGGGCTAGTAATCAATCGCTAGTTACCGAAGGAAGGCCGCCATTGTAGCCAGTTGGGCGCAACCGATCGGCAAGGCGCCCTCCACCGGACCATCAAGTCTGGCGGACAAAGAGCTTCAATCGCCGCCGGGCTATGCAAAACTCCTCAAGGAGATCTAAGGAGCGTGTCCGGAGCGCCCAGATCGCGCCGCCATTGCCGTCAACCGGGAACTGTAGCTCTCTAGGGTACGATACCTCGGAACTCTAGCCTGTTCTATCTGCGAGTGCCTGCCCTTCCTGGCGGACACTCGCGCTGATCCCCACGAGCTACACGGTTCGAATTTTGGCAGCGAATTGGTCGGCATCGTGATGAACACCCTGGCTCGATACATTTAGCAGAGGCCTTTCTCCCCTACTTTCACGGGATAATGTGCGGGATTTGCTGTACTGCTGTTTGCTCTTGCTTTCGCATGGCCCGAGAGTTGTATATGCAGTCTTGTATATACAATTGCGATTTACCTGGAACGAGCCGAAGAGCCGCAGCAATCGGCGGAAGCATAAGGCATTCAGCTCGCGAGCCGGGTCACCGGCGGTCCGCTGCCATGGCCGTGAAGCTTGGCAACGGACGAGGACTTGGAAGCGGTGCGCGAGCACTGCGTATTCACCACGCACACGCCAGTTCCGGCCGGGCACGATCGCTTCTCGATGGAGCAGGCCTATCGCATTCTAGGCAGTGAGCGGACAAAGCTTATCGAGAGAGTCGGTGGTTCTCATGACGGCCTGCTGAACATGACCTATATCGCGCTGCGCTTTGCGCGGTACGTGAACGGGGTTGCGATGCAGCATGGCAAAGTGTCACGCGAGATGTTTCCCGATTACACAATCGACGCCATCACCAACGCTGTCCACGCGGCCACGTGGACAGCGGCGGCATTCCGGGCGGTATTCGACCGTCATATTCCCCGTTGGAGGGAAGACAATTTAAAACTGCGCTACGCCATGGATATTTCCGAGAGCGAGATTGCAGAGGCACATCTCGAAAGCAAGCGGGCCTTAATTGCCGCGGTCAAGGATAGGGCCGGCCTGGAACTGCGTCCTGAGATCTTCACCATCGGTTTTGCGCGCCGCGCCGCGACCTACAAGCGTCATGCGCGAGTGTATGTTCTGCGCCAGGGGCAAGTACAGATACTCGGTCGGACCTTCACCCAGACGGACGTACGTGCTGGCCCTGGCTACCCCCACGATCTCAATCTCTCGATCCTTGTCGTCGTTAAGCCGAAGACGCTTGCCGATGGCACTCTGGTTCGGCCAATAATGACGCGCCGGCACTTCGTTCACCACGGCCACGCGCGGCGCATTTGCTGTATCGCTTTCATTGAAGCCGCGGCCGCCAAGTATCGGCACCGCCATCGTATCGAAGAATCCGTCGCCTACGATGTCAGCGAAAATAGTCAGGCTGGCACGATCCTTGGGCAGTTCGTAGCCCTCAGGAACAATGTTTTGCTGGTGTTGCATCGGAGCCATGGGGATGACTTCAGTGAGAGTTGCCGATCTTATGCCCGGCAAAGAGCGGGCGCGATCAGTCAGTTGCTCATAAAACTGCAGTATCTGTTAATCCTTGTAGCGCGCCAGCTCGGGGTCAAAGCTCATCATCACAAGATGGTCCGTGCGGAATCCCGGCCCGGAGACCACTTTGGAATGGAATCCGGACTCGCCATCGCGCTTACCGTTGTCGGCCTTTATGGTGTGATGACGTACTCTATCTCGCAACGTACACGGGAGATTGGCATTCGCATGGCGCTTGGAGCGCAACGCAGCCAGGTGCTGAACAGAGTTATGCGCGAGGGCCGGGGTGCTGATTGCGATCGGAGTTGCTATCGGACTGCTCGCGTCGCTGCTGTCGGGCTCGGTGCTCAAAAGCATGCTGTACGGTACCGGGTCGCGTAATCCGGTTGTGTTGGTGCTGGTTTCCGTTATTGCGACGATCACCGGCCTGATCGCCGCCTTCATCCCCGCCCGGCGCGCCGCATCCATCGATCCCATGCAAGCGCTCCGTACCGATTGAATACTGAGCCGGCACAATGCCGACCTTGCCGTCGGGTCTTGAATCTCGATGCACCATGCGCGCTCGAAGCCGAGATGCGCGGCTGCGAACACACCATGGAGGCTGAAGACCAATCGCGTCCGGTCGAGGTGAGGGCTCCCAAGACCTGGCCTGCTCGCGCATGTGCTGGTCGCCAGCTATGCCGACCGTCTTCCGCTCCATCGGTAGAGCAGATGATTATCAACGGGTGACGGACAACCGGAAGTTGAAACTCAGTTGGCGATGACAGGGCTTCTCAATGAGTTGACGCGGAGTGCAGGAAATAAAGACATGTCGAACGCTCGGAACCGAGCTATTTGTCCTCACGGTTCAGGAGTGAACCCCGGCAACAAGCGCGACGTCGAGCGAAATAAGTGATATTTCTCATATGCCATATCGCTCAGTATCGTTTCAAAGGGCGCATAGACTTTGAAGTTTTCGCCCCATTCATGGATATCCATTATTGTCCGCACTCTTGAAATGGAGACGCTTCTTGCCGGACAGATATAAGTATTCCCACCGATTACCACAGGGCCGTACTCGACCATGACGTTGGATCGTTCCAGGGGCAGCCTCGCTTCGAGGTCTGCCTGCACCGTCAGGCGAAGAATAGCCCCACTCGCCGGATCGGCTGCGAACTCCCCGTGAAACCGGGCTTTTTTTTCGAAAGGGACCATTCTGTCATCGCTCGCCAGGTAGCCGAACCCCACGGCGAAAAGAGGCGTTTCCTGCGGGACTCGATAGCGGAAAACCGCCTGCGGTCCGTTCGCGCCCTGTTCCCAGCGGCTCCAAGTCAAATCGCTGCCGGCCGATGTGGCGCCCACGAGCACTGTGGCTAGAAGGGGGCCGAAGGTCCCCACAGTGTGCAAGGTCCGTTCCCCCGGCTTCAGCGGCTTTCCCCTGGTGGCCTCTTCTTTCACCACCTCTTTGCCGTCGCGGAAGAGCATCGCAGCTTTGAACGTCTCATCCAAATGCAGCGACTGATCGCCCGCCGCGGTCTTCCATGTCTGCCCCGGCTTTGGCGGGCGTTGGTGATATTGGACCATCGTCCGGGTGGCAAAAAAATTCGGCAGCTTGGGAATGGTCTTGTTCACATAGTCGACAGCTCGCGACATCATCAGCCGTTGCGTGGCCGCGTCGGGTGGCGCGGTCGAGGGAATCTCCCCCGCTGGGGGAGCCAGGAAGACCGACTCGTCGGCCAACGCAACCAGCGCCTGCCGGGCCTTTTTGCCCCTCAACGTGGCCTCCAAGGTCGCTAGCCTCGCGGTGCTCAGCCTTTCCGTCAGTTCCATGCCAGACAGTTGCCGTGCCACCTCAGCGTCCGAACTGCTACCTACCGTGCTCAGCGCATGCTCCAACTGCTCCACCGTCACGCGCTCGATCCGGGCAGGAGTTTGATCGTAGAAGACCGGTTCGCCGAAATACCCGGTTCTGGTGTGGGCCGTCAAATCCGGTTTGCCCACTTCCACTTTCAAAGCGTGATACTCATCCACCACATTCGTGCGCGGGGGATCGAACGTCAACGAATAAAAGGTGCTCGCCTCGTCGACACGTTTGCTGATCAGGCCGCTCAGGTCGTTGCCTGTCTCCAGTACGCCGCCGCCGGTTTGCGTTGCAACTACGTGCAGCGCAAGGTAGCCGAAATCATACGTTTCCGGCTTCACACCCTGGAGAAAATCCTTGTAAATAAAAGTGGAGACGGGCAACGGATTTCCGCGAGCGTCATAAAATGGCCACTCGGTAGCGCTCCAGAGATCAATCCGGGCCTCACGCAGCCGGGTTGAGAGTTCAGTGGAAAAATCGAAAAGTCCAGTGCCCCCACGCCCATCGATCTGCCAGCCGTTGCCCAGCCAAAACATCAGTTTCCTGCCGGGCCTCCGCCGCTCCTCAATTGCGATGGATCCAAGAGCTATCAGAGAGTGGGTTATTCTCCAACTGATGGCCCCACCTCCCGCAACCGGCCCCAGACTCTCGGAGACCATTGGCGTTTTCCAGATAACCTGCGGCTCTGTTCGATGAGCGATCTCGTCGGCCAGGGCGTTCCCGTCCCAGGAAGGTTGCGCGGACGCCGAAAGTCCGTCCTTGGTAATCCGGTAGATCGATACCGGCTGGCCAAGATGCCCCTGATTCTGGCGTAGAAAATTCTCGGCTTCGCGCTCCGCAGCCAAAAGCTGCGTCGCGCCCTGCTGCGGCACGTCCCGGATATTCAACTCATCGATCACCAGGATGACTTCAACAGCAGGATCGGGCTTGGCGGTGACTCCATCGAACGCTTGAAAGGAGACAATCTTCCCTGGCTGGGCGTTGTCCCGCAACGTAAAGTCCTGTTGCCTGAGGCCGGTCACTGGATTTCCCGACTTATCCGTCACCACAACGTCAAGCTTGATCATCCCTTGGGTCGGGTCGGGCATAGGGCCGGGCTCAGCCTCAAGTGGCTCAAAGAGCGGAAGTTGCTGCGCAAATGCGGGAGCAGACACACATAAGAGCAGTACCGCACAAAACGGAATGGCGTACACATGCCAGTCGGAATCAGAGTCGCCCCAACTTCTTCGCAGGAAGTATACCTCTGTCTCAAACTATCTTACTGCGTAGCCGCGGCCACTTCGCGGAGCAATGCACGTTATGCGGGAGTGACGGACAACCCTTCCGTAATGCGGTAAGGGAAGCATCGCCGGCCATTCGCCCCGAAATCGGAAGTCAGGTCCAATACTCGCCTCAATGGGTGACTCGGCCTGTGGAACATGCGGTCGTTGCATGCTCAGCAAATTACAGCTCCCCCGTCGACGGCAGCTGGTGCCGATTCTAGATCTCCGCACGGTTTAAATCCGTCTCATGGCAGCATGAAGGTAGGCATTGCGTGGTTGAGGGATGTAAAGGGTGAAGTTCAACTGGCTAACAGCACTGGCAGAGAATTTCATCCAGCGTATGCTCACACTCCCGTAACCGAGGGTGCGGTTACATTCCACCAGAACAACGCTAAATCGGGCAAGTTGAGCGGCAATCCTTTTGACCCTCCCTTGGCGCCATAACCTTTGCCGGCGCGATTGCCGGCGATAAACTAAACTACTCGGACCCGTAACCATTTTTTCAGACAAGTAATTTTCACTGTTACCTGGCCACAATAGGCTCTCTCGGCCGGAACGCCGAAATCAAGTTACCGGAAACCAGACCTTTCAGGAAGCGGCTTCCCAACTGGCGGCTTCGACAGTCGCGTCACTGATTCGCCACGTCGGAACGCAGAACGGCGCCCCTAAGATCCCGTAACGCCTGCATTAAGAACGCTCTCCGGCTCGCCCCCCCCCGCGCGCCTAAATGACCTTCCGAGCGTGAAGTGGGTGTCTATTGACAGACGATATCGACTATCGATATTCAGGAGGTTTGAGGGAGGGTTCGTGGGCTCTGGATCCCGGAGTCCAACTCCCCCTCAAAATCCAGCAAATACGATCAGGCGGTATGGCATGCGTTCATCTTGCGATGGCGCGATCTAGCCGCGCCNNCGCCACCGAGCAAAAACAGCACCACGAGAACAATCAATACGGTTTCCATCTTGTAACCTCACTTGTAAGAGGAAGCGGGACTGCTCTGTAACGTTCGTCTCACTTCTCTACTATTCGCCATCATAGAAGCGGCTAAGACGAATGTCTGATCAAATTGGATCACTTTGAGCGTTGGACCTGTACGATGCGATGGAGACGTTTTATCCACCTCTTGACGACCATGCATCATGGGGCCAAGTACGATGAGTTGAGGCCAAATCGCGGACTACGCCGTTAGAAGCAGAGCTGCGACTCAAACCACGTCGTGGCGTGTAGCAGTTTCTGAAAGAGCTTGGTCCGGGGTTGATTACGGGAGCTGCGGACGACGATCCGTCGGGCATCTCGACCTACTCAGTTGCAGGCGCGTCTTATGGGTACACAACTCTTTGGACCGTACTTTTGTCCTTTCCGCTGATGGCGGCCGTTCAACTGATGTGCGCACGGCTTGGCATGGCTCGCATTTGATTTCGCCAGGCGCGACGCAGTGAAAATGCTGTTCTGGTCTGCGATCTTAAATGGCCTGCTCGCCCCCCCCTGGTCATCATGGTCGTGCTGTTGACGAGTGATCGAAGGGTGATGGGAATCGTGTCAATTCACCCGGCATGCAAATACTGGGATGGATCTGCGGCGCTCATCATGAGCGCCGCCGCGATAGCGTTGTGGGCATTCTTGCGCTGATAGTCGGGAGTAGATTTGGTTGCACGCCACGCCCGATGCCAGGGCGCTCTCATCGCGAAGCTCGCTTAGAACCGTTCACTTGGAATGGTTTGCTAGGCGGCTGCCCTTTCTGCTGGCGTAGCGGTCTCCGAGGAGATCGCTTCCAGGCTCTTGCCTTTGGTCTCGGGAAGCATTGTCAAGGTAACAATCAGGCCGAGAACGCTGGCGATAGCTGCTGCCGATTCTGCACCGAGCAACCCTTTCCAATGTAGAAGGTAGGGAAAAACGAAGACGCCGACGAATCCCCCGAGCTTGCCCATCGCGGCGGCGATTCCGTGACCGGTAGTCCGCACGCGTACGGGAAAGATCTCAGAAGGGTAGACGAAGGTCGTCGCGTTTGGACCGAACTCGGTAAAGAAGAAGCNNCCTTCTCGAGATTGGGAATCAGCGCCAGAAGAGCAAAACTGACGGCCATCATCCCGAAGCCCAGAGCCTGGATGGTTTTGCGGCCGAGGCGATCCATAGTGAGGGCAGCGACAGCATATCCCGGAGCGGCGAACACCGTAAAGATGCCAAGCTGGGTGAGAGTTTTCTCGAGCAAAGTGTGATCGCTATTCAATGCGGAAAGTACGAGGGGACTNNGAAACAGTGTTTCCATAATAGGCTGCATCCATCAGGAACCAGGCTGCGCTGGCACCGGCGAGGCGGAGGAGCAGTTTGTTGTCGTTCGCCAGCCGATGAAAGCCGTCCCAGAAAGATACGGAGTGCTTGGACTTGTCGAAATGCTTCGCGTTCGAGAGCCTGCCCGCATGGTCTTCCTGCTTACCTGCAGCCGCGAGAAAGCGGGGAGTCTCCTTGAGGTGACGGCGCTGCCAGTAAACAGCCAGAGCAGGCACGGCGCCAAAGCCGACAAGGATGCGCCAAATTAGGTCGTGGGACATATTCGTCGCAAGAAGAGCCGAGGCGAAAAGTGGTCCAAGGATGAGGCCGGCAGCCTGCATGGCAAAGACAAGGGTCACTAGCATACCGCGGGAGGCTTTGCCGGCATATTCGCTCATAATCGTGGCCGACACGGGATAGTCTCCGCCGATACCGATGCCTAAAATGAAGCGCAGTCCGATGAGCCACCAGATGTTCGGCGAGAAGGCGCAGCCGATGGCGCCGGCAGCCAGCACCAGCACCTCGACCCCATAGATGCGTTTTCGGCCAATCATATCTGCGACGCGGCCAAAGAGAAGGGCGCCGAACGCGGCTGCCAACAGGGCGGTAGACTCCACCAAGCTCTCTTCGAGCTTGCCGACATGCCAAATGGGTTTCGCCAGAGCCATGACTACGCCGATGATGAAGAGATCGTAGGCGTCCGTGAAGAATCCCATACCCGAGATCAACATGATCTTCCAGTGATGACTGGAAATCGTGGCGTTGTCCATTTCTGCAAAATCGGAAGTGGTGGCATTCGGCATGTGCGTACCTCTCGCTAGGGATGTAGATGCAATCGCAGATTAACGCTTGGCTACAGTTGCGTTAATTATGGTCAGCGCGCCGAAAAGGATACTCCACGCCGCTTTGCAGC
>PLZN01000572.1 GCA_003152195.1 Acidobacteriaceae bacterium
GTCGCGTCCTTTTCGGTGGCAGCGCCCGCTGAAGCTCTACCGCACCACGCGGATTCTGCTGCATCGACCGCACAAGGGGACGCCAGGAAGCCGTGAATCTCGCCGCTGCCGGTCACTCCAAAGCCCGCAACTTGCCCTTCACTGTTGATCGCATAAGGGACGAGCATGTAGATGGCCGAGTCAGGCGGAACGAGAGCATTCAGGTCTTTCATCGTGCCTTTGCTGAACAGGAAGGCGTGGGGATTCCCGTCCTCATCGAATGAGGGACCGACCACGTTTCCTTCATCGTTAATGCCAAGGGCTGCGCTGACGACGTCTCCCTGAATGGTGCCGAGATCGAGCATGTGACCCAGCTTTCTGGACCACAAAAAGGCATGACCTACCATGTTGCCGGAGAGCGCAGCCGCTCCAACGGCCTGACCACGATTATTGATCGAGAGGGCGATTGTTCCGATTCCCGGCACGCCGGTATTTACTGTTCCGCCAAGGCTGCCCATGTCCGTGACGGTACCATTTTCCCAGAGCACCGCATGTGGCGTGACTGCCGGTCTGGGAAGTATGCTGCTGGCGCAGGAGCCCGATCCGCCCACGGTTTGTCCAAGATCATTGATCCAGAACGCCATTCCGACGCTGTCGCCGGGCAGCGGGTGAAGTTCGCGAATCTGGCTCGGACCGCCTCCCCAGAACACGGCCTCGAAATCAAGCGTCAGAGGCCCGCTTCCGGTGACGGCCGGTTGGGTTGGGCAAGATGAATCGTGCACACTGTTTTCTGCGATGCCGACGATCTGGCCACGATCGTTAATCATGCTGGGGGAGGCGTTGGTGCCTCCGAGCGTGGGCAGAATTGTCGTCACGCCGTTTTGCCACACGAATGCCCGGCACGCGAGACCGGTGAAGTAGGTGCAGAAATTCTCGTTGTTTGGGTCATTCGAGATGGTCTCCGACTGAACCAGGACCTGCCCCCAATCGTTGACAGCGAGTGCTCCGCTATTTGTTCCGGCAGGTGTGTGGGTGGCGATGTCGAGAATCGATTCGTGATACCAGACGACGGCGTGCTGGGTGCCGTCAGGTAGGGTGGAGATGCCCGTGACGAGACCACGGCTATTAACGAAGGTCGCCTGGCTGAACGAGCCGCCCGGCAGGGTGCTGAGATCGGAGACCGTGTAGCGTTGAGGGTGCGCGGATGCGGCGAACGCGGCCAGCAGGCTGAGCATCCCCGTAGAAATCAGTGATGTGGATTTCATTGCTTCTCCTTTGCGTGCCCCATTCGCGGAATGGCTTTCCCGGACAGGAGCATTTCGACCCCTATCTTCGTCGGTTGCGGCAAATGAGTCCTCAACGCTCACCTCAATTCTTTTGAAAAATTCTGAATTGTCTCATATCTCGCGGCTATTTAGGCAGTTAGAGAGACGTTGAAGGCCTGGGCAGATGAGCGCGTCGGGGCTTGAGAATTGGGCCCCCTGTTTCCGGTCCTGCTGAAAACGCCAGCGATGGATTGCGTCAGCCGCCTGCGTAGGGGACAATTGCAAGACTCTCAATTTCGATTGGAGCGGAGTTCGCGCTGGGTTCCTGATCTGCTGGTGGAGACCATGGGTAAAGCCTCCAAGTGCTTCTACGAGTTCGGCCACTTCCGGATGGATCCCAGCAGAAAGCTTCTGCTGCGGGACGGTGAGCCCGTGACCTTGACTTCGAAGGCTTTTGAGATGCTGCTGTTGCTAGTCGAGCGCAGCGAGCAGGTGGTTTCAAAAGATGAGCTAATGAAGGCGCTGTGGCCGGACAGCTTTGTGGAAGAGTCAAACCTGACGCAGCACATTTCCATTTTGCGGAAGGCGCTGGGTGAAACCCCGCAGGATCATCGATACATACTGACGTTTCCTAGTCGAGGCTATCGCTTTGCGGAGAGTGTACGAGTCGTAACGAAGGATGGGGTGGACCTGGCCGGGGAGAACACGACGTTGAAGCCGGGAGAAATTGTTGGACCGGAGACTCAAGAACTACGCGGGCCCAGCGTCGCGGGGCAGCGGAAAGGCGAGTCCACCCGTCGCGAAGGCAATCCCTCTTCCAGTGGGCGCGGCAGCGCTTCCTGGCGAAGACGGGCGAGGTGGGTGGGCACGGCAGCCGTTGCTCTGACGCTGGCTGCAGGGTTGGCCTGGTGGTTATATGCCTCGCACGCGGGACGCCAATCGACGGGCTCCGCGACCACCTGGCCGTAGGAAGATGCTGGCTGTGCTTCCGTTCCAGAATCTTAGCAATGATCCTGCACAGGAGTATTTCAGTGACGGCCTGACAGAAGAGACCATTACGGACCTGGGCGAACTGAACCCGGAGAAGCTGGGAGTGATCGCTCGTACATCTGCGATGGCATACAAGCACACGGACAAGACGATCGCCGAGATCGGTCGCGAACTTGGGGCTGACTACATTCTGGAAGGAAGCGTTCGGCGAGAGGGTGGAACAGCTCGGGTGAGCGCGCAGCTGATTCGCGTGAACGATCAGACGCACCTATGGGCGCACAATTATGAGCGCGAGGTCACCGGACTTCTGGCGCTACAGAACGAACTGGGCACGGCCATCGCTCAGCAGGTTCAAATCGAACTTGAGCCGAAGCGCGGACCCCGTCTGACCAGGAAGCCCGCGCCCAACACCGAGTCTTATGAAAACTATCTGCAAGGGCTCTTCTTCCTCAACAAGCGAACATACGATGACGAGAACAAGAGCGTCGAGTTCTTTGAGCAATCAACCGAAAAAGATCCTGGATTTGCGCCTGCTTACGCAGGGCTAGCGAATGCATACCTTGCCTTATCGATCTTTTCGCCGGAACGTTTCTTTCCGAAGGCGGCTTCGGCGGCAACGAGAGCTTTGGAGTTGGATGATGACCTGGCAGAAGCCCACGCCGCGCTGGGAGCTGAAAAGGCGGACTTTGAATTTGACTGGCAAGGAGCTGACAGGGAACTCAGGCGTGCGATTGAGTTGAACCCCAACAGTGCTTTGGCTCACTTTTTTCTCTCCAGCTATTATCTGAACCCACTTGGCAACTCGGAACAAGCCATCGCCGAAATGAAGAAGGCTCTTGAGCTTGACCCGCTGTCTCCTATCTTCAACGCATACCTCGGACTCGACTATTTCTACGCGCGGCAGTATGACCAGGCTTTGTTTCAGTACAACAAGACAGTCGCGGTTTACCCGGACTTCCACATCACGCATTACTGGCTTGCATGGCTCTATTCTCAACGCGGGCAGTATCCGGATGCGATTACAGAAATCACGAAGGCGAGGCTGTTGGAAGGCGGCGAACGTGCAAAGTGGGCGGCCGCGGACAGAATTGCGTTGACCAATGCCTATGCGGCAAAGGGGCCGACGGGATTCTGGCAGCAGATTCGGAAAGCGAATGAAAAGACAGGGCGGAATTTTGGGGAATTCGATATTCCCCAAGTGTATGCGCGGCTTGGCAATAAGGATCTGGTATTGGAATGGTTAGGGCGAAACTGTGAGGCGCGAACGCCTTTCACGACATATATGAATGTCGATCCTGCCTACGATTCGATCCGATCCGATCCCCGCTTTGAGAATCTTGCTCGACGAATAGGATTAACACAATAGGCTCGGTGCAAATCGCCGCATGGTGGGCTTGTCCCGTGAGTGGATGCGGTCAAGGT
Organism: Acidobacteriaceae bacterium; assembly: GCA_003152195.1. Lineage (GTDB taxonomy): Bacteria > Acidobacteriota > Terriglobia > Terriglobales > Acidobacteriaceae > PALSA-350. Next base: position 3,657 of record PLZN01000572.1, read on the forward strand.
CATTTAACAGGCTCAGGTATTCAGGCGTCGCCTGAGGAATGTGCCAGCCTTCCGGATTACTCCCGATAAACGCCGTCGTGTTGACCGAACAGCAGTTCCTCAAAAACGGGGTTATCAGTAAATTGCCCAGCGAAAGACCTCAGCTTTGGGAAGTTACTGAAAACCCGACTTTTCAGGCACAACTATGCAGGATCACTTCCGGGTAGCCCGTGATCCGACCAGAACCGGACCTACAGCGCAATCTTCTGGCAGCCGAACCGCCTAGTGCGGTGGTCCGAGGAATCGCTTGCGCATTTTCGCCACGATTGTGAACTCCGGATCCACCACGTTCGAGATCTCGTACTCCATCCCCTGGCCAAGCAAGAGGCTGGCGCTGCGTTCGTCGAACCCATAACTATCGATGAGCCAGTGCATCAGCTCGGTGGTCGCGTGCTGCAGAGCTTCATTAAGGGCTCGCGAACTGCCAAGCACCATGATGTAGTCCTGATTTTCGACACGAGGCCAGTTGATCTTTTTCCCTTTAATGAGCTCCACGGAGAATTCGACGTCGAGAGATGTCTCGATGGCGCTCCCAACCACTTCGCCATCGCCTTGCCGCGCGTGGCCGTCACCCAGAAAGAACAGCGCACCCGGCTCGAACACGGGCAACATCACAGTGGCCCCAGCACCCATGCCGTTGTAGTCCATGTTGCCGCCGAAGTTGTCCGGGAACGTGGCGGGTATGGCGGCCTTGTTAGCCGGGGCGGTGGCCACGCACCCCAGCATGGGACGAAGCAGCAACTCGATGCGTGGCCCTTTGAAATCCCCCGGATCCATGAAAGCGATCCCTTTTTGTTTATCGATCTGCCACGTTGCCTGTTTCGGCTCCCGTATCCCTTCCGAACGTAAAAAGCCGGGATCGGCGGTGTAGGGGGCCAGCAGCGATGCGGAAAATCCCGTGGCGCGGTTGGTCTCGAGGCGCAACAAATGAACTACGAGTGTGTCACCGGGCTCGGCGCCTTCGATGTAGAACGGACCCGTCTCCGGATTGGGTCCCTGACCTCGCTGTACGCCCGCGGAGTCGAAACCACGCGCGTCGATAGTGGGCGTGACCACGCTGTCGCCGGGCTTAATAAGAAGCACCGGAGGGTGAGCGCCGGAGAAGGTAGTATAAAACTGCTTTGGCTCAAACCGATGGGTTTCGGCAGAACCGGCCACAGTCAGTGTGAGTATCAAGAGCAGTTTCATGATT
>PLZN01000532.1 GCA_003152195.1 Acidobacteriaceae bacterium
GTGCAGGAGTCTCTGGAGCGCGTGGGGATGGCCCACCGCATGCGTCACTATCCCTCGCAGCTCTCAGGGGGCCAGCAGCAACGAGTGGCCGTCGCGCGTGCACTGGCAGGCTCGCCCTCCATCCTGCTGGCCGACGAGCCCACCGGCAACCTGGACTCGAAGAACGGTGAAGCTGTCATGGAACTGCTCAAAAACCTTCATCGCGAAGGAGCAACCATCTGCATGGTGACGCACGACCCACGCTTTGCCCGCCATGCTGACCGCAATATTCATCTCTTTGATGGAAGGATTGTCGCCGAAGGCGAAGCTCTGGAGCAGGTCCTGGAAATGCAATGAATGGGGATGATCGGGACGCGGCGTGATTAGCAGTCCCGACCGAAGGCCCTGAAAGTAGTCCCGAGCGTCAGTCCTGAGTAGACTTCACCCGTCCGAAAAGAATCCCGGATGGGACGGCTGGACTCTAGTCCCATGCTCACGGGGCGTTCACCCGTCTGTGTCGATCCTATGCAGGCGCTGTGCGTGAGTAGGAAAAAGCGACGGAACCAATAGCACCCACAACCGAATCAACGAGGGCCGTAATGATCTCTCTCGAAAACATTGAAAGAAGTTACAAGAGCGGTGCCGGTCAAACCTGGGTACTGAGGCGCATCTACTTAAAGATCGAGCCGGGTGAGTTTGTCACCATCATGGGGCCCTCCGGGGCAGGGAAGTCGTCGCTGCTGAATATATTGGCGCTGCTCGATGACCAATGGGCGGGAGGGTACTGGTTCAACGGAGAGGCTATCCACTCGATGAACCGCAAGCAGCGATCGGATCTGGCCAGGCGCAACATTGGTATGGTTTTTCAGAGCTACCACTTGCTCGACGATCTGAACGTCGCCGAGAACATCGATCTGCCGCTCTCCTACAAAAATATCTCCCGCTCGGAACGCCAATCGCTGGTCGCCGATGTGCTTGATCGCTTCAACATCGTAGGCAAGAAGGATCTCTATCCCAACCAGCTTTCTGGTGGTCAACAACAATTGGTGGGCATCGCCCGCGCCGTCATCCATCGCCCGTCCCTGCTGGTTGCCGACGAGCCAACCGGAAATCTTCACTCCTCCCAGGCGAAAGAGATCATGGAACTCTTCCAGGATTTGAACCGTCAGGGAACAACCATCGTCCAGGTGACGCACTCGGAAGTAAACGCCGGATTTGGCAGCCGCGTGCTGGAAGTGCGGGATGGCTGGCTCGTACGGGATACTGCTAACCCCGGGTTGAGCCAGGTTACCGAGGTGAAGGCATGAGGGGTGTCTCCTACGCGGGAACGCTGGCGCAGAAAACGCTGGCTGTGCTTTGTGCGGCGGGAGTTCTTGCTTCAACTACCTTCGCGCAAGCGAATCCCGCAGGGCCCTTGCCTTCCGCGCCTTCCGCTCCGCAACAATCTCCGCCCCAGACCATCGCTCAGCAGGCGCAAGCGGCGGCGCAGCCGCAGCCGGTTACCTACCAGGGACCTTTCCACATTGAACTGCCGCATTCACACAACCCCTTAGCGCCGTATTTGCCCAGCACTGTGCCGCCACTCGACCTCCAAAACTCGCAGCACCTCTACGACCTCATACGCGACGGCAAGCTCTCCATCTCCCTGCCGGACGCGATCGCTTTGGCCCTCGAAAATAATCTCACGCTCGCCTCCTTCCGCTACAACTTCCCCATCGCGCAAGCCGATCTTCTGCGCACCAAGGCGGGAGGCGTCGCAAACGGCGTCAACGTCGGCGTCGTCCAGACCACGCAGAGCGGCTTTGGCGCCTCCGCGGGCGGCGGTGGCTCCGCGAACTCCTCGAGTGCGGCCGCAGGCGCCGGCGGCATCGTCACCTCCGTTCTCGGCGCCGGCGCGGCCGTTCCCTCGTTCGACCCCTTCCTCAACTTCAGCGGCTTTGTGAACCACAGCGTCATCCAGGAGCCAAACCCTTTCCTGGTCGGCACCCCGATCCTGAAGCAAAACAATATCGAGGTCGAATCGCAGTACTCACAGTCGTTTCCGCTCGGCACCAACGTGACCGTCAACTACATCGGTCAGCGCCTCGCCAGCAATGGCCCCTATAACGTAGTCAATCCCGAACTGTTTTCCGAGTTCCAGGTCTACCTGACGCAGCCGCTTCTGTACGGATTCGGCCTTGCCAGCAACGAGCGCTACATCCACATCGCCAAAAGAAACCTGCAGACCACCGATCTCGCCTTTAAGCAGCAGGTCATCGCCACCGTCACCGACATTGAAAACCTCTATTGGGATCTGGTCAACGCTTATCAGGACGTGCAGGTGAAGACCCGGTCATTGGCCTACGCCAATGAGACCCTGGCCGACGACCAGAAACAGTTGGAGCTCCAGAACATTCCTGCGTTGCAGGTCATGAAGGACCAGTCTGCGGTTGCCTCCAGCGAGGGCGATCTTACCATCGCCAAGGCCACGCTGAGGCACAACGAGCTGCTCATTAAAAACGATCTCACCCGAACCGACGACCCGTCCATCGACGAAATCCCCGTCATTCCGCTCGACCTCCAGGGCGGTCCCGATCCCAACGAATCGAAATCCATCGCCGAGCTGATCGCCGAGGCCATGAAGAACCTCCCTGCAGTCGCGATTTTCCGTAATCAGGCCGAGGTCCTGCGCCAGAGCATCAAGGACATCAACAGCGAGCTGCTGCCTCAACTCAATTTGTTCGGCTACTACCAAGGCGCGGGCACCGCCGGCCCCAAAAACCCGTATTGCAGTCTCGGCCCGCAGGAGTGCGCCACCAGCCTGCCCACCGACTTCCCCAGCATGCTCCAGAACACCTTCAACTACTCGTCGCCCACGTACGAGGTCGGCGTCAATCTCCAGATCAACCTCCGCAACCGTGTCGTCAAAGCCGACCAGTTCCGCGCCGTGCTCGCGTACCGCCAGAGCCAGATCTCCCAAGAGCAGCAGCAGAAGAGCCTTCGCTTCGACATCCGCGACTCGCAGTTCGCTCTCGAGCAGGCGCAAGCCCGCGTAGCGGCCACGCAAAAAGCACGCGATCTCGCGCAGAAGACCTTTGATATCGCCAAGCAGGAGCAAAACATAGGAGCGATGTCCAGGTATGACACCCTCGTTGCAGAAGAAGGCCTCGCTGTCGCTGAATCCGCGTTTTTTACCGCGCAGACTGCCTATGAAAAGGCCAAGGCGGACATTGACCGCGCTACTGGGACGACCTTGGACCGCACGGGCGTCTCGATAGACGACGCAAGAAGTGGCGTCGTCACCCACATGCCCTAGCGACAGCTATCATGGCGACCTTCCCGCAAGCCGCGAAAGAAAGCAGCCCAGTCCGGGGTCGTCCAGCCGGCTAAGCCATAGCCTGTGCTTCCAACCGATCTCCGGGCGTCGAACTATACTTGATTTACCGTTTGAGGCAATGATGGCTACCTTCCCGCAAGCCGCGAAAGAGACCTCGGGAACCCGTACGCAAGCGGAGGCGCCACGAATACTCGCCGCGGATGATCAACCCCATATTCTGGATGCTATCGAGTTGTTGCTGGAGCCGGAAGGTTACCGGGTAGCGAGAGCGCAATCTCCCCGTGAAGTAAGGGATAGGGTTGCCAGCGAAACCTTCGACGCGCTGCTGATCGACCTCAATTACGCGCGGGATACTACCTCCGGCGCGGAAGGTCTCGAGTTGCTTGCCCAGCTAAGTGCTCATGACAGCCGTTTGCGCATCATCGTAATGACGGCTTGGGCCAATGTTGGCCTCGCGGTCGAATCCATGCGCCGCGGCGCCTGTGACTTTATCCAAAAGCCCTGGGAGAATGCGCGATTGATCTCCGTTCTGCGAACGCAGATCGAACTTCGGCGCGCGGTTCAGCAGGCTGAAATTCTGGAAGCGGAAAACCGCCTGCTACGCGCCGAAGGAAGGCCTGAATTGATAGCCAAGGCGCCTTCCATGCAGCCCGTGCTTGAGCTTTTGGCGCGCATCGGACCCTCGGATGCCAACGTGCTGATTACCGGCGAGCACGGAACGGGCAAAGAAGTCGTTGCGCAAACGCTCCATGCACTTTCCTCGCGCGCCGCGCGATCGCTGGTCGCCGTGAATACCGGTGCGCTGGCTGAGGGAACCTTTGAGAGCGAGCTCTTCGGTCATGTCAAAGGAGCGTTCACCGACGCGCGCATGGACCGCATCGGACGCTTCGAGCTGGCCGATCGGGGCACGCTCTTCCTTGATGAGATTGCCAACGTCCCCCTTCGCCAGCAGGCCAAGCTCCTGCGCGTGGTCGAGACGGGCGATCTCGAACGTGTTGGCTCCTCGCAAACGAGGCGCGTTAATGTACGTCTCATTTCGGCTACCAATGCTGACCTGCATGCGGAGTGCACGGCGGGACGCTTTCGCGAAGATCTTCTCTTTCGTCTCAACACGGTTGAGATCCATCTTCCGCCGCTGCGGGATCGGCGCGAAGATGTCCCTCTGCTCGCCGGGCACTTCCTCGCTCGCTATACATCCCGCTACCGCAAGGGTGTGACGGGTTTCGAGCCGAGCGCGCTGGAGGCGATGCTCCAGCACGGCTGGCCGGGCAACGTCCGGGAACTCGACCATTCGATTGAGCGCGCCGTTCTGATGGCGCGCGGTCCGCGAATTCAAAACGCCGACCTGGGCTTGAGCCATGTTCGCTCCTCAGCGCAGAGCCTGGATGACCTTAGCCTCGAAGCCGTGGAAAGCATTCTCATCCGCAAGGCGCTTGCTCGTGCAGCCGGCAACGTCAGCCACGCGGCTGAGGCATTGGGGTTAAGCCGCGGAGCGCTCTATCGCCGGATGGAGAAGTATGGAATCTGATCCCACTCCGAGCTACCGACATGATTCAGCCCCACGCGCACAGCTAAGCTCCGCACAACGCGCTCGCCGCACAACCCCATTTGAACGCCGCGTTCGTATCCTGTGTCTATTCGTTGCCGCTCCCGCATTTGTGCTCGCCGCGGTTCTGCTCTGGCAGGCGAAATTTTCATGGGCGATGGCAGAGACTCTTCTTGGTGGTGTCGCTCTCCTTTCTCTGATCGCGGCTGGCATGCTCCTCGAGCAGATCATCCGCCCACTTCAGACTCTTGCCAACGTCGTCTCCGCGTTGCGCGAGTCTGACTACTCCTTTCGCGCGCGCGGCGGAAGGCGTTCTGATGCTCTGGGAGAGCTCGCACTGGAGATCAATGAATTCGCTGACCTGTTGCAGAGCCAGCGTCTCGGGGAGATGGAAGCCACCGCTTTATTGCGCTGCGTCATCTCTTCCATGGATGCGCCCGTACTAGCCTTCGATCCCGGGCATCGCCTGCGTCTCATCAATCCCGCCGCGGAGCGCATCTTCCATCTCATGGCGGAACGGGCTCTGGGCCGCAGCGCCGATGATCTGCAACTTGCTGTCCTGCTCGACCAGCCCGATCAGGGAATCCTGGTCCTTGCCGGGAGGGGCAATCCCGTCCACTGGATGGTAAGAAGATCCAGTTTTCGTCAACGCGGTATCCCTCATACCCTCCTGGTGCTGTCCGACGTCAGTATTGCCTTGCGCGAGCAGGAGCGCGATGCCTGGCAGCGCCTCATCCGAGTGATTGGTCACGAAATCAACAATTCGCTTACGCCCATCAAATCCATTGCCGGCAGCCTTCGTTCGTGGATACAAATGCGTCCGCTCAAGGTGCAAACGATGGTGGCGCCAAGTGGGGATGATGTGTTCAAACTCGAACGTGGTCTCAGAATCATCGAGAGCCGCGCCGAATCGCTCAACCGCTTTATCCAGGCTTATCGGCAGCTCGCCCAACTGCCCCCACCCGCACTGAAGGCGGTGGCGCTGCGCCCTTTACTGGAGCGTGCCGTAGCGCTCGAGAACCGGATCCCCGTCGCGCTCCAGCCGGGACCTGATATCGTGCTGCAACTCGACCCCGACCAGGTCGAACAACTCGTAATCAACCTGCTGCGCAACGCAACCGAAGCAGCTCTGGCGCGCTTTCCCGACGGGCCATCCAGAGACAATACTGGGAGCGATGTTCCTGAAGTGACGATCACCTGGAGAACGATTCCTAAAGCGGTAGCAATTCTGATCGAGGACAACGGGATCGGCCTCACCAATCCGTCGAACCTATTCGTGCCCTTCTACACCACCAAGCCTGGAGGAAGCGGCATCGGTCTTGCCCTTGCACGGCAGATATGCGAGGCCCACGGCGGCGTTCTTCAGGTCGCCAACCGCCTCGATGGTCCAGGGTGCCGGGCAGAGATTCGCCTGCCTTTGAGCCAATCGCAAGGCGTTCTCCATCCCGAGATTGATCACAAAATGGCGGGGAACAAGGTCTCTGCGTAACTCGGAACGGGCCGTATGAACCGCGGGAAATCAGCCGCCGGAACGCCGGCCCTGGACATCAAGGGTTTTCGGCTCTCAAAAGTAATCGTTGATCATCGACCCGCTGAGTGCTACAAACGGGTATGGATAAGAGCATCCGCATATACGACAGCCACAAGGAAATGAAGGCTGACGAATACCGGTATTGGCAGAGCCGCCCGGTCCATGAGCGCATGAGCGCCGTTGCAGAACTCAGCATTTCCGCCTACGCCATGAAGGAACCGGCTAGCGATGTTCGACGACTTCAAAGAACTCTTGTCTGTCTTCAACGCCCACAGCGTTAAATATCTCATCGTGGGCGGATACGCGGTTTCATTTCACGCGCAGCCCCGCGCGACCAAGGACCTTGACCTTTTTATCCAAGCGGACCCCGCGAACGCGAAGGCGACATCTGCGGCGTTGGCGAGTTTCGGCGCTGCCCTTGTCGGCATTACCGTTGACGATCTTGCAGACCCCCGGAAATTCATGCGCTTTGGCCGGGAGCCGATTGCGATCGATATCCTCCCCGGCATTGACGGTGTGAAATTCGATGAAGCATGGGAACGGCGCGTGGAAGGTGTGATCGACGTGAAAAACGGTCTTACGGCGTTTTTCATTTCCAAGAGCGACCTCATTGCCTCGAAACTTGCGGCGGGCCTGCTGCGCGATCTTGCCGACATTGAAGAAATCCGCGACGCCGAAGCTAGTACTTAATCGGTTCGGAAACGTCAATCAATCGCAGGAACCTAAGAAAAATGGCGGGCGAAGTAGCGCTCGCTGAATCGAGTGGACTCTGGATAGGATCCGAACCTTAGCCAATCGTTCACGGGTCACTAAGCAATTACAAGGTGAGCATGAGTTTAATATCACCCAGCAGGCAGAAGAGCGGATGGTTACGGGAAAGTCCCCTGAAGAAGCACGACTGGCACCACTACGCGCATTGGGGAATGTGACATTGCTCAAAGAGGATGCTCAGGAAACCTGGGGCTGGTCATGGATCGACCACCTTCAGCGGGATTTACGCCAGGCGGTTCGCCAACTGCACAAAGCGCCTGGATTCGCCTTGACCGTGGTGCTTACGTTGGCGATTGGCATTGGTGCGAACCTCGCGGTCTTCCGGCTCCTGCATGGGGTTCTCTTTGCTCAATTCCCCATCGTTCAGCCGTCGCAGCTCTATTCTCTTCGTGCCGTGAAATCACCGTTCGACGCGCAATGGTTTTACTCCTATCCGGCATATGAACGCCTAAAGCAGGCGACGGGAACATCCTCATCCGTAATCGCGCGATCAGGGCTGGGTAGCGGGGTTCTTCAAGTCAGAAACGGCTTCTCTCAAGAAGCGAGCTTTCAACTCGTCTCCGACAACTTCTTTGGTGTTCTCGGTCTTTCCCCTTCTGCCGGCAGATTCTTTCAAGGCAGTGATGACACGCCAGGCCAGCCCGAGGTGCCGGTTGTCCTGCGCTACGGTTTTGCCAAAGAACACTTCAATTCCGGCCAATCCATGGTTGTCATGAAGGCGATTCTCAACCGCGTTCCTATCGTAGTCGTCGGTGTTGCGCCCGAGCGTTTCCTCGGCGTCGTCCAGGGCGTCGCTCCTGACCTGTGGCTGCCGCTCTCGGCACAATCATACGGACGTTTCGGTACATGGTTTGATTCGTTCGGACCTGGATACCAATAGGATCTCAAAGCGCCCTACAGAAATCAGGACGGTATCTTCTGGTTGTGGGTGCTCGCGGGCGTTTCAGATACGGAGAAAGCCTCCGCCGGGAACCGCTGGACACAGGCTCTTCAGCCCGATCTGGGACTTATCGCAGACGCAACCAAGGGTCCTAAAGAGCGTGAGCATATCCGTGGTGCGCACGTTCAGCTCATTTCAGCGGCTGGGGGAGAAGGATCCTTCAGTGCCGCCTATATGCGCCCTCTGTTCCTGCTCATGGGGATGGCAGCGCTGGTCTTCCTGGTTGGGTGCCTCAACCTTGCCAACTTGCAGCTCGCCAGGCTCGCCGGCCGGCAACGCGAGATTGCTCTTCGCCTTGCGCTAGGCGCGAGCTGCTGGCGAGTTCTGCGGCAGTTGTTGGTGGAAGACTCCTTACTCGTTGCCATCGGAGGATCTCTAGCGTTAGCAACCGGCGGTGTCTTGAGTTCGCTCCTGCTTCATTGGGCCTCCGCAAGAGAACATGCTATGCCGATCGATCTCACTTTTGGCTTGGGGGAGTTTCTGGTTGGCGCCGGCCTGCTGATAACCGCACTGATCGGATTCAGCCTATTGCCCGCTTGGCAAATTACACGTGGCAACATCGGAGCTGCAATTCAGCCGGGCCTGGGCAACAGGGTTGTCCTGGCCAGCACAGGGCGACGGTGGTCGAGTCTGCTTCTGGCAGGGCAAGTCAGCTTGTCACTTCTGTTGTTGAGCTTGGCGACATTGTTTGCACGAACCCTGCTCAACCTCAGCCAACTCTATGCAGGGCTCGATCGTGAGCATGTTCTCTCGGTACATCTGGACCTTGCAGGTGGGGGCCTTGATAGACAGGACCTTACTGATCTGAACAAGCGAATCTTGAATGCTTTGAAGGCACTGCCGTTTGTCCGCGATGCTGCAATGCAGATGTGTCGAATCCCTGGCTGCATATGGAACACGGCCATCCACGTTTCGGGGCGCCCGGAAATTCCCGAAGCGCAGATACACGGAGAGGAGAACCATGTTGGCGTGGGATTCTTCCACACTCTTGGAATCCCACTCCTGCAAGGAAGAACGTTTGTCGAGGGCGATGAGAAGCATTCGCAGCCAGTGGCCATCGTCAATCACGCATTTGCAAAGAAGCTCTTTGGCAGCGAAAGCCCTGTGGGTCACTACATCGGTTATAAACCCGCACCAGGAGATCACAGCTACCTGATCGTTGGCGAAGTCGGCGATGCGCGTGTGGATGGTTTGCGTCTTCCCGCACCTCCGGCCGCGTATTTCTCAATCGACCAAGGCGCCGACCCAGCGGGCACAATCGAGGTACGCGCGGTCGGATCTCCCACCAATATTGCAGCGGATATTCGTCGAAGCCTGCAATCCGTCGAGCCTGGTCTTCGCAATGGGAAGACCAGGCTCGACCCATTGCGGAAATCGTGCCGCTCAACACGGAATTTGGAGACGGACTTTCGACTGAAAAGCTGCTGGCACGGCTCACGGCGATCTTCGCCGGGCTGACGCTCACCCTTGCCGCGATAGGGTTCTATGGGTTGCTTTCGTACCACGTAGCGCGTCGTACTTCCGAGATCGGAGTGCGTATGGCTCTGGGGGCAACTCGGGGTCAAGTTCATGGACTCTTCCTCCGCCAGACTTTAGTCATCCTCCTCGCTGGATTCATTCCGGGGATCGTTCTGACGGAGATGGTAGGGCGCACTGCGAGGACATTGCTTTTATGGCGTTCGGGAGACCGATCCATGGGCGTTACTGCTGGCCATCTGCGTTCTGGGTTTCAGCGGTGTGCTTGCAACGTTCATCCCTGCCCGACGGGCGGCATCTCTGGACCCTGTCAAGGCACTCCGGCTTGAATGACGTGCCAACTGGGCCATGGACATGGTATTGTCGAGTGCCGATCCGGGGAACTATGCTAACAAGTGGGGCTATTCGGGAGGAACAATGACCACGTTTACCGAGCCAGAGGTGGAACGCAACATGCGGGCCGTTGCCCATGCGGTAGCGCAACAGGAGCTTGAGGGCCTAAAGGTATCAGAAGCCACTCTCGAGGACATGCGGCGGGCGGCACGCGGAGAAATCCCTCCAGATCAAGTTATCGGTAACATTTACGCCCGGTTTAAGCATGTCCCAATATTCCGGCCATGACCATTACCTCGACCCGGCGTCCGGTGTCCTGATAAATCGCTTCGGGATCACCGACGCCGCAACGCTGGAGGCAACCGAAGCTGACTTGGTCGCCGCCCGTTCCAGGGAACTTGCGCGAACCCCGCTCGAGGGCCGGTTCGACCTCGCGCACCTACAAGCCATTCATCGCTACCTGTTTGGCGATCTGTACTCCTGGGCCGGGCAATTGCGTACCATCGACATCAGCAAAGGCGGCAATCTGTTCGCCCATCACGCCCATATTGGCCGCGCTGCCACGCCGATCTTCAAACAGCTTGCGGAGGAAAACCACCTTGCCGGACTCGACTCCGGCGCGTTCAGCGACCGCGCCGCGCATTATCTTGGCGAGATGAACGCGCTGCATCCATTCCGCGAAGGCAACGGCAGGGCGCAGCGCGAATTTATCAGTCATCTGGCCCACGCGAACGCCTATTACGTCGCTTGGGAGAACGTGAAGCAACCTGACATGTTGCAAGCTTCCATTGAATCGTTCAATGGTGATACATCGAAACTCGCGGCGCTCATTCGCGGCAACCTCGACAGGACCGGCGCGGAAACACCATGATGATTCTTGTCCTTACCGGCGCTTGAGCGCCTCCAGTTCGTCCAGGGTGCGTGGCCAGTCTGATCCTAAGAGCCGCGACAGGCTCCGATCTGCGAGAACTTTCCCGCCAGTCTGGCATCGGACGCAGTAGTTCGTTTCATTGTCCGCGTAGCGAATCCGCTGGATCGCTTCGCCACACCTCGGGCAAGGCTCCCCACAACGTCCATGGACCGCCATATCCTTGCGAAATGCTGTCACTTTTTCAGGAAAGCCGGTTTTCGCCTCGTCGCGCAGCCGCTCTATCCAGAACTCAAGCGTGTAACGTGTCGCAGCATAGAGCCTTTCCCATTCTTCCGGCGCCAGCTTGTGAGTCAGAGCAATCGGCGATAGTTGCGCTGCATGCAAAATCTCATCCGAATAGGCGTTCCCAATGCCGCTTAAGATGCGCGGGTCAGTAAGAGCCCTCTTGAGCGTGCGATTCTCGACCGAGAGCGCGACGCGAAAGGAGCTGAGATCGCTGGATAAGACGTCAATCCCGCCCGGATCGATGGAACGCAAAGCCTCCTCGCCCTTGAGGACGTGCAGCGATGCGCGGCGCTTCGTGCCCGCCTCAGTGAGCACAAGCGAACCAGGGGGGAAGTCAAAAGCTGCCAGACTCTGGCGGCCTGCCAGCTTCGCTCCTGGTGGCCGCCAGTGCAGACGACCGGCAATCATCAAGTGAAGGACCAGCCAGAGATCTTTATCGACTCCGATAGCGATGCGCTTGCCGATGCGCCGCAGTTCCCGCACGATGTTACCTTCCACACTGGAAAGGGACGGTTGCGCAGTGCGCAGCAGAAATGCGCTCGCCAAGCGCACGTGGTCGAGCGGCTGACCCACAATACGCGGTTCCAGCGCGCTTATATAGGCGGTAATGTCAGGCAATTCCGGCATGCTTACCAGCTTGCACGTTACCTTGCAGTTTCCGCAACGCCGGGCAGTGTAGCGCCCCTCCGCCGCGGCCGGATGTCTTGCCCAGCGACCCAGAGCTCCCCAAAAACCCGGATAAACCATGGCTACCCTATCGCAAACTGGATCGATCTACGGTCGATTTCTTATTTATTAAAGCAGTTAAATCAAATAGCCGATTGAACAGTAGAGGGCACAGGAGGAAGCTCCCCGATCTTGCTCTTTCATCTTTCAATGGATCGATCCGAGGCAGTTATTTCTTGGCTTCGGGTTGGGAGGAGCAATCAATGGATGCTGGCCCTGGCTGCTTTGCCCTGAGGAGTTCGCTTTGCAAAACCGTTACTTTAGGTCCGAGATACTCGTCGACAATGTGGAGCTGGAAAAGCTCGAAAAACTGAAGAAGGCTGTGGGTGCCGGAACCTATGATGTGCATGCGGAAGAGGTAGCCGGGAAGCTTATCGATTATATGTTGCAGTCTTCTAACCGCCCATCGCTGTTAGACGCAGGCAGTTTCGCAGCGGTCAGCGTGGACGCTCCTGCAGCGCGCAAGCAATATAAATCAAAGACCGCATCGTCTATCTCCGTTGACAACCTGAAGCCAACCGGCTGAGGGGTTGGTGGCTCGTTCTCTTTAAATCCAGTTATCGCAAAGGTCATAATTAGCTCATGCACCTGGTCTTCCTGCGTACCGTTTTGGGGATTCCGGGAGCCTCCTCGGGCTGCCATCTGACTCTATGTGATACACTCCTCGCCGATGAATCGACGCATGTTTCTTGGCCAAGCCGCAATGGCTTACGGCGCATTTTTGCTGAACGCGCGCGCCCAGGGAACCTCGCTTGCGCCCAAGCTCACCATCCGCGAGATTCGAGCTGTCCGTTTGCGCGACGGCTTCAATAGCCGCTTCGTTCGCGTATACACAGATCAGGGTCTGACTGGGACGGGTGAGATGCTGGACACCGTCGGGGCGGAGTACATCGTCAATCACAACATTGGCCCCTCGCTTGCAAGCCGCGATCCGCTCGAGATCGAAGGGATCCTCTTTGACCTGTGGGGCTGGAAGCACCTCTCCGCCGGTGGTGCTCCCTCTCCTCTTTTCATGCGGGGAATGGGCGGACCCTACCTGACCGCAATGAGCGGAGTTGAGATGGCGCTTTGGGATCTGGCGGGGAAAGCCCTGAATGTGCCTGTATACCAGCTGCTGGGCGGCCGCGTGCGGAGCAAGTTGCCGGTGTATCTGCATGCAGCGAACGCCGCGGAAGCGACCAGCCTCATCGCCAAGACCAAGGTGAAGGCGCTGAAGATCGGGATCGACTACAGCCCGGATGCCTGGACTCTGAAAAAGGGTTGGGATCCGGACAAGCTTTGGGGGCTTCGCCTGAACACCGTCCAATTGGACGATGTCGTGAATTTCGTCGCGTCTATCCGCGAGGCGGTCGGCAAGAGCTACGACCTTGCGCTGGAATGCCACGCCCGTTACGACGTGGAAACAGCCATTCAGCTGTGCCGCCTTGTGGAGCCATTCCGTCTGATCTGGGTGGAGGAACCAGTCCCGAGCGACGACGTCGAGGCCATGCTCAGGGTCCGCAATAACACGCGGGTTCCCATCGCGGCTGGGGAAAACATATACAGCCGCTACGGTTTTCGTCCCTTTCTGGAAAAGGAAGCGCTCAGCGTGATTCAGCCGGACGTGTCAAAGACCGGCGGGCTGCTCGAAACGCGCAAGATCGCCGCCATGGCCGAAGTCTATTCGATCCCGATTGCACCGCATGGTGTGGCCTCCGCGCTGGCCACAATGGCCGCGGCCCACGTCGCCGCAGCGACGCCGAACCTGATGCTGCTCGAATGGACACACTATCTGGACAAGTCCTATACCTCGCTGACGGAGCCGGTTGCCCTTGATGACAACGGCTTTTTGAAAGTGGCGAATAAGCCTGGAATCGGCGTCGCTCTTAACGACGATGCCGTTAAAGAAAGGACAGAGGCTGAGTTCCATCCACTTTGAAAGCCTCTGTCTGTTCCCCTTTCCTTAACGAAAGCCGCACACGTGGCCTCCGATTGTTTCGCGTAATAGGAAATCCGGGATAGCGCAGTGGAGGGACCCGCGGTTTCCTCTTAGGCCGCAAACAAACTCAGTCATGAGCCCAGCGATGCCAATCAGGCGTGAAGGCGCTTCATGTACTTGGCGTCGACTGCGAGCGCTTCCATAATTGGTCCCTGAAACTCCTCCTGCTCGACAAAACAGTGGCGTATGTGTCCGCCTGCCGCCGCAGCGGCGAAGATGGGTGTGTAGTCGACCGAGCCGGTACCGAGCTCGACCGAGGGCGGCTTGTTGTCCTTGAAGTCCTTGACATGCAGCATCACGATGCGTGTAGGAAATTGTTTCAAGTAATGGATCGGGTCCTGGCCGCCGACGATCACCCAACCGCAGTCCAACTCGAAGCTAACCTTTGCGGGATCGGTGTGCTTGAGGAGCTCATCGTAGGGCAGGACGCCACTAATCGCGCCGAACTCGGCGTAATGGTTGTGATAGGCGAAGCGCATACCCGCATCCTCTACTTTGGAGGCTACCTGATTGAACTGGTCAGCGTTCCATCGCCAGTCATCAAGAGTGAGCGGAGCCTTGCCGGCCCCTGGCTGCTGATGCATAGGCGACGAGCAGACCACATATCCCACGCCAAGGGATTTGCAGAACGACAGGATGTCATCAGGGTATTGCTTGAGTAAGGCCAGCGGATAATGCGAGCTGACACAGCGCAAGCCCGCGGACTTCATGGCCGCCTTCACCTGTTCGACGGGAAGGTTGAAGAAGCCGGCCGCTTCAACTTCCTTATAGCCGAGGGCGGCGATCTGCTTGAGGGTTCCGGCATAATCCTTCGGCAGCAGATCGCGCACGGAGTAGAGCTGCAGGCCGAGCGGGAGGTTCAGGTATGCGGCACGGGCCACACCGGTGACGAAGAGGGCGGCGGCCGCGGTGCTGGAGCCTAAGAAGCTGCGTCTGGTAATCGACATACGAATTCCTCCTAATACAGGTTGATTCAGCTTTCTGAACCAGCGCCATGGTATACCGGCACAATCGTCTTAGCGAATGTTCAAGGCGTTGCGCATCGAAGCCAGGGCTGCCCTACTCCATGAACCACCCGTGGCTTAACATGATCGACTGCCCCGTCAGAGCCAACGTCGTCTGTTCCGCGAGGAAGACGGCAGTCTCTGCGATTTCATCGGTCGATGTGAATTGCTTATCGACCGTATCCTTAAGCATCACTTTTTCCACTACGTCCTGGGCGGTCATATTGAGTATCTTGGCTTGCTCAGGGATCTGCTTCTCCACCAGAGGAGTACGGACGAAGCCGGGACAAATCACATGGGCGCGCACACCGTGGGGCGCTCCCTCCTTTGCCACGGCACGGCACAGCCCCAGGATCCCGTGCTTAGCGGTCACGTAGGGAGCCTTGAGCACAGAGGCAAGTTTTGAGTGGACCGATCCCGTATAGATGATGCATCCACCCTTTCCGGAAGGGTACATGTGCCGCAGGCAGGCCCGCGTTGTCAGAAAGGATCCGTCAAGATGCACAGCAAGCACCTTCTTCCAGTCGCTATAGGCAAGTTCGTGAATGCCCCCGATGATCTGGTTGCCTGCATTGCTGCAAAGGATATCTACGCCGCCGTATTCGGCGATGGTTCTTGCCACTCCGGACTCCACCGAGTCTTCATCGGTTACGTCCATGGCGAGGCCTAAGACGTGGCCGCGCGTAATTGCGGCGATCTCCGCTGCTGCCGATTCCGATCGCGCTTGATCCACATCAGCGATCACTACGCGGGCGCCCTCCGCGGCAAAACGGTGGGCCATGGCGCGACCGATTCCCGAGGCCGCGCCGGTGACGATTGCTACCTTTCCATCGAGGCGCATGTTGCTCCTACCTCACCGTGGGATTGGGATCCGTGCAGACGAGGACGTCTGTCTCCTCAGGCTGGAGCTAATGGAAGCAGCGCCCGAGCCAACCGGAAAGTGTATCCGAGAAGGAGCCGCCCCGCAATTGAGGCAGACCAGGCGGCTCAAGTGTATCGTCTATAGAGTGCGCAAATATGGCGCAGAGGGGGCTTATTACGGTGGAAATGTCCAATCACTTTCCCAGGATGCTCGAAATGGGGCAGAGTTATCCGCCCTCCCGGAAACTGGATTTTCCCAGCCTTCTGGAGGAGCAGTTCACCCAGAGGGGCGTGCGGGAAAAGATTACGCCGGGGATGAGGGTTGCCGTGGGCGTCGGCAGCCGCGGCATCACCAACCTCAAGGAAATTGTGAAGGCGACGCTCGGCGTGCTCATCAAAGCGGGCGCACGGCCTTTTATTGTGCCGGCGATGGGAAGCCACGGCGGAGC
>PLZN01000274.1 GCA_003152195.1 Acidobacteriaceae bacterium
TGCTTCTCCTGCGCCTTGCGCGTCCCCATCCCCATGCCTCAATCCTACGGATACTCCGTTTCAGATATCAGGATTTTCCGTGCTCACGTACCCGGACTTACACCACAGGCTGCTAGGCGTCATATTTGAAGTTCTGCTACTTTTTAATCGCAGCGCTTCTTTTTATATTTTTTCGACAGGCCTTGCGTTCTCGGCGAGCGTTCCTATGACCTACCTTGCATGGAGCGTGTTTCGCTTGCCGGGTGTGGCTCTCTTGCGACCGAAGCTTCCATACCTCATGGCGATATATTTCATCGAAGGTATCCTCGGAGCGCTGCTGGGGAGTTTTCTTTACAACAGCCGCTTGTCCAAAATGGCGGCCGTCCAGAAAATGCGAGACACAAAGGCAAATGGCGCTGCCTGATCTTCGACTACCATGAGACGCTTGTTTCAATTGACGGGTGCAAATGGAACTGGGAAGACCAATGTTCTGCGTGTCCTGGGGAAATCACCGCAATTAGCGCCACGGCTATTTCCGCTGGCGGTGCTGACCGATATTTCGGTGCGATCGACAGCTGTCGGATTCCAGGCTGGACAGAACTTCATCTTCAGCCGCTCCGTGAGGTCATTGCTGGCCACCCCTTTGGTATTCGGCGGGATGTCATCCAGTCAGGCTGACTCGCGTGTCACTGAACTCCTCCGACGGTTTGAATTCACCTATCTTAGAGATCGCGACTATCTGACACTTTCTGGTGGTGAACGACAATTTGTCGCGTTGTTTTCGTGCCTCCTTTCAAAGGTTGACCTCTTTCTGCTGGACGATCCGGTAGTGATGATGGACAACGAACGTGCGGCGGCAATTCTCGAGGTTATTGACGAATGTGTGGATGAAAATACCCGGGTAGCATATGGAATAACGAGTGTACGCCCGGAATACTATGCTGAGCTAGAGCCACATGACGTGGTCCACTTGGGATATTCGCCAATGGCATCCGATTGCTTACGACAATTTGATGGACTGCTCTCCTCCCTTGGGAATACCGGGCAGGGGCGGCTCGGCGTTTTGCTCGACGATGTAACCATCTCTCCTTATGGAAGTGTCCTGGTTGAACGAGAATCCCAGCAATGGCGCCCGAATGAGATAGTCCTCATTACCGGCGGCAACGGAACCGGGAAAACCTGCCTGCTGCAAACTCTCGCGGGAGGTTTGCAGCCATCTTCCGGATCCGTGTCATTGACCACCGATGATGGCCGCCAGGAACGTCCGGTAGGCGGCAGGAACTGCTTCTACCTGCCACAGCAATTCACGAGTCTTCTCGGCTTTGACACTCTTTCCCAGGAACTGGGCGTGGCCACCGGGCCAGATTGGTGGAAGCAGATTCTGACCTTCATTTTTGACTGGCGCATCCTAAACCCCAACTTGCGAGTTCCCGAGTCCAGCTTGGGAGAAAAGCACTTCTGCAACATACTGGCCGTCATCTCAGCCTTGGCGAGAAATCCTGGGCCGGCGGCGTTGCTGCTTGATGAGCCAGATTCCGGGTTGGATGCACTCCGTTCCCAGCTACTTGGGAAACTTCTGACATGGGTCGCGGCGCGAAACTACTTCGTGGCCGTTGTGTCGCACCACCCTGGCGTGTACCGTGATGGAGTGTCGATTCAAGCTCCCTTGAAGGAGTTTGCGATTTCGGACAGACGGCTTGTGCTGCGCGAGTAAGACGTTCATGCATTATTTCTCCAAGCTTCCCCTTAAGCTTCGACTCGTAGTCGTGCTCTCTTTCCTGGTTGCTTCTGTCGTCGTGGGCATCGCTGGAAAGCCGTCACGAGTCCTCCTCCTGATAGCTGCTCTTTTGCTCCTCTCCGGAGGTTGGCGCATTTCAAAGCCCAGAAGTTTCGTCTTCGTTTTGATTCTTATGCCGGCACTGGTTGGCCTGGTACTCACACATTTCGACTGGCACCATCCATTTCTCTCCCGATATGCCGCTGGCCTGTTTTCCGTGATTGCAGTCCTCTTACTTATGGATGGGATACGCATCGAGGAATGGATAGAGCTGCTCCATGCCAAGGGCGACGGAACCCCTGTTTCCAGACTCGCGCCCCTCCTGGTCGGAACAGCCGTTGGCACTATCTCGATGTCGTCCAACATCCAGGAGCAGAGGGCGTGCCGAAAACTCGCCAATGTACACGCATGGCGTGCCAAATCGAAGACCTCTATTTTCCTGGACAACGTCGCACTGCCGTTTTACAACGCTGTTGAATCTCACGACCTCATCGACGATGCTCTTCATCGCTGGGGCGCTCATGATGCCGGATCGACTCTGCACACGGCTTCTGAAAGCAGCATACCCGCCGATTTGACCTTCGGAAATTCGAACTTCACCGCACGTCTGTCAGATCTGAATGATTTCCCCGGGTTTCGGAATGTTTCGATTGCTGCGATGTCGAAGATCCCCATAGCGGAGGCCTGGTCGGGAATGATATCGCAACTGTCAAAGCCGGCACGAGTTCTGGATATCGGCGATCCTACCAAGCGATTTGCGAAATGTCTTCTGGCAAACGGATTCGAAGTCGTTCTCGCGGACAAGTATGCGTCCGGACAAGCTCTTCGTGGGCTCTCTTGTCAAGACGCAATTCCGAAGACACTCGAAAAGCCGTTTCAAGAAGCCCTCAAATACGAGAATGAACATGTGCTTTTTCATCACACATGTTTCCTCGAGGCCATAAATGAAGCCGGGGTGCGCGAAGTGCTCAACCGGCTCCGCGAAGGTTTGCACACCGGGGCACACGTTTGCTTTGACTATCCGACCACAATTATGCCCGCGACTCAGAGCGTCATCTTTTGCGGTTCCGTTGACAGCCTCGATAAGGTGGAATTCGTCTATTTGCAACATGAGCGAGACGGGGCCATTCATAGAGCCAGGCTGGAGTACACGCTCATACGTGGATCTGAGGTTTCATGTGTGCGTACCCCGGTATCTTTCATTGTTCCCGATTTGACGGATGTGCTGGTTGCGGCGCAGGACAAAGGCTTTTCGTGTTCCCTTCGTTCCATGCCTGGCGCGTGCTCTCTCTTTCCAGGAGAAATAACCTTTGTGGACCTTCAACTCAAAACATGATTAGAGTTGGAAAATCGCCGTTAATCTAACGAAAATGCCGTCGGCTTCCGGCATGATGCAAGAAAGGGCCGCATCTATCGGGGACAGGGTCGTCGTTGGATGGATGTTGCAAGACGAAGGAAGCGAACGACCCATAATGTCGTTCGTTAAGCCGCCAGTCGCGNNCGAAGGTATATCCCTGCTTCTTAAGCATCAGGGCCGCCTTGCAGGCCTCGTGTCTGCCCTTCTCCGACAGGTCAACATCCGTCCAACCTGTGAAGAGGTTCTCCTTGTTCCAGACACTCTCTCCATGGCGAAGCAGGACGACTTTGTACATCTCAGTACTCCCGTTGCTGCGGGCTGACTCCACGCAGCAGTCCGCCAGCTCAGCCACTCGCCTCTTCGCGCGACTCTTCCATGTGGGCGCAATCGGCAGGAAGTCCTGGGCTGGGGCTATTCTCCAGTGCCTCTTTCACGACACTGCCGCTCACCGTCTCTTGCTTGAGTAGTCGCTGGGCCAATGTCTTCAACGCCGGCTGATGAGCTGCCAACAATTCCTGGGCACGCTTGTATTGTTCGGTCACGAGACGCTGGACTTCTCCGTCAATCACTTGACGAGTCTCTGGACTGATCTGGCTGTTGTCTTCGACCGATCTCCCCAGGTACTGGAGCTGTTGACCTGCGTAGCGCACCGAGCCGAGCTTATCGCTCATGCCAAATTCTGTGACCATATGGCGGGCCAGTTCGGTCGCTCGCATAATGTCGTCAGTGGCCCCGGTGCTGATAGTCCGGAACTCCACCACCTCGGCGGCCCGCCCGCCCAACATAACGGCGATCCGGTCCTTCAGTTCGTCGATCTTCAGCAGATAGCGGTCTTCGGTTGGCATTTGCATGGTGTAGCCCAAGGCGCCACGGCTGTGAGGAACGATGCTGATTTTGCTGACCGGTTCGCCATACGGCACCAGCTCAGCCACCAGAGCGTGGCCAGACTCGTGGTATGCAACCGTGGTTCGTTCCTGCTCGTTCATCACCCGGCTCCTTTTCTCAGAACCTGCAATCACCCGTTCGATAGCAGCCTCGAAATCGTTCAACGTGACTGCCGCGGCCTTGTGCCGGGCAGCGAGTAGTGCCGCCTCATTCATGGCATTCGCTAGATCAGCGCCGCTGAAACCAGCTGTCATTCGGGCGGCCCGCTCCACGTCAAAGTCTGCCGCCAGCTTTACATTCTTGCTATGAATCCGCAGGATTTGTACTCGGCCGACCAGGTCCGGATTGCCAATGGCGATCTGGCGGTCAAAACGGCCCGCGCGCAGAAGTGCCGGGTCGAGCACCTCCGGACGGTTGGTGGCTGCCATGATGATCACTGGGGCGCTGGCGTCGGTTTTGAACCCGTCAATCTCGGCCAGCAACTGGTTGAGGGTCTGCTCACGCTCGTCGTTGCCGCCCAGGCGCATCACGCCTCCCCGGCTCTGACCAATGGCATCAATCTCGTCAATGAAAACGATCGCAGGAGCTGCCTTGCGCGCCTGCTCGAACATGTCTCGCACGCGTGCTGCGCCGACCCCCACAAACATCTCAACGAACTCAGCGCCACTGGTCTCGAAGAACGCAACCTGGGCTTCTCCAGCCGTGGCCTTGGCAAGCAGTGTCTTGCCTGTGCCCGGCGGCCCGACTAGCAATACTCCCTTGGGGATATGCCCACCGAGTTGAGCGAATTGGTCGGGTGCCTTCAAGAACTGAATGATCTCTTGGAGCTCGGCAATGGCTTCATCCGCCCCGCCCACATCTTTGTATGTCACCGTAATGTCCTCGGGCTTGACCTCGATCGCTTTGCTCTTGCCGACCCCAAAAATGCCGCCAAGCCCTGGGCCTGCACCGCTGCCCATTCGCCCATACGCGAGGTACCAAAAGCCGCCCAGCAATGCCAGCGGCATAAGATACTCGAGCAGAAATCCGCCTATGGGGTTAGGTGGGCGCTCGAACCGGTAAGTAACCTTTGCATTTTGTAACTCTTCGATTAGCTTGGAGTCGCCTGCAGGCGCAGGTACGGTATCAAATGGGACAACCGCAGGAGATCCGTCTGGTTTTGGGTTTTTCGTCTCCCCGATAATGTCCCTTTCGCCGATGGTTACCTCTGCGATTCGACCATCAGCCAGGTTTTTCATAAACTCACTGTAAGGAATTTCTGTGCTCCGGTTCAGCGGAGCTACGACGAGTAGCTGGAACAGCCACAAGACAAGTAGGCTCGTGATCAAGTAGCTGATGCCGAAACGAAACTGGCGCCGACCTTTCTCCTGGCGCTTCTTTTCATCGTCCCGGTTGTCTTTTCTAGGTGGTGATCCCGGTTCGTTCACGGTCCTACCTCACCTACATTCACTCCCGGATTCATGCGCTTCCTGTGTTTACAGAGGAACATCCCGGCACTTTCGACTTGGGGGACTTGACTAGTCATTGCCGACACCCTTCGAATCAGCGCTGTCGCGGAGCCGCGCCGCTTTAGCTTGGACTCTCTTATGCAAGAAGACGGTGACAGGCATCACACGCATGAGGACAATTTATAATAGGCGTCCTTTGCATGCAGGCACCCTTTGTGATGCTTGTAAGAAGCATCCTTTTGTGTCGCATCGACGGCATGCACGATATCAAGCTTGGCTCCCATTTTGGCGGCAAAGTGGCCAGCGAAGCAGACTATATCGTCAGGCGTCTCGAGCGAAGTCGTCGCGCAGAGAGTCCGCTGAATTGACGGAGCCTCGCGATCGCGGAGCGTCGCGTGCGGTCCCACGACGAATACCGGGCAGCGGACTGTTCGAAGTAGATGCTCAGCTGTTGAGCCAAGTCTGGGCCGATCGATTGGACCGTAACCAAAAGCGCCAAGAAGAAGGCTGTATTCGGCTGGGCTCCGCACACCGACGAGGTGAATGAAGGATCCACACCGTTTAGCCAACAGCACCTCATACTTCAACGAGGAATCTGCCGCTTCAGAGAAGTCGTACGCCACGAGCAATTCCGCGAAATCGTAGTGCATCGCTTCTGCGTAAGCAGGAAGTACAGTGTTTTTTGTCAGGTGATCACCCGCAGTGCCGTATTGCGTTTCGTTGATAACTCGCTAACTTAAGGTCTGAGATCTGCTGAGCCGGCCTCCGGGGAGGCCGAAGACTCTTGTAATACTTCCCTGAGCACTCTACGAACTCGGCAGCACCTCTGGTGGCACTCTTCGTTTGAGCCGCATGGTGACAGTAAAGGCATCCCCTTATCATCGGGACTTACCTTGAAAGTGGTAGAGCAGATCGCGCATAGCCAGAAGAACTCCGAATGGAACTCCCGCCCCAAGCCAGTCTCCAGTTGATAGACCGAGCCTTGCCGGAGGTAGCGAAGTTCCTCTTTGCAGTCCGGGTTGAAGCAATGCCCAATCATGGCATCTCTTCCATAAAGTGTTTTGGTCACGCCGGGTCTGATATTGTCACTGGCGTTCGGCAGATTGAGCCGGATTGGTGCGCGTGCTGGGGTGCACCTCGATGTCATTGGCAATAGAGATAACTCCGCGGACCGACTTCGCCGCCCTTTCCGCACTTCCCTTCTCGGCAAACGTGTGGACAAATCCTGTAAGTGTGATCGTATCGCCCGTAACTGTGACGTTGATATCCTAGGAACGAATATCGGGACGCCATTCAATTTCGCGTAGAACTGCAGTCCTCAGCTCCTCATCGGTTGTGAAGTGATCCATTGTGGTGTTCATCTTGTCTCCCTTCAAGACAAAGCCTAGATTCTTGGATCACAGTGCTCTGCGACGAACGTCACGCAGCTTTTGGCTCACTGGCGCTGGCAGTTTTGGGTCAGGTTCGGCAGAGTCCTCGGCTTTGATAATTCCGATAATAGGTCACTTGGGTGAACTGGCTTTGCCAACAATCGAAAATCGTGCCCTTGTTCGCGGGCGACCTTTAGCAAGTCTGCGGTTGCGGCCTGTCCGGAGAACAACATTATCTTGCAGGCGGGGTACTGCTCCTGGATACGGATTGCAAGATCCACCCCTGAAAGCTGCGGCATCGACACGTCTGATATCAGGAGATCGGGGGCTTCACATCCGGCCGCGTCCAAGGCTTCCAGGGGGTCTAAAAAGAATCTTGCTGAAAAACCGTGCAGCTGTAGTATCGCCGCAACAGACGAGGCAATCGTGCGTTCGTTATCGACAACAAAGATACGTTGGGCGCCTCTCCCCGTCGATCGCTCTTGGCTTTCGCTCGGCCGCGTCGAGGACCCGGAACTCAATTGCGCACTGACTACCATCGATTTTGATGAGAAGACTTCCATCGTGCCCGCCTTCCTTGCATGGGGCATTCGCGGTTGACCCTGCATACTACGGAAAGTGGTTCGGATCTGCACGCGCTTTCTTTCCCACTGAGCTGAACCTACATTTGGCCAGGACGCGAAGCGATGCATCAATTTCGTCGTAATTGTAGGCTTCGTAATCCATGACCGGTATTTCAGGAAAATTCTGCGTGATGGGTGGGGATGCGGTCTGCCACTCCAGTCCCGCGGCGTTCCAGGGTTGGCAGTTGCCTTCTTTCCCCACCGCAGCGACCAAACCAAATAAAGGCCTGTGAAGAAATATCCAGCACCCATGACGCTGACTCCTGCCGTCGAAAATACGTTCAGAGCCTGCCACTCGCCCGGATACGATCCAATGCGTCGTGGCACACCCAGATAGCCCAGGATGAACTGTGGAACGAAGGTGAAGAAGAAGCCGACGAAAATCGTTACCGCCGCAATGCGGGCAGGAGATTCCGGATACATGCGGCCGGTCATCTTTGGCCACCAGAAATGAAAGCACCGCACCCACCGTCACAAAGTGGAAGTGAGCAACGATGAAGTAAGTCTCTGTGAAGTGAATGCCGGTACCGAGACAGCCCAGGAAGACTCCGCTGCAGCCACCAACCACAAAGAGTCCGAGGAAGCAAAGAGCGTAGACCATGGGAGCCTTGAAGGTGATCGACCCCTTGTACAGAGTAGCGGCCCAGTTGAAGACCTTCACTGCGGAGGGCACTGCGACCAGCATGATAAGAAGGAAAAGACCAGGGCTGCATAGCTGGAAACGCCCAACATGTGGTGTGCCCAGGCAAAGAAGCCAAAGACCGCGTCAGGTCCGCATACCGCCTGGCAATCACTATGAGACGTTTCGCCCTGCAAATTTGGCAGGCTCTTGCGATGCATTGGTAGATAAGGCTGTAATACTTCTCAAGACACTTGTTTGGCATTCCGGTCGTCTCCGATGCCTATTCTGGAGTTCGCTCGGATAGCGGGTCTGTGATCTTTATCACACGTCGAGCCATTTCATGGTATCGAAGTCGCGGCTGGGATTAGCCGTTATCATCCGCTTGGTGCTCGACCTGCGTAGATCAACCTACTCAGTGACTCGACTCGCTCGAAGGTCTAGCATCCAGAAGAGAATCACACAGAAGACTTGTGAGCTTAGACTCCCCTCCTGTCGAGTGGAGCAGCTCAGTGCTCTGCCTAGCCGAGGTCTCACGCATCAGACTTTGGCGGACTGTGGACATTGTGGGCCCCACCGCTGCCGTCTCGATTTTGGGGTGATGTACGTCACAAACGATCACGCATAGGCACGTATAGGATGACCAGTGGGAGCGGGGCGAAGAAAGCAATATTTCTGGACGAGGAGATGGCGCATGGAATTCACAGAGGTCCTTAACGGAAGACGTTCGATACGCAGCTACCAGGACAAGCCAATCGAAACAGGAACAGTTCAAGCTGTCATCGACGCCGCAGTTCTCGCCCCGAGCGCGGTGAACAGTCAACCATGGGAGTTTTGGGTGATCCTCGGGCGAGAACGAATCGAGGATCTCTCACGGCGAGCGAAGGCATGGCTTGTTGAGAAGGTCGCACACGATCCCACGGCTGCAGCGGTTCATCAACGGCTACATCTAGCCACTCCTGACCTTTCGCTGTTGTATCACGCCCCGGCGCTAGTCCTCGTGGTTACAAAATCCTTAGGAAAGCAAGCCGATGAGGATTGCTGCCTGGCGGCGCTCTCATTGATGCTGGGTGCTCGGAACAAAGGAATTGGCACCTGCTGGATCGGCTCCGCCCGCCCCTGGTTCAATCTGGCTGCGACAAAAACAGAATTGGGGATTCCGGAAGCGGCCAGTGTGGTCGCTCCGATCGTGTTGGGATATCCAACAGAGTGGCCTGAGCCCCACGTCCGTAACCCTACCAACATTCATTGGATTCGCTAAAGTGACCTTTCGGGAACCGGGATCGAGCAGCTCCACTAGGCCGTTGCGGTTCACATCACTCCTAAATCGAGTTGATTGGCTCAAACCTACGCGACAACACATTCGATGTGGAATTCGAGCACCTCGGTTCAGGGTAAGGATCGTCACTGCCTCAACGCCTCTTATGTTGGCGGTACATGCCTTCGTTACGGTGGCCGCAAGTCTTCACGCCGCAAAGATTGCGGACCTGGACCAGTTCCTTCCGGCATCCAGGCCCTCGATCTCGCCGAAGTCTTTCACCACATCCGCAACCCTTGCTCGAGCTTTATCAAGCCGCAGCAGGAGAAATAGGACCGCGTATAGGAGGTGGGGCGGCGAACGCCAAGGTGCTTGGTGAACTTGCTGGCTTGATCGATTGCCGGCCGCCTCGAAATTCCGATCGCCAGGGTATATCGTCTGGCCGATGTACGCGATGCCTATCAGGATCTCGCGCAGCGTCATACCCGCGGCAAGATCGTGTTTCTGCCCTGACGCAGGATCGGCGAATTTCAGCACGGCATGTAGAAATCGCAAGGCAAAGCAAGACGGAGAAGTTCACGGCGTTGCTTCACCATGTGGATCATGGCCTGCTTCGGGAATCGTATCTTTCACTGAGACGAGATGCTGCGCCCGGGGCGGACGGGATGACATGGGAGGGCTATGGGCTCGATCTTGAGTCCAGGCTCATGGATTTGCATGAGCGGGTCCATCGAGGCGCCTACCGGGCGCAACCGTCGCGGCGGGTGAGGATACCCAAGGCAGACGGCAAACAGCGCCCGCTGGCGATCGCTGCACTGGAGGATAAGATCGTCCAGAAGGCGACACTAGCAGTGCTGAACAGCATTTATGAGGAAGACTTCCTCGGGTTCAGCTATGGGTTCCGGCCGGGGCGTAGCCAGCACGATGCGCTGGATGCGCTCGTGGTGGGGATCTCTGGCAGGAAAGTGAACTTCATACTGGACGCCGACATCCGCAGCTTCTTCGATACGGTCAGCCAAGATTGGCTGCTCCGCTTCGTGGAGCATCGGATCGGCGACGCGCGCATCATCCGCCTGATCCGGAAATGGTTGAAGGCGGGCATCCTGGAAGATGGGGTCGTGACGGTGAGCGAGGTGGGCACCGGGCAGGGATCGGTGATCTCTCCGCTACTGGCCAACGTCTACCTTCACCATGTCTTCGACCTCTGGGCCGAACGTTGGCGACGGCGCGAAGCAAGTGGCGACGTGATTATCGTGCGGTATGCCGATGACCTCGTCGTCGGCTTCGAGCACGAGACCGACG
>PLZN01000037.1 GCA_003152195.1 Acidobacteriaceae bacterium
ATGCGATGACAGCATACCCTGGCGTATCCTGGAGTGGACCCGTATTTGTCGTATACCATTTTGCGATCGGTTATCCGATTCCCGATCGGCGCGTCTCAGCATCCAATGAACCACAGGAAATCACATGGTAGGCATACTCGTGCATGGCGACAATCATTTCGTTGTGCGCGGTCCATTGCCGGATCGCGACGCTGCACGAGCACTGATTCGACACTGGTCCATTATTCAGATTGGAGCGACAACGCCGGCTTCCCTCGAGAGATGGCGTATCAGTACGAAGGAGTTCCGAGAAGATCTGGAATGGGCTGTGAATGTTCCGGGAGACAGTGAGATATCTCCTGCAGTCGCGCAATTGCTGGATGAACTGTCGGCGCGGGGAATTACCATCCACAATTCCAGTTTCGACTCCTGGTAACCGAAGTGGGACAGCGTCAACTCCCGAGAAATGTAAGGCGTTCTGAAAAGCTGCGCCTGTTCATGCGCCACGGAGATGTAGAGCTGGTGGTTGCTGTCGCTATACGTTGCGCGGTCCAGGGGCGGGTAGTGCGCTGGCAGTCCGCTACCAGTGCGCGATCAGGGGCGGCAGGTTACGCATAGATGCATCTCAGTGCTGTGTAACATATTGATTCTACCGCTCACTCACCCCACCACTCCATCAGTGCTCCTCCTAGTGACGTGGCCACCCTGATCAGGTAGACGCTATAACTATGCATGTCCTCTGGGTTGTAACCAAACTAATCTTCTTTCTGTCACTGGTTCCAGCACTTGCCGTGCTAGTTGGCTTTCCCCTGTCCCTGCTATCCGAGCGGATCAAGGTACTGTGGACACATCGGCTCGTGACTGACCGAGATGGGCTCGTGTGGTGATAGCCAGAAGAGTCCGGTCTCCAGTTCCTCGAATGTTAACGCCGTGATTCAGCAGATGCTACCGACACGTGTACTGCATTTGGCGCGACCCACGCCTCGTTAGGGAACCTCTGCACAAGTCCGCGACCCGCGCTTTTGTTGGATAAAATGTAAGTATGAAGCGGAAGGCGCGTTTTCAGCAGACACTGGCATCGCAGGCGAGTTTCGAGAAGCATGGTCGGAAGAGCAAGCGGGAGCTTTTTCTTGACCATATGGAACAGGTGGTACCGTGGAGCGAGTTATTGGCGTTGGTGGAGCCTCATTACCCGAAGGCGGGTAACGGGCGTCAGCCTGTTGGGCTGGCTATCATGCTCCGCACTTACTTTTTGCAGCAGTGGTTCAACCTGTCTGACCCGGGCATGGAAGAGGCCTTCTATGAGTCTCCTGTGCTGCGTCGCTTCGCCAGAGTCGATCTGGGCATAGCCGCGGCACCGGATGAGACGACGATCCTTCGCTTCCGCCATCTGCTGGAAGAGCACGATCTGGGCGGCGAGATACTGATTACGGTGAACCGCTATCTGGATGCGCGGGGCATCCGCATCACCACCGGCACCATCGTGGATGCGACCATCATCCATGCGCCCAGTTCGACCAAGAACTCGACCGGTGAGCGCGATCCGGAGATGCACCAGACGAAGAAGGGCAAGCAATGGTTTTTCGGTGCCAAGGCGCACATCGGCGTAGATAGCAAGGAGACGGTCGTACATTCGGTGGCGACCTCGGCGGCCAGCGTAGGGAACGCACATATGTTGCCAGACTTACTGCACGGGGAGGAGAAGAAGGTCTGGGGAGATGCGGCCTATCAAGGGCAGACAGAGGTGATTCGCCAGGCCGCCCCGGCGGCGCAGGACATGACCAGCCGCCGGACCAAGTTCAAGAACTATGTGGATGAAGAAGCCAAGCGCAAGAACACCACCAAGGCCCGAGTTAGGTCGAAGGTGGAACATCCTTTTCGAATACTGAAGCGTATCTTCGGATTTACAAAAGTGCGCTACCGTGGAATCGGGAAGAACCACCAGTGGCTGTGTGCGGCCTTCGCGCTGGTGAATCTCTACCAGCACCGTAACCGGTTGGCCCCGCAGGGGGCGTAGTGTCTTTTGATGCCGACAAACGGCCCCAAAAGATCAAACATCACGCTGCGAAGCCCCCATTTTAGGCGAAATTTGATCGGGAAATCTGAGAAATCAGATTCGCCTGCTTCATTACCGCGAAATCAGGCACCTGCGCAGAGATTCCTTAGCGCGCGCAGACGATCATGTAGTGTCACGCCTTGTCACGTTTTCAGTTCGACCTGCAACTCAGAAACCACAAACCGCATATTGCGCTAGTTTCACACCCTCAAGTCGAAGTTGAAGTCTTTCCATGTGGGGATCTCTGTGCCGATGTAAAATAGCAGTGTGCAGTGGAGGCTTTTATGCTCGTTCTCGCTGGGCTGATTGTTCTGTGCGTAGTTCTCTGGTACCTGATCTCCTTCCTACTCTCCTTCATGTCTGTACCTGTATTTCTGGGGATCTTGGCGGTACTCCTGGTGCTCGGCCGCTTCACGTTGCCGGTGCTGTTCGACGTGTTGGTGCCTGATCGTAAGTGGGAGCGCAAGGAAAAGGAAGCGGCTAAGTCGGCCAAAGCAGCAACGCTACATTATCATCAGGGACGCTGGCTCGGTCGCCTTCTTGGCGCATCTTCCTCGTGGTGACGGCGTCCGCCTAAAGACCCGTTGGCGCTAGCGCGTGGGCTTGCACGGAAAAGCGCAGGTTACCCAATAAATGCCAAGGTCCATCGGGAAAAGNNCTATTGCAGTAGCCTGCTCGGCCGGTTTTCCTTTCTCGCTTTACGGGGTGAGGGCTCCCGCGAACGTCAACCACGGGTACGCGGCAGGATGAAGTTGCATTCGGCGCCTAACTCTTTGCGTTGTGATCATTGCCGTGCGGCCCTTCTCGTTGGGTTACGTTTCGTCTGTCCCTGGGTTTCTGTCCGACAAGGGCTACCACAGCGGCGCAGTGGTCCAGCGCGTGAAGAGTTACCAAGTGCGCAGTTACATTCCAGAAGCGGCAGAAGGGGCGGCGCAACTGGCAGGGCAAGGCCGAGGAACAGCAGGGCGGTCTATCAGAACCGGCGGCGGGTGCGAGGCAGCTTGCTCAGGCGGCGCGGCGAGT
>PLZN01000419.1 GCA_003152195.1 Acidobacteriaceae bacterium
GAAACTTGGTAGGACTATGGATGCACTTGGATCGGCGGGATTGGAGCCTGCCTCCCAGGCCGGAGGTTTGCTACGAAGCTGAAGGACCGAGTTGCGCTCGTGACAGGTGCTGCATCGGGTATCGCTCGCGCTACGGCGCAACTCTTCGCCCGCGAGGGCGCGGCTGTGATTGTTGCGGACGGCAGTGTGCCGGGCGGCCTCGAGACCGTTGAACAGATCCGTGCCGAAGGCGGTCAGGCAAGCTTTATCGAAATCGACGTATCACAGCCCGCACAAGTAAATCGCATGGTCGGGGCAACATGGAGTCAGCATGGAAGACTCGACGTTCTTTTCAACGGCGCGGGAATTCTCGCATACGGTACGGTGCTGGAGACGGCGGAAGACGCGTGGAACCGGATGATCTCCATCAACCTGACCGGGACCTATCTCTGTTGCCGGGCAGTTATCCCGCATATGATTCAGCAGGGTCACGGGGCAATCATCAACGTCTCGTCGACGGCGGGCGGTCACGATGCCGTTCCTCGCGCGGTAGCTTACGTGGCCTCGAAGGGCGGCGTAGCCATGCTAAGCCGCGCCATGGCAATCGATCATGCCAAGCAGGGCATCCGCGTGAATGCAATCTGTCCCGGCCCGACCGACACGCCAATGTTGCGGAAGGCGATGACATCGGAAGAATTGGACGCGTTCGCAAAAACATTTCCCATGGGCCGCCTGGGACAACCCGAAGAAATTGCGAATGCCGCTTTATTTTTAGCTTCTGACGATGCTTCGTTTGTCACCGGGTCACTGTTGTATGTCGATGGCGGACAGACGGCTCAGGTTTAGGGGGAATTTGATAGTAGAAAAGGTCGCTGCATGCGAATGAAAAAGTTCATCAATGAGCCCACAAACCTGGTGGGGGAACTCCTGGAGGGCATGGTGCTGGCCTTCCCCGATAAGGTGCAATTGAGTGGCCGCAACATCGTGGCCCGAGCCTGGCCAAAAGAGTCAGGCAAAGTGCGGCTGGTAACGTTGGGCGGAAGCGGACACGAACCTGGCCTAAGCGGATTTGTCGGCGAAGGGATGCTCGATTACAGCGTGGCGGGCGGCATCTTCGCCGCCCCCGGAGCACCGCGCTGCCTGGAAGGTATCCGAAGCGCCTGCGCGGAAGGCGCCAGCGCGCTGTTGATTGTGTTGAACCATGCGGGAGATGTGCTGTCGGGGAACATCGCCATGGAGATGGCCCTGCGTGAAGGCCTCAAGATCAAGATGATTATCACGCACGAGGATATCGCCGGTGGTCCGAATCTGGAGGATCGTCGCGGACTGGTCGGCTTTTTCCCGGTTTACAAGGTTGCTGGAGCTGCGGCCGAACAGGGCGCTTCTCTCGATGCATGCCTGGAGATAGCGGAACGTATGGAACGGAATATGCGTTCGTTGGCGGTAGCCGTAAACACGGCGACCCATCCCTCCACTGGTCAGCCCATCTTCGAGTTGGGCGATGACGAGATGGAGATCGGCATGGGGCAGCATGGCGAGGCCGGCACTGGCCGGATGAAGCTGAAGTCCGCCGACGAGACGGCCGAGATCATGCTCAACATGCTCCTTAGTGATCTCCAGGTTGCTACCGGCGAAGAGATCCTGGTCCTCATCAATGGTGCGGGAGCTACCACGCTGATGGAGTTGCTGATCGTCTTCCGCCGGGTAGCGCAGGTCCTGACGGCAAAGAAAATCAAGCTGATCCGGAGCGCCGTAGGAGAGTTCATCACCACCCAGGAGCAGGCCGGTTTTCAAATGCTGATTGCGCGCATGGACCCGGAGTTGATCGAGCTCTGGGATGCACCGGCGGACGCTCCTTTTTTTGTAAAGCGATGACTGACCTTATCGGAAGGGCAGAGCTCGGAGAGATGTTTGCTCAAGCCGCCGCTTGTATCCGAAGGGAGCATCAGCACCTGACGGCATTGGACTCCATAGGCGGCGATGGGGACCATGGGACGACAATGCTTCGTGCCGCTGAGCAGATGGAACGTGGAATAGAGGAATCGAGCACGGCGAGCCTCACGGATCTTCTTAAATCTGTTGGCTGGAAGGTTCTGGGTGTAGATGGAGGCGCCTCGAGTGCGCTTTTCGGAACATTTTTTGCCGGGATGGGGGATGTCCAGCTTTTTAGTCAGGATGCCATGAACTGTCACGACCTCGGCCGAGCTTTCCAAGCGGGCCTGCGTGCCATGTCCAGGCAGACCAAGGCGGGACCTGGAGATAAGACGATGATGGATGCTTTGGTGCCGGCCGTCACTGCCGTGACTGCAGCCGCCAACGCGGGCAAATCGATTTCGGACGCCTTGGACGATGCGGCATTAGCCGCGCAGTTGGGGGCAGAGTCGACCAAGGATTTAGTTGCCCGCCACGGCCGGGCCAGATCGCTGGGAGAGAGGACGCGGGGCTATCCGGATGCGGGCTCCACTTCGGTCGCACTTCTCTTCAGAGGATTCAGTGCCGGACTAAGAAGGGAGCTTTAGCGATGGCTGATATTGACAATTTGCAGGATGGAAAAAACTACTATCTCGACCTACCTCCACGCAGTACCCCCAGCAGGATCAAGGGGAGCAACGCGTTGGATTGGGGGATGAAAAATCGTCTGGCGCGCATCTTTGATCCTGAAGACGCGAGGACGGTGATGCTGGCGATTGATCATGGATACTTTCAAGGTCCAACCACCGGGCTGGAGCGGATCGACGTCACCATCGTGCCATTGATTCCCTATGCCGACGCTCTGATGGTGACTCGCGGCAGCTTGCGCAGCTCAATTCCAGCGGAGATTTCACGGCCGGTCGTGCTGCGGTCGACCGGTGGTCAGAGCATCCTCAAGGAGCTATCCAACGAATTGGTTGCCGTCGATATCGATGATGCCATTCGCCTGAACGCCTCTGCGATGGCCGTTCAGGTCTACGTCGGTGGCGTACATGAACATGAGTCCATCGGGAATCTGGTCAACGTTGTCGACGCCGGTAATCGTTTCGGCGTTCCCACAATGGCAGTGACGGGAGTCGGTAAGGATCTGGTCCGGGATGCCAAATACCTTGGGCTCGCAACCAGGATCTGTGCCGAAGTGGGACCACACTTCGTGAAAACCTACTTTTGCGAGAAGGGCTTTTCCCGGGTCGCCGCCGGCTGTCCGGTTCCGCTCGTGATCGCGGGGGGAAAGAAACTACCGGAGTTGGATGCTCTGAAGATGGCCTACCAGGCGGTCGAAGAAGGAGCGGCAGGGGTCGACATGGGCCGTAACATCTTTCAGTGCGACGCACCCCAAGCGATGATTCAGGCAGTTCGGGCAGTCGTCCATGGAGATGAGACGCCCGAGAAGGCCTTCGACCTCTATCTCAGTCTTAAATCCGTACCAGCAAACAGGTGATCATGACCAAGAAGAATACAGTTCAGGTAGTCTGCGTCGCAGAGTTTCGTGCGTTGGAGGGAAAGACGGACGATCTCGTGGCGGCGCTCCACTCATTGATCGAAGCGACAACGAAAGAACCGGGTTGCCAGCGCTACGAGCTGAACCAGCGCGTGGATGACGTCCGCCGCGTCACCTTCGTTGAAAAATGGAAAGACCAGAAGGCCTTCGACGAGCACTGCCAAATGCCGTATATCAAGCATTTCTTTGACGACGTACGGCCCCAGTTAGTCGAAGATTTCGAAGTAAAGCTGTACCAGGAGATTCTCCCTTAAAGAAACTGAAGCCATTCTCTGCGCAACAATTATTTCCAGGGATGACCGGAACGTGTGGTATATCAGGTGTGTGTCCGGTGGGCTCCTCTCCGTTCAACTATGGGTTGAATACAGATGCAACCATGAACTTACATATCTTGTTATATGGAGTACGCCATGGCGAAGTCGAACAGGCTATCCGCATCGAACACTGATATTGAGGAATCCGATCTCGCAAGGCCGCGGAAAGTATCGCGAACACACCCGAGGGCAGGTCACGTCCATGTCCCGAAGAGATCCTGTAAGGATCACTTCAGCGTTATTGAACCACAAATCAATGCTGAGGGAGTTCACGTCTACCCGTTCGACGTGTCCTGTCCCGTAGATGTCTTGTTTCTGACCGAAAATGGCAGGCACAGCGTGAGAATGAACCGTCATGGGTACTTCGAGATTTTGTACCTGTGTTCTGGCTCGGCCAACTGTCATATTCAGGACAGGCTTCTTCCCTTCCGTGAGGGGGATCTCGCCATTGTGGGCAGCACGCTCTACCACCGCGTGGAATGTCAATCTTCGACTCCATTGACGATTGCTGCGCTCTTCTTCGAGCCCGACCTGATTCGCTGCGAGGGTGGACGCGATAACGCTGAGTATCTCAATCCCTTCCTCCTTCAAGACTCGGAGTTTCCGCATATTGTGCCGGCAGAAACGGGAATTCCCAATCAGGTATTGGAAATGATGCTGCGCATCCGTTCTGAACTGCCACCACTCTCGCCCAGGGGAAGGCTTGCGATAAA
The DNA here is from genome assembly GCA_003152195.1 of Acidobacteriaceae bacterium. Taxonomy (GTDB): domain Bacteria; phylum Acidobacteriota; class Terriglobia; order Terriglobales; family Acidobacteriaceae; genus PALSA-350. The sequence continues at coordinate 4,479 of PLZN01000419.1, forward strand.
GACTTATCTCAAGATGATTCTCATGTTGCTTGTAAATCGCTACGCCTCGTACGCCGGCACAGTGGAGACCTTCCAGCGGCAGCAGCGCGACCTCGATCTGCTTCTCCCGCTCTTTCGATTTTTGGGTGACAACTGCGGGAAGATTCAGGTGAGGGAAGCCTGCCGGATCGTCGGCATGAGCGAATCGAATTTCACCAGCTTTTTCAAGCGAGTAACCGGCTTGTCCTTCATGAAGTATCTCAATCACTACCGGGTCGAGCGTTCTCAAGTACTGCTTGCCAACACGGATGAGCCTATGGCGAGCATAAGTCACGAGATGGGTTTCTGCGACCAAAGCTATTTTGGAACGGTGTTCCGCAGGCTTGTCGGCATGACTCCCGCTGCTTATCGCAAGCGCTACCGGACGAACGATGGATCCGGTCGCGGGCAGATCGGTTCGACGCCCCCAATATGGCCCGCGAAGACTTCCCTGACAGGAGCGCCGCAACGCAGCACAACCGAAATCAACCGGCAACTTGCCGCACTCCACGGCAAGCCAATGATCAATCAGACATACTTCTACTAGCTACTTTCTGTCGCAAAATAGCCCGGGCCACCCGCAATCCTGCTGCGCGAGCCACTTCCTGGAGAAGAAACCGCAGGTCCCTTGACCGGGGACCCTCGCGTTTGCACCCGCGCTAACCTTTGTCATCCCGACCGGAGCGTAGCGCAGTGGAGGGACCTGCGGTTCAAGCTTTAGGCTGCAACGAAACTGCGCCCAGAACCGGCGACTCTGGCCTCGGCTAGTTTTACGATAAAAATTCCTCAGAAACTTTCTAGATTCAAAGCCGGAGCTAGGTATAACCTCAGGCCAAGTCTCCGGCCGCCATATCCACCCACGTGATAGGAAAAATGAAAATCTCCCGCTTCCTCGAAGGTCGTGTACCTGCCAAAGTGGTCTTCAGGATTTTCCTTGGTTCATTAATCGCCCTGTCGCCCGCAGCCTCTCTCGCTGCGCCGGCCAGTGTGTCCTACTCCAGCGCGCCATTGCAGATCGAGGCCTATGATTTCGTCGAGATTACCGCGACTATCCTATCTCCCGATGCACGCGATCCTTTTGAAGACGCAACGCTTACGGGGACTCTTGCGACGGAAGACGGTAGCCATCACTGGGATGTCGATGGATTTTGCGACGCTGACAACGGAAGCGTCTTTCGCATAAGGTTCATGGCTCCCCACGCTGGCAGCTACAAATACTCGGTCACCTATCGGCAAGGCGGGTTTCAGCAAACATCGACGGGAACCTTTCAGGCCATCGACGCGCGTAGGCGGGGAACGATAGGGGTCGATCCGAAATATCCATGGCACTTCATCTGGGAGGGAACCGGAGAACATTATTTCTTCAATGGCACCACCGCATTTTGGCTGATGGGCTGGCGAGATGAGCGCACCATTCAATACAGTATTGAGCGGCTCCATCGGCTCCAGGTCAATCGCATACGAGTGGCTGTCGCGGGACGAACAAATATGTTTTACGGCGAGCCGGTAATGATCGGCTCCAGTTGGACGGTATTTTTGACGCCATGGCCTGCGGAAAAAACCGATGATTTCAGCCATCCGGGCTTCGATTACTCTCGCTTCAACGTCTCCTACTGGCAGAAATACGAGCGCATGTTGAAGTTCGCACGAGATCGAGACATGATCATCTCCCTCGTGCTCGATATGAGCGACGGCAAAATTCACCCTGCGGCGGGGAGCGGCGACGAGCATCGCTTCATTCGCTACGCGGCGGCCCGGTTCGGAGCGTTCTCAAACATCACCTGGGATCTTGGAGATGACCTGGATTCCTACCGCGACGAGAAGTGGACCCATGAAACCGGAATGCTGATCCAGGGATGGGATCCGTACAAACACCTCGAAACCAGCCACCCTACAAAAATTGCCCACCAGGATAGGGCATCGAGTTGGTTCGGCTTCACTTCATATCAGGAGTGGTCGCGAGATCAGCACCGGCTGATGCTCGAATCACGAAAACTGCAGCAAGAAGCAGGGCGCATCATCCCCCAGACGAATGAGGAGTACGGCTACGAAGATCACTATCCGTTATGGGCCCTTCCCGGCTCGGATTCCGCCGACACTCTGCGCCGAACCGCGTGGGAGATAGCGATGGCGGGCGGATACCAGACGGCTGGGGAGACGGCGCGGCGTGGAACCAATATCTGGCCCGATATGGGCGGCGGCTGGATGAATGGACGCGGCGATGACACCATGACAATGTTTCTGGGTTACGGCCACATGGTCGACTTTTTCACCAGCTTTGATTGGTGGAAGACCAATCCCCACGACGAATTTGTCAACAACGGCAATTATTGCCTCGCTGATCTGGGCAAGACCTATGCGGTCTACCTGCCGCGCGGCGGCGATGTAACCATCCAGCTGAAGTCTGGCCCCTATGAGGCCTATTGGTTCAACGCTTTTTCAGGAGAGAAGATCGACCTCCCGCCGGCCGAAGGCCAATCCTGGACCTCACCTGTCGCTCCCGATCACAACGACTGGGTCTTGCTGCTGCAAGCCAAGTAGCCGAAGAGGACGTGCTATAAAGGCTGCGGAAAAATTCCGTGTTTCCCTAAGGAGTGAAGGGTACGGGCTTCAAGCCCGTACTATACGTGCTTCACGGGCTGCGGAAAAACTCTGNNTTTCCTGACGGCGGCCCTTCTCGCCTTGATACAAATAGCGGATACACATAGCACTAACTTTCGGGCCCAGATTAGCCCCACTCCCGATGCGGCAAAAAAAGGGGACAAAAAAAAGGGGACACAAAAAAAAGGGGACAGACGGAACGATTACCACGCAAGCCACGCTGCCCCCATTGACTCCCTGGCTGACAAATCTCACCCTCGCCCAAAAAGTTGCGGTTACGTCAGGTCACGCCGGCTATGCACTCCTGGCTTTCGACGGACCATCGGCACCCGTATAGTGTCAAAGCATGGGAGAGACAAAAGTCGCCGGTGCGGAGACTTTAGGCGCTTAGGGCGGTTTCGCAATTGGTGCAGACCGAAGCGAACGACCTTTACGTGGTTTTCTCCCAAGGAAAACCACACCTCGCGATCTTTATGAGACCACAGTAATTGTGAAACCGCTTTAGGGCGTTAAGGCGCACACTTCCCCCCGCCGCGGCAGCCGGAGGACTTCGTTGTGCCTCGGTTCAAGGGGTGCCCCATCGTCTTCCATCACTTTCGGATATCGCCCGTAGACGAGCGGAACTGTTGGCTATGCAGGCCGGCGAGACGCCAGTCGAGCTGGCAAATTGCGGATGATCCCTGAGCGGTTGTTCTCTCCTCCGCTCGCCATATTCCGCGCTCTGGTTCTGATGCACCTAACCGCGAAGAAAATGTATCTATATAGATGCGGTGTCAAAATGCTGCCGCGACGCCGCGCAGTCTTGGGAAGGGCCGAAGGGTGATGACTCGCTGCTATGTCGTCAGTAACAAAAAGTAACTTAGATCGCTTAGGTCGCTTACCGCGCAATAAAAGCGGTCGCATCATTGGGCCTTTGGCCCCGAGGGAATGCCTTTCAGCACATCTCGGGCGAAAACTGCCCTCAGGGGCTTTTAGCCGCCGGCGCGGAGACTTAACGAGCATAGTGCGCATAACGCGCACACTCCCCCCCGCGCCGCTAGGATGCCATGCCGAACCCCCCACCGGCTGTGAAGAGACCTCTACGGAAAACCACTGATCGCGTCCCCGGCCGTGAAGGGTACCGGCTTTGGATCGCACCACAAGTCTCCACCCTGCAACGATGTTTCGCTTTAAAACACATTTGCTGTCCCGGCAACAATGGAGCCGCTCTCTAAACAAACTCCCCTGGTTCCCTGTAGGTTTTTCCAATAAAGAATCATGGGAATTCACTATACCCATTGGGTGCACCGGCTCAACATTAACAACAACTCGGTTGTTTGGCCCGAGCAGCAGAACCCGGCGCTCCGTCGCTAGCTTATACACAAATACCCTCTTTCTGCACTTGTCGCCAGACTTGGCCGCATCGCTCATGGGACCGCCGGGCCAAATTTCAGGAGGGTTACACTGTGACTCAGAAATCAGACTTTGCCAGGATACGCAGCCTGAGTTCGACTACCGCCATCTTTCTAGCCGTCCTTATGCTTTGTGTTGCCGCGCTGTTTTCGGGTGCCCCGTTGAATGCCCAGGTGCAAACCGGCATCGATGGCGCCGTTACGGATTCGAGCGGAGCTGTCATTCAAGGCGCGCAGATTTCAGTAGCCAATGATCAAACCGGCGTGGTCGCCAAGGCGGTGAGCTCTTCGGCCGGCGCATTTAACGTTATCGGCCTGATTCCCGGTGACTACACCGTCACCGTGGAGGCGCCGGGATTCAAGACGTTCAAGACACAACTTACCGTCGAAGTAGCCAAGGTATCGAGCGTCAACGTGTCTATGACACCCGGGGCGACGTCGGAAACTGTTTCGGTAAAGGAAGCCGACATTTCCCTGAACACCACCTCGCCGGGCATAGGCACAACCGTCGAGCCCGAGTTGATCAAGAACGCTCCCATTGAAATCAACGGCTTGGCACGGCAGGTCGACTCATTTATGTACCTCGCGCCCGGGGTGCAGGGAGGTCCTACCTCGCATGTCATCAACGGCGGGGTCAGCTTTGAAAATGATGTTCAATTCAATGGTGTTCCTGTCGCATTTGTCCAGTTTGAGGGGAATCAAACGTACATCAATCCGCCCTATGAAGCAGTAAGCGAGTTCCGCGTCGAAAGCGCCACATTTGACCCGCAATTTGGCCTGGGGCAAGGCGCGGTCACCTTCAATATGGCATCCGGCACCAACGATCTTCACGGCGATGCCTTCGATATTCTGCGCAATCAATTATTTGATTCCGATGGATTCTTCCCCATCCGCTACTCGGCCGACGGAAAACCAACGCCGCCGATCGACCAGCAGAATAACTACGGATTTACGGTGGGCGGCCCGGTATTTCTGCCCAAACTCTACAACGGCAGGAACCGCACTTTTTTCCATTTCAGTTGGGACAGGTTCAAGCAAAATCAGGCTCAGACCAGCATTGGAACCGTGCCGACTGCGGCGATGAAGAGCGGCGACTTCAGCAGTTTCGTGGATACCGCGGGCAATGTGATACCGATCTACGATCCTCAAACAGGCCAACCGTTTCCCGGCAATATCATTCCTCAATCACGCTTCAGTCCCCTCGCTGCTGCCCTGTTACCGAGCATCCCTAATCCGGATCGTGCCGGCCTGGTGTCCGGCCTGCAGAGCAATAAGTCTCCAGCGATTTCTTCCATCCCCATTAGACAGACCTTGTGGGCCTATACCATCGACGAAACTCTGACTGCTTCGCAAAGCGTTCATTTCAGCCAATGGCGCGATATATTTAGTTCGCCTACCTTTACCTCGGCTCCGATCGTACCGGCCACCAATCCTCTACAAAGTCAAATCAATAACACCCAACTTGGTTCAGGATTCCTGCTGAACTATGTCAAGACTGTTAACCCGAATCTCGTGATCACGGCTGGAGCGGATGGGATCGGCAATGTCATCGGTCAACACAATGGAAATGATAAGGTCAGTTTTGGGGCTGTAGCCGGCAGCACCACATTCCCACTTGTCAATTTCGATGGCCAAAACGCATTAACAGCCTGGGGAGTCGCTGGGGGCGCTTATCTTGAATGCTGTGAAGGCGGGCTTACCGTAATCAACAACCGCATGCTCGGGATCGTGCTGGCGAACAACTGGCTGTGGAATAAAGGACGCCATACCTTCAATTTTGGCGGACAGTTCCGGCGCACGTTCCAAGACACTGTCGATTGCGATTTTTGTGCCGGCACGTTCAACTTTAGCCAGCGAAACACTTCCACCCCAAACAGCAACGATCCGAATTTTGGGTCATATGGCAGCTCCTTCGCAAGTTTCCTTCTGGGGCAAGTCGATGCCAGCGAACGCATCTCCTCCTCTGAACTGAATCTGCGAAACAAAGCATTTGCTTTTTATGCCCAGGACGTCTTCAAGCTAAGTAAACACCTCACCCTGAATGCTGGCCTGCGTTACGACGTCCTGGTTCCATTCACAGAAACCCATAACGATATCATCTTTGCGGATCGTACAGAACCCAACCCGGGCGCCGGCGGCCTGCCGGGCGCCGCCACCAAATTCGGTACTTGTACCGGATGCTCCGGAATCACCCGCGCGGACATTCATTGGAGGTACTTTCAGCCCAGAATTGGCTTCTCATACCAGCTCGACCAGAAAACGGTGGTCCAGGCCGGTTTCTACGTCTCCACTCTCAATGGTGGCGCCCATGAATATGGGACTGCTTTCTCTGCTTCCTTCATGGGATCCCTGCTGAACGGCTCGTTTCTGCGTTCCTCCACAGGCAGCAGTGTTCCGGGTTATGGAAGTTGGGACAGCCAAACACTGGAGCTGCCGCAGCAAACTCCGTTTACTCCGACCATTGCAAACGCCGGCGTCATTTTCGATTTCAATTACAACAAGCGCAACATTCATCCCAACCTGCCTAGCTCGCCGTCGGTGGGCACGGCGCCCTATGTTCAAGTGTGGAGCGCCAGGGTACAAAGGGAGCTTCCATGGAATATGTTCTTGTCGCTTGCGTATATTGGTAACCGCGCAATTCATATACCGACTACCTTGGAGCTTTCCAACCAGCCCAACCCGTCGGTCCTGCAATACGGAAGCCTTTTGGGTGAAAATATCCTTTCTCCGGATGTCGTAGCTGCCGGTTTCACGCCTCCATATCCCGAGTTCGTGCAGCAGTTTGGCAGTTCGGCGATCCTGGAACAGGCCTTGACTCCTTACCCCCAGTTCGGCGGCTACTTTCCTGTCAATGAGATGGATGGAACGGCCTTCTACAACGCATTCCAGGCGCAGGCGGAGAAGCGCTTCGCGGGTGGTTTAGCCTTTCTTGCCAACTTTACGCTGGCTAGAAATGTGTCGAATCAGCAGGTTGGATCGGGACCGTATGCATATAACGGGATGAATGCATACAATCCGCGGCTGGAATGGGGGCCTTCCTGGGGGCAAGATCAGCTATATATGGTTAAGTTCGTGGGAACTTATGAGTTGCCGTTCGGCCGCGGAAAGAAATATCTGAATAACAGTAATCTTCTCGTGTCGGAGCTGGCGGGTGGTTGGCATATCGGCGCAATCCTGAATTATCAGGGCGGTACCCCAATGCAAATTACCAATAGTTACAACCCATTGCTCGTGAATAGCTTTGATCGTCCAGATCTGCTCCCGGGAGTGCCGCTGAAAACCTACAATTACGGCATATCGAAGGCGTACTTCACCGGCAAAACGGCGACCGCACCCATCCAATTCTCGACCAATGCCTTCCAAAACACTGGACCTTGGCAAGTTGGCAATTCACAGCGCTCGTATGGAGCCTTGCGAACGCCGCCTTTGAGAATCGAGAGCTTCGACGCAATCAAAAGCTTCCGTCTTGGAGAGCGCCTGCTAGCCAGTCTGCGGATTGACTATTTCAACGCATTTAATCGCACGCAACTTGAAGCACCCGACCAGAATTCCCTCGATTCCACGTTTGGTCAGATCACCAACTTGAGCTCCCAAATCAGCAATAGGGTAGGACAAGCGACGTTCCGCGTGGAATTCTAGAAACTGTCTCATAGATGAATTGATTGACGTTGCATCCTGCGAGAGCCCGAGCCGGCCCGCAGGATGTAACGCGATGAAGGATAAGTCACGAAAGCAAATGAAAACCCGTAACCTCTACAGCCCAGCCCTGAAACTATCCGTAATGCTCATGGCGTTTTGCTTGCTGATGTCTTGCGGCCCGAAGGCGCCCACGCCGGTGGCTACGGCATCGCCCAAGGCGTCTACCGCCGGCGCACCAGCCTATCCGGTCAAAGTCAGCGCCAACGGACGCTATCTGGTCGACCAGAACAACACCCCATTTCTGATCGTCGGAGATACGCCGCAAGGATTGATTTCCAGGTTGAATGAGAAGGAAATCGACGACTTTTTCGCCGACCGCCAGGCCCACGGATTCAACACCATGGGGTGGGTAGACGTACTCTGTGGCGGCCGGGACTTTATCACCAACATCTACGCCACCACACCTGACGGTATTCGTCCGTTCACCGGGTTTCTCCCCGGGGGGACAGATCACACGTACTATGATCTCTCCAAGCCCAACGAAGCCTACTTCCAACGCCTCGACCACATCGTCACGCTCGGGGCAAAGCACAACATATTGATCTTCATCGATCCCATCGAGACGGCGGGATGGCTCATGACGCTACGCAACAACGGCCCCACCGCCGCTAACGCCTATGGCCAATACCTCGGCAACCGCTACAAGAAGTTTCCCAACGTCGCCTGGCTAAACGGAAACGATTTTGGTGGTTGGCGGAAAGAGAGCGATGACGCACTGGTCAGAGCAGTAGCCAAAGGCATCAAGTCCGCGGACCCAGGGCATATTCAAACCGTCGAGTTTGACCCGCCATTTGGCTCCTCTCTCGATGATGTGTCATGGGCGGCGATCATCTCTGTCAACGGCGCTTACATATACGGACCGACCTATATTCAAGTGTTGCATAACTACAATCAGACTCCTGTTATGCCCGTCTTCCTGATGGAAGCGCATTACGAGTTAGAGAGAGTCGGCCGGGTGTCCGATTACGGGACGCCTCCGGTCCTTCGACGCGAAGAGTATTGGGCCATGCTGAGCGGAGGTAAGGGACAGTTCTACGGTAATTTCTATACGTGGTCGTTCGCGTCCGGGTGGAAGTACTATATCGACACTCCCGGAGCGGCCCAGGTCACCATTTGGAAAGACTTCTTTTCTGGCTTACCATGGCAGGATCTTGTTCCGGATCAGGACCATTCGGTACTCACTGCGGGACTTGGAAATTACGGGGACCTGCAAACCCCTGTCAGCAACAGCGATTATGCCACCGCCTCCAAGACCCCTGATGGTGGGTTTGTGGTTGCCTACATGCCAACCGCACGGACGATCACCGTGAATATGTCGAGTCTGAAGGCGCCCGCAAATGCCAAGTGGTTTGATCCCGCAAACGGAACGTACACGTCAATATCAGGACAGCCATTCCCCAACAAGGGTACCCAGCAATTTACGCCGCCTGGAATCAACCACGACGGTGACAGCGACTGGGTCCTGTTACTAGACGCTTCAAAGTGATGCGAACCGCTGCTCTCATCCTGATATTTCTGGCCGTGCGGGCCAACGCGCAGACCATCAGGATCGACTCTACCAACCCGCACTATTATTTCTTCCAGGGAAAGCCTACGGTGTTGATTACCTCGGCCGAACACTACGGGGCCGTAGTCAATGGCGAGTTCGACTACGTCCCGTATCTGAATGCCCTTCAGGCTTATGGCCTCAACTACACTCGGATTTATCCCGGAGTTCTCTTCGAACCGATGGGCAAATTCATGCCCGGGAACACGCTGGGTGTAAAGCCGGCAAAGCTCATCCTCCCCTGGGCTCGCAGCAATCAACCTGGCTACCTGCTCTCAGGGAACAAGTTCGATCTCGATCAATGGAACCCGGCGTACTTTGAGCGCTTGAAGGACTTCATCACGCAAGCTGCCAAGCGTGGCATTGTGGTGGAGGTATGCCTGTTCAATTCCCAATACGGGGATACCTGGCCGCTGAGCCCCCTCTACTTTGAAAACAATATCCAGGGTGTCGGCCACGGGGGCTACAAGGATGCACAAACGCTGAAGGATCCTGTGCTGGTGGAAAGACAAGCCGCGTACGTGCGCAAGATCGTTCAGGAGGTCAATGGCTTCGATAACGTCATCCTCGAAGTCTGCGACGAACCGTCCCTCTTCACCCCGGTCGAGGAGGCAGGACCCTGGGTAGCCCATATGCTGGAGGTCACTCACAACGCGGAAGAAAATCTTCCCAAGAAGCACTTGATAGGCCAGGAAGTGCAGGGGCCCGTCGATGGCCCGATCGATTTCTCCGGCAACCCATTGAACTCAATCGTAGTTACCCAATACCTATGGCACACGCGCGATTGGGAGATGGGAGGACTCCAAGGCCTCGATCGTGAATACCGTCATAACAAGCCGATTGAGCAAAACGAGACCAACTATTACCCCCTGTATTCGGGAGACAAGGTCGCAGATTCAAGAGTAGAAGCATGGGAGTTCATGGTCGGCGGAGGAGCCAGTTTCAACCAGCTAAACGGTCTCTTCACCCCCGAGGACCCTGCCGGAAACACCCCCGAGAATGCCAAACTCCTGGGTGCGCTCCGCAATCTTAAGACCTTCCTCGAAAGCTTCAGCTTCGTAGACATGGTCCCGGACAAGGGCTTTGTTGTGAGTGGATTCGATAGGGAGACACACTATCGCGGTATCAGCCAATACGGGAAGCAATACGCTCTCTACATCCACCATGGTGAGGGTGGCGATGGGTCGGCTTATACCGTAACGCCCGGGCAACACAAAGAAACCCTGGTGTTAAGTCTGCCGCCTGGCAACTACAAAGCAGAGTGGATGGATCCCGCGTCCTATTCCGTTCTCGCCACCGATGAGTTCAGGCAGTCTGGAGCAACTCGCTCCATGGACACTCCCTCCTACACGGTCGATATCGCCCTCCGTATCAAGCGAGAGTAGCATTCGTTGTGCGTCGGCTTAAGGAACCTTGCCATGGATATTGATAGGACGCCGGGTCAGGAACTCTAAAGCGGTTTCGCAATTGGTGTAGACCGAACCCGGATTTCCTGTGGAGCTTGGCGGACCACCGAACTGCATGCGGCTTTCCGTGAAGAAAGCCGCACATGATTGCCCTCGGCGAGTGCCGCACTGCAGGAAATCCGGGGGAGCGAAAGCCATTTTCGTGGTTTTCTCCCAAGGAAAACCACACCTCGCGACCTTATATCAGGCCACAGTAATTGCGAAACCGCTTTAACCAGGGGAGCTCATGGATAAGAACGGCGGTACGCTTCAAGCCATGGCTCGGACAGCACTTTCGGAGATCGGCGCTGTCTTCGAACTGGTCGGCGATGATGTCGCCGAGCGCATGTGTGCTGGGATCCTACAAGCGCGGCGCATCGCCTGCTATGGTGTCGGGCGCGAAGGGCTCATGATGAAGGCCTTGTGCATGCGTCTCATGCATCTTGGACTGGATGCCTGTGTTGTCGGAGATATGACCGCACCCCCCATTGGTCAAGGCGATCTGCTTTTGGTGAGTGCCGGACCGGGCTCCTTTTCTACTGTCTTGGCATTGCTCGGTGTAGCCCGCGAGGCTGGCGCTCACACCATGGTTGTCACGGCACAGCCCGCCGGAGCGGCGGCGCGGAGTGCGGACGTAGTAATCCACCTCCCGGCGCAAACCATGGCTGATGACCGCGCCGTCTCGGCAGGCCTGCTGCCCATGGGAAGCCTGTACGAAGCCGTCCAGCTCGTTTTCCTCGATCTGGTTTCCATTCTTTTGCGCGAAAAATTGGGGCAGTCGCCGGACGAGATGCGCGCTCGCCATACCAATCTCGAGTAGTGCGGTACAAGGAGAGTTGTCATGAACCTGGGAATCAATCTCAGCTTTGCGATCAAGCGCTGGGTGGAGCCTCCCGTCTGGGCCCAACTAGTTCGTGAAACGCTTGGTCTGGAATTAGTGCAGTTTACCTATGATCTGCTCGATCCCTGGTGGCCGGATGCGTCGCGCCACCGGATGGCCGCGGATGTACGGAAGGCTGCGAACGACTGGGGCCTGCAAATCGAGAGCGCGTTTAGCGGCCTCGCTAACTACTGCTTCGATGGTCTGCTGCATCCGGATGCAGCCGGGCGTCACGCCTCGATGGAGTGGTGGAAGCGCGCGTTCGACGTAGCCGCCGAGATTGGAGCGAAGACTTCAGGAGGTCCGCTGGGCGGCATGAGTGTGGCCGACGCTGCCGATCCCAAGCGGCGTGAAAAACGCTACCAGGACCTGCTGGATGCCGTGGTCGAGTTGTCGAAGATGGCGCGAGCGGCGGGCCTGGACCGGCTCCAGATAGAGTGCACACCACTTGCGCGCGAGGTTCCGTATACCGTTGATCAGGGGAAGAAGTTACTGAAAGATCTCGATGGCCGCTGTGCAGTTTCCGTGAAACTTCTCGTCGATATCGGCCACGCCTTGTATCAACCGCTGTACGGGCCACGCGCAAGGATGCCCGAATGGCTCAACGGACTCGGTGATTCTATCGGCGCCTTCCACTTGCAGAACACTGATTTCCAGAGCGACTCTCACTGGGGTTGGCCCGATCGCCGCGGTCTGTTCGATGTCGCCGGCTTCGCGAGCGAAGTCCGCTCGGCGGCCCTCGAGGATGTACCGGCATTTATCGAGATCATTTATCCGTTCGAGCTTGCCGACGAAGCGGTACTCAAGAACATCACCAGCACTGTGATGCATTGCCGACGCGAGTACTCTGGGGAAATATTGGATCGGGCTCACATCGCATGAAGCGAATTGGTTCGCTCTTCGCCGGACATTATTCGCCATACCCCAAGCGTGGTCAACGATGTCTCCGTCCGTTCCAGGACACGGCTTATTTCTACTACTCGCGCTCGGAGGAAGCGAGCCGAGTAGCTAGAGAGATGTTTAGCCCGGGGGCCAATGCATAGCGCGCCCGCCAAGCAGGTGGACATGAAGGTGGTCGACCGTCTGTCCGCCGTCTCGCCCGGTGTTGATCACCGTGCGGAAGCCGTTCGACAGGCCATGGCTGCCGGCAATCTGCGCCGCGACGAGGTGCAAGTGTCCTATCAATTCCTCGTCTTCGGCGCCCGATTCGGCCAGAGAGCCAATGTGTCTGCGCGGCACGACCATGACATGCGTGGGCGCCTGAGGATTGATGTCGTTAAATGCGCAAGTCAGATCGTCCTCAAAGACCATCTTCGCAGGAATCTCGCCGGCAATAATTTTGCAGAATAAACAGGGCATGATGATGCAACTACCTCTGCCATCATCCTACCTGCTGAAGTACCGCGGGTGGCCTCCAGGCTGCCACGGATCGTAGCCCGCGGCAAACGCCTCGCGGGCGGCAGTGGGTGGGTGGGTGTAAGTCCAGAAGACTACGAAAGGCGACGGGTAGGGGTACTCGAGCGATTGTTCCCCCATGCGCTGGAATGACTCGGCGGCCACTTTCCCCGGGTCGGCAACGATGCCATGGACTACCTCGCTTCCGAAGACATCCGCCTGGTGCTCCTGCACGCGGCTGATGCTGTTGCTTATGGGCTCGGCGGCGAAGGAGAGGATGGAGAGCACAAGCAACAACAGGGCTGTCGCCGCCCAGTCTTCGAGCGAAGCAATGTGCCAGCGCGGCCCGTAGCGCGAAACGAGGAAACGCGCCAGGCGGAAACCGATCCAGAGAAAGAAGAGAGACAGCACCGCCGCC